>JAKPGY010000133.1 GCA_029550685.1 Bacillota bacterium
AGATGTACAGCCTGCCGCGGTTGCCAGATAGCCTGTAAAAACTGGAATCAACTGCCGGCTGTAATCAAGCCCTTCCGAGGCAATTATCAAACTCATGACGACACCAATGGCGATACTTATACCATAGTGCGAATGATTGAAACAGAGGACCCTGTTGATGGCGTAATTTGGAACTTCTTGAAATACCAATGCATGCACTGTTCAGAACCAGCCTGTATGAAAGTCTGTCCTCGGGGGGCGTATTCTAAAACTTCATGGGGTGCAACTATTCATGATCCCGATAAGTGCATCGGTTGTCAGTACTGCACCTATGCTTGTCCTTTCGAAATACCCAAATATAGGAAACGAGAAGATAAAATTGCTAAATGCACCTTGTGTGCTGATCGGGTGGAAGAAGGCCTGCAGCCTGCTTGCGCTGCAACCTGTGCTCCAGGTGCTCTCATGTTTGGTGATCGGGATGAATTGCTCCAGTATGCAGAAGATAGAGTTAAGCACCTTCGGGCTAATGGCTTCCCCCGGGCCACCATTTATGGGAAACTAGAGCTAGGTGGCCTCAACAAACTGTATGTGTTGACCGATACTCCTGACAAATTTGGCCTGCCAGTGGATCCCAAAGTTCCTGGCCAAATTCCTTTCTGGCAGGATTGGATTCAACCTTACCTTGGCTGGCTGATTCCTATAGCTCTGGCAGGATCTGCTGTCAGCTTTGTAACCACCCGTATCTTGGCCAACAAACATGGTGAGCATGATGAAGGGGGGCATGAATAATGCAGTTACTTCCTGAATACCGAGAGGATATTCCACGCGTAGAACGGTTTAATTTAGTAGCCCGCCTGACACACTGGGGCCACACGGTAACCTTTTTACTCTGTCTGTTTACCGGATTAGTGCTTTTCTTAGACAGTGTCGACTGGCTGGCAGCAATATTTGGCGGTTATGCCGGAGCCGGTCTGGTTCACCGTATTTCCGCAGTGTTAATGACCCTGGTAATAGTATTCTTTGTGGTTTTTGATTTCAAAGGAATAATTAACTGGATCAAGGATTTACTACGCTTCGGCTTAAATGACATCAAGTTTGTAATGGTATTCCCTTTAGAATTCTTGGGATTTCCGGTTAAGGTACCACCACAGACTCGATTCAACGGCGGTGAAAAAGGAAACTCCATAGTAACTCCTACCTGTGTTATACTGCTGGTACTGAGTGGATATATCATGTGGTTTCCATCTATTTTCCCGGCCGGGCTGGTTCGAGTTGCTTATCCAATCCACGACATAGCTATGGTCCTGGCCACTTGTATGGTGTGTATGCACGCTTACCTGGGATCCTTCCACCCTGGCTCTGGTGAATCCTTCTGGGGAATGTGGAAAGGTACGGTTCGCGCCGACTGGGCTCAGCACCATCATGGCATTTGGTATGATGAAACCTACGGCGAAAAAGCCAAGGCTGAAGATGCCGAATAAATGGGAAAATATTTAAGTTTAATTCTCTGCCAGATTAAACCAGCAACTGGGGGAGCTTGGACTCCCCCTTTTGTTTTCCTATCAATATTTGTTAAACTGCATATAATAGCATAATGTGAGGTGAAAATACATGGATATGCGCCCACCGGCCCCTCTACCGGAAGGATACCTGGATTTTTTTCAATCTCTGGAAAGCTGGCAGAATGAACAAACTATTAAATTACGCAAAACTTATGTACATACCAAGGAAAATCTAACGGCGAGATTAAATAGGCATAGAAAACCGCTGCTCAGTCAGATTAACCCCCATATAGATGGTGATTTACTCAAGGACTTGCTGGATTCATTTTTGGACTTTTTGGATACGGCTCGACCATCAGTGAAGGATCCTATTGGGCAGTTGCGTTCAAACTTTCATCAATTAAATTTCGATCATCTGGTAAAATCCTTTTTGGCACCCAAAGAAAGCGAGCTTATAGCTGTCGCTAAGCAACTGGCTATTCCGGAAGACTTTTGGATTTTTGTCCTGGATCATTCTTTGCGTCCAGTTTTAAGACTCATAGCGGAATCCTACCGGGAAGATCTGGCAGCAGCAGATTTTCATTGGGATTTTCCGACTATTTGTCCCATATGTGGAGCCAAGTCCCACTTCAGTCGTTTACGTCAGGAAGATGGGCAACGTATAATGTTCTGTGATCGTTGTTTTTCAGAATGGAAAACCCGTTATCTATTCTGTGTGCACTGTGGTTGTGATCGTCCCAAAGATATTACCTATCTTAGTATCGAAGGACATGATGCTTACCGGGTTTACGTCTGCCAACAGTGTCATGGCTACCTGAAAACTTATGATGAGCGCACCAGTGGGCAACCTGTAGACATGTACATAGCAAATATAAGTACTATTTATCTGGACATGCTGGCTCAGGAACAAGGTTATACCAACCACGACGAAAACCAAGTCACCTAAAATTTATATCAGGCAGGAAGTATTTTCTGTTACACCAGTTGGGTACATCTATACTGCACTATCTTGGTCTAACCGGAAAAACGTCCCTGCCTGGTTTCTATTTTTCCCCCTCGAAATTTTGATCATAATGATAGTTTCCCCCCTGTACCATCAATGCCTTTCCATAAATAATGGCATCAGCAACCTTTCGGTGGGCATCCACCAGAATACGCTGAAACGTAGTGCGGGATATTCCCATTAATTCAGCGCACTCAACCTGTTCAAGACCGAGCAGGTCTTTTAGCCGCAGTGCTTCCGCTTCTTCAATTTTTAGGATTACTTCTTCTAGGTCCACAACTGGAACTCCGGCTGGCTTAAAATAATTAACCCTAGGTACATGACCAACCCGACGGCATTTTGGTCTTCTAGGCATCCGCACCACCTCCTGAGCTGTCAACATCTAATTTAATAAACTTCTGCACAAGGAAATCCGCCAATTCAGCTTCCTGGCCAAATCGAAACAGCGGTATTTGGTCTTCAAAACCATCACCATCGGTAACACGGGCTATAACATTGCTGACCCCTAAAGGGTGAGCATCAACCTCCTGTCTGATAATTTCGATCTTAGGATGTTGGGACTTTTTATATCCTTCCAAAAATATAATGTCAACCTGGAGATTAATCTGCTCGATTATTGTATCCAGGCGTTTCTCTTCTTCCCTTCTATACAGCAAGCTCACATAAGGGGTACTTAAAAACACTTGCTCAGCCCCGGCAGCAAACAGTTTTCCTGAATCATGGTTATCCGGGGTCGGAGAGTGGTGACTGTGCTTGATTACCCCGCTTTTTATACCCCGCAGCTGTAAAATATTAATTACTTTGGCAAGAATCGTGGTTTTTCCAGAATTATGCCTGCCTACAAAGGCTATCACCGGTACCATAGCCCACCTCTTTCTTGTCACAGATTGACATTAAGAGTAGTATTAAGAAAGAAATAAATACCAAAAGGAGTCCAAGTGATGAAAGAATATCGCACGAAAGATATTGTGGTATATTGGGAACCAGACCGCTGTTCTCACTCGGCAGTGTGCTTAAACCAACTCCCACAGGTATTCGATTTACAACAAAAGCCTTGGGTCAATGTTGCGGCTGCCAGCCCGGAAGATATTATACGCACTATCGATAACTGTCCTTCTGGTGCTTTGAAGTATTCCCTGCCTCCCGGGTCCTTGGTAAACCCCGACCTTGGTAATGGTCCTGGTGCCAAAGACTATAAAACTACTGCCGCTGCTCCTTCTTTGAGTATAAAAGTCATACGCAACGGCCCGTTAGTTATAGAAGGTGAATACGAATTAAAGAATGTGGACGGTAGTATCACTCATCAGACCGGTAAAACATCCCTATGCCGCTGTGGTCTTAGTGGGAAACGGCCTTTTTGTGACGGAACCCACTATCGCCAGGGCTGGAAAGTAGATTCTTAATCTGCTAACTAATTTTGCACCAAACGCCGGGCTATTTCCCTACACTGATGGAGAACCTTCTTCTCGTCTATGGTTACGAGTTGACGGTTCTCCATCACGATGTTCCCATCGATAATCACTGTATCCACATCACTGGCTTTTCCCGCGTAAACCAGATTGGCTATCAAATCATAACGGGGCGTCATATGGGGCTGGTCCAGGTTTATTAATATCATGTCCGCTTTATATCCAGGCTCCAAACAGCCGATTTGGTCCTCTAGGTGCAGTGCTTTAGCACCCAGGCTAGTAGCCATGCTCAAAACCTGTTCAGCTGGAAGTACGGTGGGATTCATGCTGTTCACTTTATGTAATAAGGCACAAGTGCGGGTTTCCTGCAGCATGTCCAAATCATTGTTGCTGGATGCTCCGTCAGTACCCAGGCCCACGGCAATTCCCTCCTCTAACATGCGCGGTACGGGGGCAATACCACTGGCCAGTTTCATATTGCTTTCTGGGTTATGAGCTACACCGACACCATATTCTTTTAATATAGCTATATCTTCGTCGTTAACATGGACGCAGTGGGCGGCTAATACCGGGACTTCAAACACTCCCGTTTTTTCCAGCAAAGCTACCGGAGACATACCGTAATCACCCTTAATGGTATCCATTTCGTCGAGGGTTTCGGCTACATGAATATTGATTCCCACGCCGGTTTCTTGGGCCAAGCTTAATACCTGTTTGAGATAGTCCGGCGGGCAGGTATAGGGTGCATGGGGTCCCAGCATCACAGTAATCCTTCCCTGTGCTCCCCCTTGCCAATCCTGTATAAATTGGCGGGACTGCTCTAAAGCCAGCTGATTCTCAGGACCAATTCCTATCATTCCCCTTGACAAAACAGCTCTTATCCCGGATTCCTCAACTGCCTCAGCTACTCTGTCCATATGAAAATACATATCAGTAAAAGTTGTAGTACCTGATTTGATCATCTCTGTTATGGCTAACATTGTGCCCCAATATATGTCATCCCCAGTTAAACGGTCCTCCATCGGCCAAATCTTTGTTTCCAGCCACTCCATTAAAGGCAGGTCATCGGCATAACTGCGCAGCAAGGTCATGGCGGCATGTGTATGAGTATTGATAAGTCCAGGCATTACCAGCTGATTAGTGCCATCAATCACCCGGTCATACTCTCCTAGGGGAGGATCTCCTGGTCCCACCGCTACAATCACCTGGTCTTGAATTATTACATATCCTTTCTCAATAATCTCCTTCGGGCTGGTCATAGGCAAAATAGTAATATTTTGCAGTAAAATCCTCATACCTTTACCTCCGGTCTATATTAATGTTCTTCCTGGGGTTGCCCGTAGTGCTGGAAAGATTGTTGCAGATAGTTAATATCTTCAGCAGATAAGCTATTTACGGTTCCCAGGGTTCGAGCTATTGCTCCAATCATAGCCGTTTTCTCGGCTATCACACACACTAACAAAGCTTCTTCTAGATCCTGGCCCAATCCGACCAGACCATGATTGGCCAATAAAACGGCCTTATGTTCCTTTCCTAAAGCTGCACAGGCTGAATAAGCCAGTTCTTTGCTACCGGCATGAGCATAGGAAGCTACTGGCACACTGGCACCTAAAACCTGAGCACTTTCCTCCAGTATCATAGGAATAGGTTGACGGGCTACGGCATAAGCTGAGGCCCAGGGACTGTGGACATGCACAATGGCTCCCACCTCTGGGCGCTCATGATAAATATGCACATGTAATGGAGATTCGGACGAAGGTTTACGATTTCCTTCTACTATGGTACCGTCTGCATCCAACACTACCAAATCCTGCGGTTGTAAAGAATCGTAAGGCATACCACTGGGAGTGATTAATATATAATTGCTGGCTGCCAAGCGACAGCTGACATTTCCCCAGGTCCCAGCCACTAATCGCTGTCGATAGATTTCCTGGCCTATACTGATGATTTGCTTTCGTTTCTCCATATATTTCATGGTGGGGTTATACTCCTTTGAAATTAAAGTCTGAGGCTATGTTCAAAAGGGGGTCTCAAGACTTTCTTTTCGGTAATTATGCCGGTAATAAGACTGTTATCAGTAAC
This sequence comes from Bacillota bacterium, assembly GCA_029550685.1. Lineage (GTDB taxonomy): Bacteria > Bacillota > Syntrophomonadia > Syntrophomonadales > Syntrophomonadaceae > DTU018. Next base: position 5,976 of record JAKPGY010000133.1, read on the forward strand.
GTCAAAAGCGGGATTAAACACCTCAACGTCTTTTACGGTCACGGACACACCGCGGATAGAACGCACTTCTTCCGCTGCTCGCTCCTCAATAGGTATATCCTGGCCCGAAGCAAGAGATCGGTCTATAGTTGACTGGGGAGCAGCAACATAGAAAGGAATATGATGATACTTGGCCAAAACCGCCAGAGTATAGGTGCCGATTTTATTAGCGGTATCACCATTGGCAGCTATACGATCTGCCCCCACTATTACTGCGTCTACCTGGTCTAGTTGCATAATGTAACCGGCCATATTATCAGTTATTAGTTTTACTGGAATTTTGTCCTGCATAAGCTCCCAAACTGTCAGGCGAGCTCCCTGGAGAACGGGACGAGTCTCACAGGCCCAAACCTGTATAATTTTATTCTGCTTATAGGCCGTGCGTATAACCCCCAAGGCCGTGCCATATCCGCAGGTAGCCAAAGCACCAGCATTGCATATTGTCAAAACCCGGCTGGGTTTGTCAAGTAGCTGGGCTCCATGTTCACCGATCATTTTATTCGTATTGATGTCCTCTTCATACATGGCTTGGGCTTCATCTAACATCTGTCTTCCTAATTCAGCTGGGCTTTTATGAGAGTTTTTATGATAGACACCATCCATACGCTGCAGTGCCCAGAATAGATTCACGGCAGTTGGGCGGGTAGCCGCCAGTTCTTCACGAATGGATGTATAATACTGGTGAAAATTCTCAAAGGGACCCTCATATTGGGTTACTCCCAAAGCCAATCCAAAAGCGGCTGTTACTCCTATCAAAGGAGCACCTCGCACCTTTAGGGTTTTTATAGCCTCGGCTACCTCATGAACCGAATTACATGGCTCATAGATTACTTCTTCCGGCAGCTTGTTTTGGTTAAGAATCACAAGTTGTTCATTTTCCCAGATAATAGTTTTTATCATTTAGCCTTTACTCCTGTTTCTTCCAAAATACGAGCGCAGTCACATTGGGGCGCAACAGATATATGCTTGATACTACGCATTATCAATTCCCTAACCTGTTGAATGCGGTTGGACATCATCTCTACTACTTCACTATGAGTAAGGATGCCAGCGGATATACCGGCTGCATAATTAGTAACGATGGAGATATTGGCGTAGCAGATACCCAATTCCCGAGCTAAACATACTTCCGGAACACTGGTCATGCCAATCAAATGCCCCCCCAACTGCTTAAACATAGCTATTTCGGCAGCTGTTTCGAAACGAGGTCCTTCCGTACATACATAAGTACCTCCATTAAATACGGAAATATTAATCTCGTTTCCACCTTTTACCAAGGCCTGCCGCAAGTCCGGGCAGTAAGGAACAGTCATATCGCAGTGGATCACCCCTTGGTCACCACCCTCATAAAATGTGGTTTTACGGGTACGGGTAAAATCGAGGAACTGATCAGCCAGAACAAAAGAACCCGGTTTATAATCAGAGCTCAGTGATCCTACTGCAGCAGTAGCAATGATGTTTTTAACCCCAATCTCCTGAAGGGCTTTAATATTAGCCCTATAGTTTACCAGATGAGGAGGTACCTTGTGTTCCGTGCCGTGCCGGGGTATAAAAGCAACCCGCTGACCTTGATAATCTCCCAGTAAAATTTTCACTGTTCCGTAACTGGTATCTTGAATGTGTTCTTTGATATTATCTAAAAGGCCGGGATCATATACACCAGTTCCTCCAATAATAGCCGTTAATACCATGTACTATTTCCTCCTTGTTTCAAATTGTTATGCTTCGGCTTCTGAACTGCGGTCAAATAAAGCAGCGGCAAACATATCCGCCGCAAAGGGTCTCAAATCTTCCATTCCCTCGCCAATACCAATGAATTTGACGGGAATTTTTAGTTCGTGAGCAATGGCTAGCACAATGCCTCCTTTAGCTGTACCATCCAGCTTGGTCAGAATAATCCCTGAAACTCCAGTAGCCTCGGCAAAAAGCCTTGCCTGGCTTATGGCATTTTGTCCGGTAGTGGCATCCACAACCAGCAGAACCTCATGAGGAGCCCCCGGCATCTCCCGTTCAATGATTTTACGAACTTTGCCAATCTCTTTCATTAGATTAGTTTTATTCTGTAGACGCCCAGCTGTATCAATGATCAGTATGTCTGCCCGGCGTGCCTGGGCTGCGTTCATAGCATCATACACTACTGCTCCCGGATCCGCACCCTCTTGATGTTTTATGATATCCACACCTATACGATCTGCCCATATCTGCAGCTGATCAATAGCAGCTGCCCGAAATGTGTCTCCCGCGGCCAGCAGCACCCGCTTATGCTCTTGTTTGAACTGGTGAGCCAGTTTGGCTATAGATGTAGTCTTGCCGGCCCCGTTAACTCCTACCACCAAAATGACGGAAGGACCTGAAGAATTTAGACACAGCTCGCTGCTTTCTTCAAGTGTCAGGAAGTTAACAACTTCCTGACGAATCAGTTCCAGCACCTGCTCAGGTTCCTGGAGTTTTTGTTTCTTAACCGCATACTGTACTTTTTCCACCAAGGCTAGGGAGGTATTTACCCCTACATCAGCCTGGATTAATATTTCTTCCAGCTCCTCCCAAAAATCATCATCAATGCGTTTAGCACGAACGATTAATGACTCCAGCCGTCCACTCAGGTTCTGCCGGGTTTTTTGTAGACCCCTTTTGAATCGTTGTAGCCAGCCCGTCTTTTCATTATTAAGGGTTTTCTCTTCCTGGTCAGCCGGCAAGGTTTTATTATTGCCTACCCCGGTCTCTCCCTTCCCGATAGCCTGCTGGGCCCCTTCTTCTGTTTTTTTTCCTTTAAATCGATCAAAAATTGCCACGTGTAGTCCACCTCTTTTTTATCTATCCCGCCAGGATTTCCGCCTGACTCATGTCTAGAGTAAATATCTTAGAAATGCCCTTTTCGGGCATAGTCACACCATAAAGATGATTACCACACTCTATGGTAGCTTGCCGGTGAGTTACTATTACAAACTGCATTCGTTCGGCCATGCTCTTCAAGAACTGGGTATAGCGTATCAAATTTGTTTCATCCAAAGACGCATCAATTTCATCTAATAGGCAAAAAGGCGTAGGTTTTAGCTTTAATAGGGAAAAAATAAACGCTATACATGTTAAAGCCCGTTCACCACCCGATAGTAAATTAAGGGATTGTACTTTTTTCCCGGGTAGTTTAATGGCAAAGTCCACACCGGCATCCAGGGTTTCTTCTTGGTTTTGCAAAACTAGAGAGGCTTCTCCGCCGTTAAACATTTCGGTAAAAGTTTCTTGAAAACTTCGATTGGCTATCTCAAGAAATTGCAGGAAGTCTTTCATCATCAGGTTTTCCGTCTCTCTTAGCAGGCTGCCTAATGATTTTTCTGCCTCGGTTAGATCTTCAACTTGTTGAGAGAGAAACTCATAGCGCTCAGAGATTTGTTGATATTCTTGGATAGCTGTGAGATCAACCGGTTCCAACTGCGCCATTTGTGCTTCTATTTCTGCCAGTTGCTTGCGCCGTTCACGTACTCCTTCCTTTATTTCATTAGGTACAGCGTTTTTATAATCTTCCCCGGCAAACCTTTCTGTCCACCGCTTCATCAATCCTTGCTGTTCTGTTTCTAAACGAGCTACCAGCAGTTCATTTTGATGAATGCGCTGCTGTGCATGTGCCAACTCCTGCTTAACTGGTTCTACACGGCTGCTTATAGTTTCCGCATTTTGACGCTCTTCAGCCTCAGCTTGCTGTTCCTTTTCAAGTTTTCCATTTATCTTTTGTAATTGAGTTCGGCCTTGGGCAATAACCTGTTCTAATTCAGCAATACGCTGCTCTTCCCGTTTGATTTCCTGGGTCAGCTTTTGATAAAGGATCTGGGCATCCTGAGCTGACTGCCGGTAAGATTGATCTATCTGCTCCATTTGTTCCATACTGCGCTGCAGGTTCTCCAATTCCCGGTCTTTGATCTCCAGCTGTTCGCGATAGGAGGCCACCCGGGCACGATGTATTTCTATTTCTCGTCGAGAATCTTCCCCACTTAGGCGACTTTGTTCTAAGGCCTGGGTCAACTCATTACTGCGTATTTCCCGCTCTTGTAATTTCTGCTTAAGGCTGAGTATCTCTTCTTCTAACTCCTTAATCTGCTGGACCGCATCAGCTATCTCAGCTTCGCAAATGCTTTTATCATCCTTTAGTCGTTCCAACTGCTGCTCATACTCTTTGTTCTGCTGCTCCAAAAGCTGCACATGAATTCTATCTTCAGTAATACTGCTATGCAGTCGCTCTATATATTTATTAACCTCTGCCAACTGCTGTCTAAAGCTATCAATCTGCCCTTGACAGGACATAATATCCTTATCGATGTTTTGCCGGGAGGTTAGCAAAGATCTTTCTGCCTGACGTCGCTGTAAAAGACCTTCGGGCTGGCGGCTTTTAAGTCCGCCGGTTAAGGCTCCCCCAACGGCAAAGCTTTCCCCTTCCAGGGTAACCATGCGCCAGGAAATGCGTTCTTGCTTCAATAAATTGATGCCGCTGTCCATATCTTCAACTATCAGGACCCTTCCTAACAGATAGTCTACTGCCGGTTGAATTTCTCTTGCACAGCTTACCAGACGTGCTGCTAACCCGATTACACCTGGGTAGTTTTGAACAGCCTTAATCTCTTTGTCGTTCATAGGAACTGGTCTAAGTACATCCAAAGGTAGAAATGTCACCCGGCCCGCTTTTTTTACCTTCAAGTACTCAATAGCTTGGCGGGCTTCACTTACCTGGCTTACTACTATGTTTTCCAAACCCTTGCCTGCGGCAGTTTCAATAGCTACTTCCAAACCAATAGGAACCTCGATCATCTCTCCCACTACACCGATTATGCCGGGGAACATGGCTCTGTGGTCTTCCTGCATCAACATTTTAACTCCACTGGCATAGCCCACTCTCGCCTTCTGCCGCTCCTGGATGGCTAAAAGCTCATTTTCTATTCTCATGCGCTGGCGTTGTAAATCAGCTAGTTGGGTCTCTGTTTTTTTTAGTTGGGTTGTTAATCTAGAATTTTCTTCTCCATAGTTGGTCATCTCCAACTCCATTTGACCGGTTCGGGATTTTATTTCCATAATTTGCTGGTGACAGCGCTGCAGCTCTTCACCAACTCGTTGCTGTTGCATTATCAGCTCTTCTTTTTGAATCTCAAAGCGATGATACCTTTCCTTTAACCGGGTCAACTTCTCTTCTCCAGCTCTAATCTGATTGCGAGTTGTACTCTCTTCGTTTCTGGCCTGGAATAATTCTGTTTTGATCTGTTCTAAATTGCTTTCATAATGTTTGATCTGTTCAACCAGTTGCTCCTCTTTAATAAGGAGCTCGCGCAAGGATTGTACTTTCAATTGATGCATATGGGATTCCTGCTTAAACTCTTCCCTTACTCTAGCCAGATCAGTACTGATACTTTCTCCCATTTGCTCATATTTAAGCCGGTCCTCGGTTGCTACCTGTATTCTTTCTTGAGCATTTTTCAGACGCTCTTCACTCAGTTTTAATTCCGTGAGCAGGGATTGAATACTGGTTTCTTGTCCATAACGTTGCTCTTTCAACTGCTCTATTAAAGCCCGTCTGGCTTCTATGGATTGGTTCATCCTTTCCAACTGGGTGGTCATTTCATCAACCTGCTGGGAAATAGAATGAATTTTATCCTGCAGCAGCTCATTTTCACCATTGCGTTGCTTAAGGGCAGCATCGATTCGCAGGAGTTCGTATTGTAATAAAGCCCTTTCAATACTGCGGTGTTCCTCTAACAATTTCTTATAAGCTGTAGCCTTTTGAGCTTTTTCATATACCTGCTCTTTATGGCTGCTCAGTTCATTTAAGATATCCTGTACTCTTACCAGGTCTGCTTTGGTATTAGCAATTCTGCGTAGAACTTCTTCCCGTTGCTGGCGATGCTTGCTTATTCCCGATGCCTCTTCCAAATACAAGCGGCGATCCAGAGGATGTCCATTCAATACCTGTTCCAACTCTCCCTGCCCGACTATTGAGTATCCCCGTTTTCCCACTCCCGTTCCCATAAAGAGAGCCTGGATATCTTTCAGGCGCACCCGGGTACGATTAAGATGATACTCACTTTCACCCGAGCGAAATAGTTTTCGCGATATGGAAATCTCTGCCATATCGATTCCTAACAGGCGATCACTATTATCCAGGGTTATCTCTACACTAGCCATACCCAAAGCCCGGTTTTGGTCAGTACCGTTGAATATGATATCCTCATTGCGTTGACCTCTAATAGTATGGATATTAGCCTCTCCCATGACCCAACGGATGGCATCCACCACATTGCTTTTACCGCATCCGTTAGGGCCTACTATAATATTAATGCCAGGCTGAAAAAATATCTCCGTATGGTCAGCAAAAGACTTAAAACCTTTTAATTCCATGCGTTTTAAGTGCACAATTATTCCTCCTGGTAATGAATCAATTGAACGTCTCCAGTGCTTATAGGAATACTCTCGCCATTAACCTCAATTAACAAGCTGCCATTAACATCTACATCTTTGTGAATACCCTCGATTCTGCCTTTCCCTGTATTAACAATAATGGGCTGAAAGAGATGGACACAGTACTCTTTGTAGAGCTCCAAATAGTACTCAAATCCCTTGTCCAGAAATTGATAATAATCCCGGGCCAAATCTTCCAATAAATGAGCCAGTAATGTATTTAGATCATGGTTCCGTCCGGTAGCCATAGCCAGTGAAGTAGCTAGACCGAGTATATCTTCTGGGAAATCCTGGCGGAATAAGTTAACATTAATGCCCACACCCGCCACAACATGGTCCAGTCGATCCATCTCCCCGCTGGCTTCCAACAGGATACCTCCTGCCTTCAGGCCATCGATCATTACATCATTAGGCCACTTGATTTTGCAGGGATAGTTAATAAATCTTTCCAGGGACTGGGCGCAAGCCACGGCCAGCACTAATGATAGAAGAGATGCTCGCTGCAAGTCTAGAGTGGGTCGCAAAATAATACTAAAATACAATCCCCCTTGAGGAGAAGACCAAGTGCGTCCTAGTCGTCCTCGACCACCGGTCTGCATTCCTGCTAATACCACAGCCCCTTCCGGAATGGGCTCAGTTGCCAGGAGACGACGAGCCCACAGGTTAGTCGATTCAGTTCGCTCTGCATAATAAAGGGGAGTCCCCCACTGGGTATGGTGGAATCGCTTTTTGAGCAAGGATGGTATTAAGACCTGTTCAGCATCGTTGAGGCGATACCCCTTACCCTTTTGGGCCGCAATATCATAACCTGCTTGTTTAAGAGCATCCATATGTTTCCACACCGCTACCCGGCTGATTCCCAGGCTCTGAGCTAAGTCAGCACCAGAAACAAAGTCCGGATATGCTATCCTGAGTCGCTCTAATATTCTATCCTTCATAAGGTTTCCTTTCTATCTTGCTAAGGAATAATTAGACAGACAGTAGCTAAAACCCTTGTGCAGGACCATGACCACTATTTATTAGAGTATGTCGGCTGATTCATATATAGATAAAGTTTGCAGGTACTGTTCTCGACTGAGTATCTTCTCCAGGCCAGGGCCACATCCTACGCCCAAACTTCCAGGAGGGAGGCTTGTTTCAGGCTTGACCGCCAAGCTACCTAGGCCATAATCCTTTTGCAGAGTGATTATATTTGAGCGCTTTGCCCCTACTAACTGAGAGTACTCACGAGGTGGGCAATAAAGGGTGATAGACTGCCTGGAAATATTCTGTAGCAAATACATATCCAGTAGGCAACGAGCCCGGTCCAAGGCCACTTTTTGCAGCACCAGTTCCCCAAAGGCGGGATGAAAAGGTCCAGCTACTACGGTATCAGAATCCTGCAATTCTTCACTGGGATGTAGACCCATGCGAATTACGGGTATATGCGCTTGAGTAAAAAGAAGATATATGGCAGCAGTTATATTTACAGCCTCTTTTAGACTTAAGGGCACGTAGTTTCCGGCACGAAAGGCTTCTTCCAATTGGGTTCCGGCAATCACCAGTGTGGGGTATATGCGTACCATAGCAGGAGCCAGTGCAATACTCTGGCGGGTAGTCTCCAAGTCTTTTTGCAAGTTATCTCCTGGAAGGCCTATCATTAACTGGATTCCCAGTTTAATTCCGGCGGCATGAATCATTTGGCAGGATCGGATAACTTGGTCTGGTTGATAACCTCTTTGGGAAAGCTTTAGAACCTCTTCATCAAGAGACTGTACTCCTAGCTCTATAGTGGTTACACCGCGATGTTTCAACTCCTCTAACCTTTTCATATCTATGGCATCCGGTCGGGTAGATAGTCTTATGCCATTAATTTGGCCCTGGTCCAGATAGGGTTGGACACATTCCAAATAATCATTTTGCATCTTTTCCGGTATGGACGTAAAAGTACCGCCAAAAAAGGCTACCTCCACTTCACATTCTGGTGGTATGGTCAGCAAAGCGGTTTCAATATCCTGTTTTACCTGTGCCAGGGAAGGCGGATGCCAAGCGGAGCTGATTTTTTGCTGCTGGCAAAAGCAACAGCGGAAGGGGCAGCCCAGGTGAGGTATAAAGATGGCAATATTGCGGGTTTGTTTCATCCATTTAGTTTCTCCGAAATAATGGTCTTAAGCAACTGCTTGTCATTCAATACTTTTGAAGCAGCGTTTTGCTGAGCTTCTTTTTTGCTGTGTCCTTTGCCAGTAGCCAGCAAGCGATCCTGATAGAAAACCCCAGCCACAAAGGTGCGGTCATGAGCAGGGCCGGTCTCTTCTAAAATGCTATAAGAAACATTGTCACGGTATTTGCCCTGGACTAATTCCTGCAAACGGGATTTATAATCATAGTGGTCCCCTGCTTCTGTTTTCTGGATGTCTTCCTCTAGATATTCTAGTATAAAGTCACGCGCAGCTTCATAACCCTGGTCAAGATACACCGCTCCGATAACCGCTTCCACAGCATCGGCCAGAATGGATTGGCGGTTTCTTCCTCCAGATTTTTCTTCACCTTTACCCAAAAGCAGGTATTTACCCAAATTTAGCTGCCGCGCTACCTTGCTGAGGGCTGGTTCACACACTACCCTAGCCCTAATTTTAGTAAGTTCACCTTCCGCTTGTTGAGGATAATGGGTATACAGGTATTCGGCCACCACAAAGCTAAGCACGGCATCACCCAAAAATTCTAAACGCTGGTTATTAGATATCAGATTGCTTTCTTGGGCATAAGATGGGTGAGTCAGGGCAGTGGTCATCAAATCTAAGTTTTGACAGGGAACTAACTGTTCCTGTAAGAAAGTTTGTGCTATGTGTTTCTCACTTGTTTTCATTCTTTACCTGTTCAAGATAGTCCCACAATGCCTTAACCAACAATCCCATGGTAGGATAATCTTCCAGATCTTCCTCTGGAAATTCCACATCATATATGTCTTCCAGAGCCATAATCATTTCAACAACATCAATAGAATCTGCATCAATAGACTCGAATGTGGTTTCCATTGTAATATCAGCTGGATCTATTTCTAATTGTTCGGCTAGTAGTTTGCAAGCAAGTTCAAAAAACTCCTGCATTTTATCCCTCCTGATTATTTTGGTTGGATATGGCTTTCTCTAACATTATAAGGGACTCCTTCTGTAATTCAATTATACCTTTTTCCACGCAGTCTGCAGCAGCACATATGCCGTGGTAAACAGCTTCACGGCGTGAGCTACCATGACATACTATGCTTATTCCTTCAATCCCTAGTAAGGGTGCACCTCCATACTGAGTATAATCCAGCTCCGCAAAAAAATTAGGCAATTTTCCTAGTTCCCGGCTAATTCCTTGAGCAACAAACATAGCCATACCTTCAATAGTTTTTAATACAATATTGCCCACAAATCCATCGCAGACCAATACATCAGCTTGATCCGCAAATAGTTCTCGTCCTTCAATATTACCAACAAAATTGAGTGAACTATGGTTTTTCAACAAAGCATAAGCTTCTAAAGTCAGTTGGTTTCCTTTGCCTTCTTCCTGGCCATTGCTGATTAGCGCTACACGGGGCTGAGGTTTGTTTAAAACAGAAGATGCATATAGGCTACCCAGAAGGCCAAACTGAAGTAGTTGGCGGGGACGGCAGTCAACATTGGCGCCTACATCAATCAATACTGTTTGGCTCCCTTTAGAGTTTGGTAATGCTGTGGCAATAGGTGGTCTTTCTATACCTGGCAATCGGCCGAGAATAAAAATCGCCGCCGCCATCTGCGCGCCGGTACTGCCGCATGAGACTACCGCCTCAGCTTTTCCTTCTTTAACTAATTTAGTTGCCACCACAATGGAGGCATCCTTTTTTCTCCTCAAGGCCTGGGCAGGGGATTCTTCCATACCAATTACTTGGCTGGCTTCGGCTAATTCGATCCTTGCGTGGTCGTAATCATAAGGTGATAACTCTTTTTCCAGCTGAGTGGTTGGCCCAACCAGAATTAGGCTGCCTTCATTGTGCTGCACCCACTGTACAGCTCCAGCTACGATTTCGCTAGGTGCATGGTCACCACCCATAGCATCAACTGCAATACGCATAAGAACCTCCTTTTGAAAAAAAAAGTAAGCTACTAGTCTACCATACAGACTACATACCTTACTTTTCTATCAACTAGTATAGAGTTTACAGAACGTTTTTACCTTTATAATATCCACAGGCAAGACATGCCCGGTGAGGCATTTTCAATTCACGACACTGAGGACACTCGACCAGACCGGGCTTATCTATTTTCCTCCACTCGGACCGCCTCTTGCTGGTACGGGTATGGGATTGCCTTCTCTTAGGTACTCCCACCTTAAAACCTCCTTCCCTATGTAAGCTGCTTTAACTTCTCCCAGCGGGGATCGATATTATCTTCCCGGCAGCCACAGTCTCTAGTATTGAGATTGCTGCCGCAGATAGCACATAAACCTTTACAATCTTCGCTGCATAGTAAGCTCATAGGTATTTCTGAAACAATGATTCCTTCTATTAGCGGAGTCAGATCGGCCATGCCACCAGTATATACTACCACATCTTCATCCACTAGGTCAGCTTCATCCTGTAAAGATTCCTTAATCAACAATGCCGAAAAATCAGCATTTACAGTATAGGTAACTGGCTTAAGACAACGAGAACAACCGAGCTCTACCTGGGTATGCACACTTCCCTGTACCAAAAGGTTTTTCCCATCAAATAGCAATATCCCATCAACTACAATCGGTTGCTTAAACTTACCTCCCCAGCTTTCCAGCAATTCGGCACTTCCTCTTTGTTCAAAATGCAAATCCTGAGCCTGATTAGGAGGTAGTTTTAGGTTGTTTAGGTTGATAATCATACCATACACCCCGTAAAAACACCAGATTTATTATAGTCTGCTGAAGTTAGTATTGTCAACAAAGCCGGGCTTTAACAAAAATGAGGCGGGTCACCCCGCCTCAAGAAAATGCTTGTTAAAGCTATTTCGCCAGGTTGTAGGTATCCCGGGCAATGACCAGTTCTTCATTGGTAGGAATAACAAAGATGCGTACTTTAGAATCCTCAGCAGCCACATCCACTTCCTTGCCACGGACTTTGTTCTTTTCCACATCCATTTTTATGCCCAAATAATCCAAGTCCTCGCAGACCTTTTCCCGTACATCGTAACCGTTTTCGCCAACTCCAGCAGTAAATACTAAACAATCGCATCCATTCAGCTTGGCGACATATTTGCCGATATACCCTTTAACCCGGTTGTAGTAAACTTCCAGAGCAATTTGAGCCCTCTCATTACCGGAACTAGCAGCTTCCAGAATATCTCTTAAATCATTGGATACACCCGATAGCCCAAGCATACCAGATTTCTTATTGAAATAATTATTGGCTTCCTGTGCGCTTAAACCTAGTTTTTCCATAAGGAAGAATACGATGGCCGGGTCTATATCACCAGAACGGGTTCCCATTACCAGACCTTCTAAGGGTGTGAATCCCATGGAGGTGTCTACTACTTTACCATTCTTAATGGCAGCCATACTGGCCCCATTACCCATGTGCAGGGTAATTATCTTACACTCTTCGTAAGGCTTGCCCAGCATTTCAGCTGCCCGCTGCGATACATAAAAGTGTGAAGTTCCATGGAAGCCGTATCTCCTTACCTTATGCTTTTCATATACTTCATAGGGCAGGGCATAAAGAAAGTTAGCAGGTTCCATAGTCTGGTGAAAAGCAGTGTCGAATACAGCTACATGGGGCACGTTGGGCATTAAAGCCTGACAGGCTTCAATTCCCATGAGATTGGGAGGATTGTGCAAGGGGGCTATGTCAAAGCAATCTTTAATGACTTTTTTTACATTGTCATCAATGACTACTGATGCGGAAAAATCTTCACCGCCATGAACAACTCGATGGCCTACTGCGCCGATCTCATCCATGCTCTTGATACAACCGTATTCAGGGTTAACCAGAACATCCAGAACTAGTTTCATTCCTTCAGTGTGGTCCGGCAAATCCCTCTTAATGACTACTTCATCTTTTCCAGCGGGTTTATGTTCAAGAGTTGTTCCCGGAATGCCCACCCGATCAACTAAGCCTTTAGCCAGAACAGACTCATCAGTCATATCAAACACTTGATACTTAATGGAAGAACTCCCTGCATTCACTACCAGTACCTTCATTTTTTTACCTCCTCAAGTTTGAATATACTAATCAGGTAAATACACCTTTTCCCGCTTATTAAGCTATCACGGCTGTCATAGCGACTACATTTACGATGTCTTCAACGCTGCAGCCACGGGATAGATCATTGACCGGTTTATCCAGACCCTGAAGTATCGGTCCAATAGCTTCAGCTTTGGCCAGACGCTGCACCAACTTATAGCCTATGTTGCCAGCATTTATATCGGGAAATACCAGTACATTGCAATCACCGGCAATAGGGCTTCCTGGAGCTTTGGATGCTCCCACACTGGGAACGATAGCAGCGTCAAACTGGAATTCTCCATCCACCTTCAGCTCCGGATACTTTTCTTTGGCAAGGCGCGTAGCTTCAACCACTTTATCTACGGTTTCATGGCTGGCACTGCCTTTGGTGGAGAATGACAGCATGCCTACTTTAGGCTCTTTCATACCGCACAAATCTACTGCCGTCAGGGCAGAGGCTTTGGCAAAAGCAGCTAATTGCTCGGCTGTGGGATCAATGGTAACTGCACAATCAGCAAAAACAAATATACCATCATCACCGTACTCACAGTTGGGAACAATCATAATAAAAGCTCCTGATACAGCTGGAATTCCAGGAGCAGTCTTGATAATCTGCAAGGCTGGTCTCAAGACATTACCAGTGGTGTTTTGGGCCCCGGCTACTTTACCATCGGCTTTACCCATTTTAACCATCATAGAAGCGAAGAACAGGGGATCCAACATAGTACTTTTGGCTTTATCCAAGTCAACCCCCTTACTCTTACGCATCTCGTAAAAAGCTTGTACAAAATCGTCAAAAAACGGAGCCTTAGCCGGGTTGATGATCTCCGCCCCTGATATGTCAGCTCCCACCTTACTGGCCGCCGCTTTAATCTCGCCTTCGTCACCGAGCAGAATAGGCGTGGCAATACGATTATCCACAATTCCTTTAATCGCTTGCAATGTCCTTTCTTCGGTGCCTTCGGGCAGAACAATTGCGCGGCCTTTTTTTGCCGCTTTTTCCCTAATTTCCGCAAGTAAACTCATCCTTCTACCTCCCCTAAAAGCTTAACGAAAATTTTTGGTTCTAATTAGCAAGTTTCTTTGTACATTCTAGCATAAAGTAATATTTAAGTGGTAGAATTTATGCGATGATAAACCGTACGGAGACTTGTTTATGAAAGTGTTAGGCATTGTAGCTGAATTTAATCCATTCCACAATGGACATCGCTACCTGATAGAATCTGCTCGCCAACTCTACCCAGATTCTGCTGCTATCTGTGTCATGAGCGGGCACTTTCTGCAAAGAGGTGAACCTGCTCTGATCAACAAATGGGCTAGAGCCGAAATGGCTGTTCACGGTGGTATTGATTTGGTTCTTGAGTTACCACTAGTTTTCTCCGTGCGCAGTGCTTATTATTTTGCTCGTTACTCACTGATGATGCTGGCAAAAACCGGGCTGGTTACCCATTTAGCTTTTGGCAGTGAAAGTGGCCGTCAGCAGGAATTGCAAACCATCGCCCACATATTGGCAGATGAGCCGGCTGAATACCGCCAACAGCTAAAAGCATTCCTCCAGCAGGGCTATAGCTTTCCCGCCGCTAGGTCCCAGGCCTTGCAGGCCTTTCTGGGCAACGATGACCGTGACTTCCATTCAATGCTTAGCCAGCCTAACAACATTTTGGCTCTGGAGTATTTACGCGTTATTAAAGAACTGCAGTTAGATATTGAGCCTATAGTGGTTGCTCGTCAGGGGTGTTTTCACAGCCCGGAACTGAATCGTTTTGCCAGTGCCACGGCTATTCGTCAAGCTCTCCGACAGAAAATTGATATATCCAACCTGAACCCCGTTCTTCCTCCTTCCAGCCTCAAAATTCTGGAGCGAGAAATGAAAAAGGGCAATGGGCCGGTTTTCGACAACGATCTAGCATCTTTAATATTTTACCGGCTTCGCACCATAACTCTCCAAGAACTAAGTGAAATCTATGAAATCACCGAAGGAATCGAAAATCGCGTTAAAGAAGCCGCTTTACGCTGCGGGACTCTGGATGAACTAAAGCATGCTATAAAATCGAAACGCTACAGTATGACCAAAATCAACCGTTTGCTGATTTACTCCTTACTCAATATAAAAGCTGGTCAGGTGGATGTATTCGATGGCACTGGTCCTTTATACTATCATGTTTTAGCCTTTTCACGTCGAGGCCAATACCTGCTGCAGCAGATGCAGCATAAATCAGAGCTGCCTATTTTGAGCCGGGGTAGTCAGGTTAAAGAAGCCTTTGATGGTAAGCTAGGCTTAGGTGTTCAGAGTATGATAAGTTTGGATATTATGGCTACCGACCTTTATAATCTGCTGCTCCCTAACCCCTCTTTACGCTCAGGTAGACTTGATTTTACTTCCTCCCCCCGACCCATTTAAGAGTGGGTCTCCTCCCACTGTTTAATAGTTTTCTTGATATCCTCGATTTTATCCAGCGTTGCAATTCTTCCTAGCTCCACCAGTTCCCGAGAATGCTCGAAGTCCTGGGGAGAATATCCACCTACTGCCGGTTGAATTAAAATATCTGCTAAGGGTGATACCGAATCAAATTGCTGCTTCTGGAGAATATCCAGAGAAGTCATAATTACATCGAGAGTATTGCGAATCACTATTTTCTTACCGCCACAAAAAGTCACATCAACGGCTATTATTATATCCGCTCCCCACTCCTGAGCTACTCTAACCGGCAGTCTGTCGGTTACCGCTCCATCCACTAAAACCCTTTCTCCATCACGCACGGGACGAAAGACACCGGGGATAGATATGCTAGCCCTGATGGCCTGTGCTACTGAGCCTTCCTCTATTACTACTGTCTCACCAGTAATCAAATCTGTAGCTACTACTAACAGAGGAATATCTAGCTCGGCAAAGGTTTTGTTCTTGGTCATCAGTTCTAAGAAATTACTGATTTTTCGGCCGGCCATAAACCCCATACGGGGCAAATTTACGTCATAAAGAACACCGTGATTCATGTATTCAACCATACGAGCCAGCATATATATATCCGCACCGCTGGCATATATACCGCCTATCATAGCCCCCATACTGCTACCCACCAGCAAATGGAACGGGATATTATTTTCCAACAATACCTGAATAACACCGATATGAGATAATCCCCGTGCACTTCCTGCTCCGAGTACCAATGCAATCTGAGGTTTATTACTCAATCAGAGGCCCCCTTGGTAAAAAGTTTGATTCTATCAACTGCTAATTTATTATATATATCTATGAAAAAGACCTGGGAGAATGTAGTTTGTTAAAACCTATTTCTTCAATGTTTTTTTTATTAATAATACTAATTCTTGCCGTATTCATGGCTATTAATCCCCGCGAAACAGTACAAGCAGCAACCAGCGGCTTCCAGTTGTGGGTGGAAATACTTGTGCCCGCCCTGCTTCCCTTCTTCATTGTGGCTGACTTGCTGGTAAGCCTTCATTTTGTCGGATTAATCGGCGCATTATTAGAACCTATTATGCGACCTGTGTTCCGTTTACCCGGCTGCAGCGCTTTGGTGATAGCCATGGGGTATACATCAGGATTTCCCATGGGGGCAATACTGTCCCGCCGTCTATGGGAAGAAAAACTAATAACTGCTCAGGAAACAGAGCGACTAGTTGCTTTTACAAACAACTCCAGTCCTTTGTTTATTATTGGAGCTATTGGGGTGGGAATGTTTGCATCCCCGCAGCTAGGTTATTTACTGGCTATATCCCATTATGTGGCAAATTTACTGGTTGGCTTCATCTGGGGACGATGCTCTAGTTCCACCTCAATTACTAAAACTGCCTCTCCTAGTCAGGCTTTCCGTAATCTCTGGCAACAGTTGAGTAAAGATGAAAAGGGTGTGGGAAATTTACTGGCAAGTGCCGTTTTTGTCAGTGTAAACAATCTCTTAGATATAGCAGGGTTTGTAGTCCTATTCTCCGTGATGACCCGTATGCTCATCTATTGGGGTGGTATGGATTACCTAGCCCATTTCTTAAGCTGGCTGCTGGGTTCCATGAATTTTTCCTATCCGGTTTGCTTTGGCATGAGTATGGGACTATTTGAAATCACCCTGGGCAGCAGAACCATTACTGCGGCCAATGATCCGATTTTAATAAAATTATTAGCAGTATCAATCATTATGGGTTTCAGCGGTTTTTCTATCATAGCTCAGGTAATGAGTATTGTAGCTGGATTACCAGTACGGCTGTCTTTTTACTTACTGTCCAGGTTTTTACAGTTAACATTTTCGGCTATCATCACCTGGATCGGTTACACATTGGTCATAGCCCCTGGTCAAATGGTGTCCTCACTGGCTATGCCCACTTATCGCATATTATACGCCTTTGACGCTTGGTATGTATCTTTGTGTTCACTTGTAGTCGGGCTTTTAATAATCGCAGTATTAATGATAATAAGCCTGCTAATGCAACTACCAAAAACTATTCGTCCATAGACTGACGTAGCTCTTCCTTACCCATACTAATAGCTTCCAAACCACGCCTCAAAACCATTTCCATATGAGTAAGAACACCTTCCGCATACTCATTGGCATCTTGACGAATTTCCTGTGATAACTCTTTGGCACGAGCTACAATTTCATCGGCCATTTCCATAGCATTGCGGGTTATCTCATTCTCATCCAGTAATCTAGCCGCTTGACCCCGAGAGTGTTCCACATACTGTTCTGCCTGAGCATAAGCTTCCTGCACAATGCGCTCTTTATCCCTTAAAAGGGAGCGAGCGGTTTCCAGTTCTTCAGGTAGAATAGCTCTTATCCGGTCAATTCGATCCAGAAAGCGATTGGGATCAATAAAAACTTTCCCGCTTGATAAAGGAACTTTCTTGCCGTCTTTGATCATTAACTCTAATTCGTCCAGGATTCTAAAAATCTCCATCATATGGAACCTCCCTCTTTAATCGAGCGATAAAAATATAAGGTTGATTCACCGTAAGCTTTTTTTCTTTCCAGTTCGATCCTATTCAGTCTGGGGGTTAGCTCACTTTTGCGAGGGACTCTTATGATTATTACTCCCCCTGAATTGAGCAGTTCATCATTATCCAAAGAGTGCAAGGTCCGCTCAAACAAAGATGACTGGGTAAAAGGCGGATCAGCATAAATTATATCGAAGGTAAGTTTATTGCGAACAGCACGTTTTAAGAAATCAAATACGTCACTGCGATATACCTCACCCTGCAGACCGCATTTAGCCAGGTTTTGATGCAAAACTTTAATTGCTTGATGATCGTTGTCTACAAAAACCGCTTTAGCTGCACCACGGCTTAGAGCCTCAATGCCCACACTTCCGCTTCCTGCATAGAGATCTAAGAAAATGCTGTCAAGCACCTTGGCACTGAGTATGTTAAACAAAGCTTCTTTGATCATATCGGTTATGGGACGGGTTTTTATGCCAGGTGGCGCTTCCAGCTTTCTTCCCTTGGCTTTACCTGCAATAATTCGCAATTTTCTCTATCCCTCATTTAAATTCGCTGGGTATAGTTTTCTTCCTTTAAGTCTTTTAATATTTTAGCATAAAAAAATTTTTATTTTTTGGTATAGAAACCATTTAACCGGGTAATGATATGGATAGCCAGATAAAAGTCTGGTAAAAACAAACCCTCCCCAACAACTTTACAAAATTCTCCTCTCCCCAAAATGGCGACTTTCCTAGTCGCCATTTTATTTACTTTTTATGCAGCATATTTTGCCAGAACAGTGACCATACTAAGAAACAAAACAAAGGAGGAATACTATGCAGGAGATAATTAAGACTTTTGATCTTAGAGTGGATCTAGCTGTGGAAGCCCGGGATATTGTGCGCGGCGTTGCAGATATAGAAATTGAGGGAGTAGTAGAAAAAATTGAAGAGATGGATAATAATGTGAAGATACACACTATTACAATTAATAATCAAAACGGTGCCCAAAAAATTGGCAAACCAATAGGTACTTATGTAACTATTCAATCTCCTCCCTTAAAAATTAATGATCCCTATGTCAAAGAAGAAATCATAAAAGCCATGGCTAAAAGTATGAAACTGCTGGTAGGACAGGATTTGTCCCCTGAACAGACCGTATTGCTGGTGGGCTTAGGCAACTGGCGAGCCACTCCTGACTCTTTAGGTCCTAAATTTATTGAGTACAGTCCTATAACACGCCATTACCATCAATACGCTCCCCAGGCTCTAGTGGAAGGCATGCGGCCAACTTGTGGTATAGCGCCCGGTGTTCTGGGTATAACGGGTTTAGAAACTTTCGAAGTAATCAAAGGCATTGTGGATAGTGTTCAACCAGCCTTGTTAATAGTCGTGGATGCCTTGGCAGCACAGAATGTGGAGCGTATTGGCACTACTATCCAAATGTCTAATACCGGCATTCAACCCGGTTCTGGAATTGGCAATGCCCGTCATGCCATCACTCAGGAAGACTTAGGTGTTCCCGTTATCGCTATAGGCTGCCCTACCATTGTAAATGCAGCGGTAATCGCTGATCAGGCGGTCAGAAAGTTCTGTTTGGACAGTGGCGCTATGTACGATGAGATAAGGTCCCGCAACAGCATCCAAGAAATTGTGTCTTTTTATGGAGGTAGTCTGGGGGTAACACCTAAAGAAATAGATGAAATAATTGAAAACACCGCTAGAATAATGGCTATGGGAGTAGCAGTTTCTATATTTCCCGGAATTTCTGAAGAACAACTGGAATTATACGCTACCTGATAAGACCTTAAATTGAAAACAAGCGGATATAAAACTCATCCGCTTGTCTCATATTAGTATAAATCAGTTAATTCCTGTTGTTATCCTAAAGGGCTTTACTGGTTCTGCTGCTGGATGCTTTGCAGGCTTTGCAACTCATTGAATCCAGGGGCAGATCCGCCACTCAGCTGCTGTTCATAAGCATAGATCATTTTCTTTACCATCTGGCCACCAATACTACCTGCCTGCCGGGTAGTCAGATCTCCATTGTAACCTTGTTTCAGGTTTACCCCAACTTCACGGGCAGCTTCCATCTTAAACTGGTCCATTGCGGCACGGGCTTGAGGAACTAGTATTCTGTTCTGATTGCTTCCTCCCTTTGATGCCATTATACTTTCACCTCCTTTTCTGTTGGTAGTCTTATTGTGTCCTCAGCCAAATCATCTATGCCTAGAAGTTATTTCAAGAGTTTTTAATATTTTTCTTGGATTTTTTGTCGTTTTTTCGATTCAGACCATACTCCTGAGCAACTTCAAACTTTAGATGCTCAACAGTATCGGTTAGGTTTGCTGATGATTTTTCTTTCATTTATATATAGCCACCTCCCTGAATTATTCAGTAGATAAAATAAGCCGGAGATTTCCCCGGCTTGTTTAGTATTTGTGATTCAATTTTTTTAATTCTTTTTTTAATAAATGCTTGGCACTCGAGGTTGCTTATTCACGGTCTGATCTCTCCTACTCTGATTCAGAATAATAGTACAGCAAAACGTTCCCGTCTGGTTACAGATGAAATTCCAACTCAATGGTATCCCCGTCAAAATGTTTTACGGGTTTGACGGAAAGTTTATCAAACACTGCCAGCATCATGGTATTCTGAGCCAAAACCAGGGCACTGAGCTTTTTAACTCCTCTTTCTCTAGCGATCATTATTAGAAATTCCGCCAGATAAGTGGCTATGCCTTTGCCCTGGAATTCCTCATCCACTAGAAAAGCCATCTCATAATTATCTCC
>JAKPGY010000142.1 GCA_029550685.1 Bacillota bacterium
CTCTGCCAACACAGCTTTGCGCTGCTCAATTTTTTTGGAAATCATTAACTGCTTAAGCATCTTCTCATCCTCTCCCTTAACTTATTTTTCTTGGCCTCAAGAAGCCTTTGCCGGTGCTGTTCAACTTCAGCCTTTCGGGCCTGTACCCCGGTGTCTTCATAAGCCGGGAAGGTGCAAATACTAACTTCGTGCAGGTCCACCTTTATCAATCGCCATTTAACAGTGCCATCTTCCCGCCACTCTTTTCCCTCCTCGATAATATTGAAGCCAAAGCTGCACTGGTCTACATCACCCCGTTTGACGCGCTCATAAAGGTTAACCGCATCGGTGTCGTTCGGATTGATTTTTATTCGGGCCCATAAGCCATAGCTGTCAGCCTTTAGCTCCAGCGTCCCTGCTTTGTTTCTGCCTAACACCAATGTTGTATCGTGGTTTATGAGTGCCCGGATATCGTTCCCCAAGGTTTCATCAAATGCTCCAGGTGCTATCTCCTCATATGCTCCCGGCCAGAGTTCTGTCTCCTGACCAAAAACTGCAAAATAACCTTCGATATACATATCCTGGGCATCCGGCTCTGCTCTGGTCTGCAGCTCGGTTTGTACGCTACGGGTCTGCCTAATCTTCCTGTCCATCGTCGTCACCCCCCTGAATAAGTTTCTTCTGGTCGCCGATCATGCCCAGCGGAATATAGTTTTCAAGAATAACCAGTTCGGACAACCCTTCTCTCGGGCTCATGCCTAGCAGATCCCTTACCTCGTTGCCCGTCATGATCCCCCTCACATATAAGTTGCTCCCCATGTCTGCAAGTTCTTTGATGTCGTAAGCATACAAAGAGCGAGGATTGAACTTGAAATACAGGTCCGGGCTCCAAAGTAGCTTCCTGGTCAGTTCCTGCTCTATGCTCTTAGCAAGCGGCAGGATAGTGGAGTTAATGAAATTGTTGTACTCATCTTTGCTGTACTCCCCAACACCCAAAAAGAAAGCAGGCACACCAAATATGCCAGCTACTGTCTTTTTGTCAATCTCTACCGCTTCGTTGATAGCAATGTCTTTCAATGAAAGCGGCTTCACCTGCTCCACTTCTAATAACTCTGCCGGAATAATCCATGGCCGTCCTGCCTCGCTGGATTCAAGATATTT
>JAKPGY010000145.1 GCA_029550685.1 Bacillota bacterium
CACGTCGCTACGCTCCTCGCAACATTAGCCGTGAGCGACAGCGAACATCAGCAGTGCCGGAACGGCCGATGACATACCAGAAGGCCATCTTATGTGTCATTGCGAGCCCTGGAGGGGCGTGGCAATCTCGAACTTCTAACCATTAATAGACTTCTTTGACAGTCTGAAACGCCTGTAATTGTACAGGCGTTTAAGCAGTTATATAGTATATACAGTTGATCTATCTGGGTTCAGGAAGGATAGGAGGATAGCTGGAGGCCGCTCATCAGCTGGTTTAACTGGCGGGTACTTTCTTGCATGTGTTGAGCTAAAGTGGCTATTTTTTCTGCCGCCTGAGAGCTTTCCTCACTGCTTGTTGCAATTTCTCTCGATTGAACAGAAGTTTTTTCAATGGTGGCAGCGGTTGTCTCTATACTCTTGACAATATTCTGCATCGCGTTGGATAAAGACATAAAGCTATTCTGCAGCATTTCAGTTAAAGTATAGATACTTTCACCATCTCCTTTGTAGGCTTGCCCTACGTCTTCCAAAATCTTCTGGTCCCTGGTTACATCTTCACTCACAAAACGCAGCAAATTGTGGCATTGGTCGATTAGACGATGCATGACTTGGTAAACCTGCTGGTTCATACCCTGTATATGCTGAACAGCCACGGCTGATTTTTCGGCCAGAGCTCCAACTTCCTGTGCTACCACGGCAAACCCCCGACCGTGTTCTCCAGCCCGGGCAGCTTCGATAGCGGCATTTAAAGCCAGCAGGTTAGTCTGATTGGCTATATCTGAAATTTGCCCGGCTAATGCAGATATTTCTTCTACTGCCCCGCTGTCGGCGATAGCCTGATCAACATCTCTATGAATACTTTCGAAAAGCTGCATGGTTGCCTGTCTTGATTCAGTTGCTCTGTTTAATATTTCCTCAGCCCGTTCATCAATCTGCCTAGCCTCAGTTTGCGCCTTATCCACTTCCTTTTTTATTGCACCCAGCATATCCTCGGCTTCTTCACTGGAAGCATAAATCTGTTGGGCAGAAGCTGATAATTCCTCCATAGCGCTAGCAATGAAATAGGTTTGCTTGGCTATACCAGCCATTAAGGTAGTGATGTCTTGGCTTCTTGCTGCCAAATCCTCGCTAATGCCGAGATTTGATTCGGTATGAACCGATACATTGTTCAAGGTCTCACCTAACATGGTAGTCAGCTCATCTGCTTCCTTCTGCTTAGCGGCAGTTAACATAATAAGCTGGCTGGCCTTGTGTACCAGGAACATGGCCATAACAGCAGCTACAATGAAAAGCAGTGGGCAGAATAACCAGAATGAAGCCGGGTAATTGGCTAGATAAGCTCCCTTGGCTATCGCAAAACCCAATCCATTAAAAAGAAAGGTAACGCTCACATAAAAAGCCACCAATCTGGTGTTATAATACATGGCTGCGGCAATGAGGATAATGAAAGGAAGAAAAACTACTCCGCGGTTAGCCTGGTCCAGAGCGATAAATATGGCAGTTATTAAAGCAGACATTACCAATATGTAAAGATACTTCTGAAGATGTCTGTATTTTCCTTTACTAAGCAAACGAGCCAATAGTGCTGCTACTACACCTAGCAGAATACTGGCACTTCTGGTTATAGGTACATGTAATACTAATACTATTAATAAGAAAAAGGCCAATGATGCTAGGGAAAAAATGTAGAATAGACTGTTGTTCACTCTTTCTTCATGATCCAGTAATATAGTGGACCGCATCTAAGTCTACCTCCCCATCAATCCGCTTATAGTGAACAATAGGCCCTGTTATTCCAGGAATTCTATTAATTGCAAGCGAATGCCCTGGGGATCTTCGATAAAAGCTATCTTCCGGTCGGGTCTGAATTGGGAAGGGGGAACTAAAAAGGTTATTTGCTCCTGCCGCAGTCTTTCAGCTATAGCTTCTAAGTCATCCACAGCCAGGGCAATGTGTCCGATGCCATTATCATGAGGATTACTGCCTGGGTTGCGAGATAATTCTATTTCTATGCTGATGTTGCCATCACTCACAAAATAGTAATTGACACCCCCCAGGTTAATGGTCTCCTCCTGCTTAAAGCCCAGCACCCTGGTATAAAAGTCAAGAGCTTTTTCCACATCCGGCACACAGATTCCCACATGGTGTATCCGCATATACTTTCCCTCCTGTTTTGTATTTATTGTAGCTTCATATCGGTCCATACCCATTTATCAGTCAGTTGGAAATAATATTCTCGGTCCGGCCTTTTCAGAGAATATGCTGATAATAGCCAGAAAACTGCGTTTAAAACTAATATAAGATAACTATCCCTGGTTTAACTGGGTATGGTAGTTTTAGCTGCCTCCTGGCCACTGGCCTTGGCTACAAAATTAACAGCCCATTCGGGATGCGCCCCAGCATAAATGTGATTGTAGGAAGCAATAGTATTGCGATGGATGATGCCATCTATTTTGCCATTCAAGCCATATCCTCTTTGTACCTGAAAAATGTTTTGAATTTCTCTAGGGTTATAGTTGCAAATCTGGGAATGATGAAACTCATGTCCTCTAACCACAGTTCCCACAGGGAACAGGTAGTTAGAAGCAATGGTGCTCATAGCTGAGTAGCCATGGCCTTTTGGTTGCCCAGACATTTTCGTGTCACAGGGCAACACACCGCACATTTCATAACTGTGCCCTTCATAATGCAGCTTGCGGGCTAAATACATCAATCCCCCACATTCAGCGTAAATGGGCATCCCCATGGCGGCCGCCTTGCGTATGGAAATTCGCAGGCCTGTGTTTTGCTCCAATTGCGCTCCAAATACCTCGGGGAAACCACCTCCGATGTACAAACCATCCACATCAGGTAAGCTTTCCTGCTGAAGGCTGTCTACATACACCAATTCGGCTCCCGCTAAACTTAACGCCTCTAAGTTTTCTGGATAATAAAAGCTGAAGACTTTGTCCCGTATTACACCAATTCTGGCCTTCTTGGCTGTATGGAGTTCTTCTTTTTCCATCACTGGCAGGGGTCCGGAACTTCTGGCGATATTTATTACCATATCCAGGTCGGTACTGTCACTTACCGCTCTTTGCAGGAATTCCATTATTTCAAAAGTTCTTTCCATCTCCGCTGCCGGTATTAGGCCTAGGTGACGATCGGCTATTACCAAATTCTTTTGCTTGGGAATAGAACCTACCACTGGTATCCCGGTGTAGCCTTCAATGGATTTTCGCAGCATAGCTTCATGGCGAGGACGGGCTACTTTATTTAAAATAACACCTGAAATCCTGGTACTCTCTTCAAAGTTGGCAAACCCCTTTACTAAAGCAGCCGCACTTCTGGTCATGCGGGTGGCATCGATAACCAGAATTATGGGAGCATCAACAGCATGGGCCACAGCCGCCGTACTGTCACTTCCCTCAAAATCCAAGCCATCATAAAGGCCCATAGCCCCCTCGATTACGGCAATATCAGCTTCTTGGCAGCTGGTATAAAAATGATGGGCTAGTTTTTCTTTATCCAGAAAGTACAGATCCAGATTACGGCACTCTCTTCCCGCTACCAGGCTAAGCCAACTGGGATCTATGAAATCCGGTCCCTTTTTGAATGGCTGTACTGTCAAACCCTTATGCCGTAAAGCGAGAATAAGTCCCAGCGTCACAGTGGTTTTACCCGAACGACCCTGGGGTGCCCCAATGGCCAGTCTCATGATGTCACCTCGGCTCATATTATTTTGATTACCATATTGACTGATTATCTAGAACGGCCACTATCCTCTAATCGAAATGTAACATTCCTCTTATATTAAGTAAAATATGATAATGTTATTATCACTATAATTGATAACCTATGGCTGTTATATCTGTGTATATATCAACAAAGCGGGAAGCCTGTCTCAGTAAGACCCTTCCCGCCCGCTATCCAAATGCCTTTAACATTCGTTATTGACAACCTTCTCCAACAGTTCTTTATTATGAAGAAAATCAATTAGAAAACGTTCTGCTTTGGTTTTAGCATTATTGGCGTTAGTAAGTATGTTCAGGGGTCTTCCCATATAGCAATCCTGGATTTTGACTGCTTTAAGGATCTCCTCCTCACATTCTTTACGCACCGTTAAGGCTGAGATTACTGTAACCCCCAGACCGGCAGCCACTACCTGTTTGATAGATTGGGTACTTCCCAGTTCCATGGTTATATTAAGGTCTGACAGCGCCAATCCTTTTTCTGCTAAAAATAATTCAAATATACTGCGGGTTCCCGATCCAACCTCCCGCAGAATCATTTTGGCTTTACGCAGGTCATTGAGAGTAACACTGCCCTTTTGCGCCCAGGGATGATGATATGGCACGACCACAACTAACTCATCGTGCCAAAAGTTCTCAATTTCCAAATCTTTGCTTTGAGGTACCGGTCCTTCTACTAGACCAATACGATATTTTCTTTCCAATATATCCCGAGTAATATTCTCCGTGTTGGCAATGGTTACCTTAAAGTCAATATCCGGCCGCATTTTGTACAAATAGGCCAATATATTGGGAAGAATATACTCACCAATAGTCAGGGTAGCTCCTATCTTCACTTCTTCATGATGATCTTCCACCAGTTCATTGAGTTCCTCTTGGACGTTCTTCGTCATCTCCAGCATTTTGCATACATAGTCGTAAAAGATAATACCGGCTTTGGTCAGAGTTACCCCTCGATTACTGCGCTCAAAGAATTTGGTCCCATAGTAATTCTCGATATTTTGAATCTGCAGGCTGACCGCGGGTTGACTGATGTGCAGTTGCTTGGCTGCCAGAGTAATATTTTTTGTCTCGGCAACTGCTTTAAAAACAATAAAATCCTGATTGTACATTTAATCCCACCCTTTTGGACCCAATTAAGTGCTGTCCTTACTATCAATTTTACCTGTTTTTGCTGACTAGTTTAAAGGTTATTAGTGGTAACTCAAAAGGGCAATTGGTCATATCCTGACCTTGGATGGGGAATGGGAGTAAAAAGTGGTCTGGGCCCACTGGTATTAAAATCTCCCCCCTATTACCCCCCTGCGAACAAAAGGCCTCCCCCATATGGGGAAAGCCTTTGTCAATCAACCCGACAAAACTTTGTGCCAAATACTATATGCCAGCATTCCCATACATCTGAGTAATGTTTTTGATTACATCCCAGGTGTACAAAATAGAAGACTCTATTTTCCCAGAGTTCATAAGTCTTAATAATTTTCAGTGGCTGGTCCTTCTCTATACGCAACCTGTGGGTTTTGGTAATCCCGCTATCTTGCAGGCGCCTTTACCGGGGCCGCTGGGAAATAGATCATAAATCTCCGCTTGAGTCTTCCCGGTATCCTTTAACAGCTTTCTTACCATGGGAGCTACACCAAAATCGGCATAGTATTGACGAAGATAGTTTATAATCTTCCAATGTTCCTCGGTTAATTCTACCTCCTCGGTTTGAGCCAGAACAGCGGCCACTTCCTCATCCCAATCCGCGGCATTGTCTAGAAAACCATCTTCATCAAGCAATATCACACGATCTCCAACTTTTAATTCTGGCATGATATTCCTCCTTTTGATTTATTGTTGATTTATTAATCATGCTAGCAGGCTGATTTCAGCCCTAGCACAATTTACGTTTTATCTCAAAACCCTTCGCTATGATTGCCAACCATACCCTGCTCCCGGACCCCAATCACCACTTTGAACAGAACAGTCAGTACCAGCAAACCAATAGCGTAAACACCCATGATTATGATTAACTCGGTTACCGTGGGTATATACTCAGTAATATGACCAAGAGCATTGGGGACAAATCCTCCTAGGACCAAACCTATGCCCTTATCCAGCCAGGCAGCCACGAAAACGGATAGCAGAGCCAGGATCAGACCCTTCTCATTACGACGCACCTGAGGAATCAGCAACAAAATAATTCCTAAAAAGGCCAGGATTGCAGCAATCCACATGATAGGAACCAGATTGCTATAACCATCCACGCCGGCGAACAAGTACTGCAGAGTAACTATGTGTCCTGGAATGTTGCTGTAGAAGGCGGTGAAAACCTCCAACAGGAAGAAGAAGACATTGGCTATCATGGCATAGACAACTATGGTAGCCAGGGACTGGATAGCCCGGTTGGAAGTTTTAAAAGAGGTCCATTTGCGCAGTATGATGCAGAGAATGATCAGCAGAGCCGGGCCTGCTGCAAAAGCCGAAGCCAGGAACCGTGCGGCCATAATAGCCGTTAACCAGTAAGCTTTTCCCGGCAATCCTGCATAAAGAAAGGCAGTAACCGTATGAATGCTGACAGCCCAGGGAATAGCAATGTAGGTCAGTATCTTTACCCAGCGGGGAGCAGGGAAACCCTTTTTCTCATACCCCAATACGGTCCAACCAATAATAAAATTCAGCAATAGGTAGCCGGTTAACACGCACATATCCCAAAACATTATAGAACTGGGAGTAGGATGCAGGATTATGTTTAGTAAACGAGTGGGCTGTCCCAGGTCCACAAATATGAACAGGATACATACTATTACCGCTGCTACTGCCAGAAACTCTCCTAAAATCACTATTTTCCCAAAGGTTTTATAATCGTGCAGGTAATAAGGAATGGCTACCATAACCGCCGAGGCAGCTACCCCTACCATAAAGGTAAACTGCGATATATACAGCCCCCAGCTTACGTCACGGCTTAAACCGGTGACACCTAAGCCGTAATTAAACTGCTTGAGATAGGCAGCCAGACCAATGACAGACAGGATTAGCAATAGTCCTACCCAGGCATAATAGCGTTTACTTCCATATAAAGCCTTCTCAAGCACTTGCTCCGCCTCCTCCGATGATGTAATACACACTAGGTCCGGTTCCCAGCTCTACTTTGCGGCGAATAAAGAAATTGTCTTTCAGAACCTGCCGGACTGAGGAGTTAGGGTTATCCAGGTCGCCAAACATAATAGCTCCGCCGGAAGCTTCCACACACACCGGCTGCTGTCCCTTATCCAACCTTTCCATACAAAAAGTGCATTTCTCCACTACCCCTTTAGTCCGGGTAGGAACCGCACTGTTTATCTGATCAATATAGGAGCGGGGATCGAAGAAATTAAAACTTCTGGCCCCATACGGACAGGCTGCCATACAATACCTGCAGCCGATGCAGCGGTGGTAATCCATGGCTACTATCCCGTCCGCACGCTTGAAAGTAGCCTTGGTCGGACATACCCGTACACAGGCTGGGTTTTCGCAGTGATTGCATAAAACCGGGAACTGCATATGCTGAACTTTGTCACTGAGATACTCACTTTCCAGTTCTGCAAAGGTATGTTCAAAGTCTTCCTGCCAGATCCATTTAACTTCATGCTGGGGATTACCAATCTCCGGCACATTGTGATACTGATGGCAAGCTGCGGCGACCTGCTGAAAGTCCTCCGCGGTTTTAAATTTGCTGACATCAATCACCATTCCCCAGTGCTTGGCTTGGAGCGCTTTGCTGTCAGTGACTCTATCCGCTGCCGCCTCTATCTTATCTATTCCTTCCAATACCAGTGCGCTGCCAATGCCCAGCGATGCCATTAATTTAATAAAGTCCCGTCTGTTCATTTCGCAATACCTCCACCATGACAATCCCAGCAGTATGGGTCCACCGACGTATAGGCATGACAAGCATCACAAAATTCACTTCGATTGGAATGGCACTGCAAGCAGCTGTTGTCCAGACTCATCTCGTATTCCTTACCTGAACTGCTAACATAAACCGTCTTCCCTTCCCGTACCACCTGATCACGCCAATCATTCAGAAGCTGTGGATGCTGGCTGCGCATAAAGTCCGCTGACTCAACACACTCCTTTTCACTGAGCTGGTTAATCACCGGGGTATCCAAACTGATTTCCGGTGGTTCATTGGCTTGAACAATATTCAGTAAAAAGGGTGCTGTAATAATAAGACCAAAAATGACCAGACCAATTATAATCTTTCCGCGGTTATACATCTTTCGCCGCCCCTTTGCCAGGTAGTGGTTGCATGCGCAGGTCCATGGTTCGTTCGATTTCTCCGTCCATGACCAGGGCATTGCCCAGCAGTTCATGAACGCCCATAACTTGAACCCCAGGAACCCAGTAATCCATTAAAGCTGGGAAAGCAGCACGGTCAATAGCGCAGATATTAGCCAGCACATTTACGCCATGTTTTTCCTGAACATATTTAACCGCATTGGCCCGGGGGAATCCTCCCCGCAAGCGCAGTTCCATGTTTTCTCCGGCGTTTAATCCGGCTCCGCTTCCGCAGCACAAGGTTTTTTCCCGTATAGTTTCCTCCGGCATTTCGTAGAAGTTGTTGCAGACCTTACTAATGATGTAGCGAGGTTCTTCCATAAGCCCCATACCTCTGGCTGTATTGCAGGAGTCATGGAATGTTACCCGCAGGTGATCATTACGGCTGGGATCCAGTTTTATTTTGTTGTGATAAATAAGATCAGCTGTAAACTCGGTAATATGAACCATCTTGGTCGAAGCAGCGCTGGTGAATTTGGTACCGGTAATTGGTGATACTGGTACTTCCAAAAAGTCCGCCGGCCCGTTCCAGGTGTCCATATACTGGTTGATTACCCGCCACATATGGCCGCATTCTCCGCCCAGTATCCACTTAACCCCCAGTCGTTTGGCTTCAGCGTAGATTTTGGCATTCAGCCTTTTAGCCATCTCATTGGAAGTAAAAAAGCCAAAATTTCCGCCCTCAGAAGCATAGGTGCTCATGGTGTAGTCCAATCCGAGCTGTTCGAAAAGCATCAGATAACCCATGCAAGTATAAATGCCTGGCTCAGCGAAGAGATCACCCGAGGGAGCCACAAAAAGGATCTCAGCACCCTTGCGGTTAAATTGGGGTTTAATTACCTTGCCAGTGATGGTTTCAATGTCTTCCAGCATGAACTCAATATTGCTGATGATGGTCTGGGGTTCCAGTCCCACATGATTGCCTTTCGTGTAACAATTGGCCACTGGTCCGGATATCCAGTCAGTGTTCAATCCCAGCAGGTTCAGCAGTTCCCTGCCCATCATGGTAATTTCCGCCTGATCTATCCCATAGGGACAAAATACCGAGCAGCGGCGGCATTCGGTACATTGGTAGAAATAATACCACCACTCTTTGAGAACTTCCTCGGTGAGATCACGCGCCCCAGCCAGGCGGCCCAACAGCTTGCCGGAAGTAGTATTATAGCGACGGTAAACTGACCGCAGCAGTTCGGCCCTTAAAACCGGCATGTTCTTAGGGTCACCTGAACCCAGGTAAAAGTGGCATTTATCAGCACAGGCACCACAGCGAACACATATGTCCATGAAAAGCCGGAATGACCGGTACTTGGACAGGCGATCGGCCATACCTTCCAGGACGGTCCCTTTCCAATCCTCCGGCAGTTTCCAGTCCTCATCGGTGGGCGACCAGTCGCGGGCATTGGGAAAATCAACCACTTCCAGGTTTTTCCCCTTGGCTCCGTAGCAGAAGGTGCCCGGCTTGAACTCTACCGGAGTATCCATCCAATCAGTAGCAGGAACTATATATTCATACTGGAGCAATTCTTCTTTCTTTGGTAACTTGGCCATGTCTCCTCACTCCTTTTCCAGCGGCAATCCAACTTTACGCATCTTATCCCTGTACTCATCCTCATACTCGGCATAAGTATGGGTCTTGACCTCATAATTCCAGGGATTAATATGCCTGACCACCCGGCTGTTGTTAGCCAGATTCCTGGTCGGAGTCATGAAGATTCCGCCGGCGTGCATCAGTTTACTCCAGGGGAAATAGGCCGCCAAACTGCTCACCAGAAACAGATGAATATAAAAGATAGTTCCAATTTCTATTACCTGAGGGTTTAAAGCAGCCAGGCTCATAGCGAAGTCCTTCACGCTGGCGATATCCACCTTGAACCCGTAGCGCATCAGGATACCGCTGGTGGCAATGCCCAGCAGCAAAAACAAAGGGAAATAATCGGCAGCCAGGGAAATGTATTTCACCTGGGGAATGACCACCCGTCGCAGGAAGAGATAGGTTAATCCCAAAACAACGAATACGTCAGTTAAATATAAAACCGGTACTCCTATTTGCAGAAAACCGTCCAGCTTTTCCAACCCCTGTACCAGGGCAGGCACCGGATATACGAAGTAGCGAAGATGTCTGAGGACGATAATCAGCATGGACCAGTGAAACACCAGACTACCAAACCATAGCCATTTTGATGATCCGAAGCCCAGTCTATCTTCTCTTTTCTCGGTTTGGGTATTGCGAAATAGTGAGCGGAACAGAAGGATTTCCAAAGCCATACGTCCCACTACCCCCCAGGTGCTGGAGGGGTTTTCAATCTTATCGTGTTTTATCCAGGGCAAAGACTCCTGCTGCCCGCAGGTGGTTGGAATGCGGAAGGGAACTGGGGATTTCGCCCATTTAACTACCCGGAAAACGATTCCCAGCAATAATATGGCGAAGGCTGCGTACGGGATCACAATCCCGAACACACTGGTCAAGTTAAAAACTCCTGTCCCTATCCAGGCTATTAATACTAAAGCCAGTACTGCCAACAGAGAAGACCAGATTTTCATCCTAAACCTCTCCCATACATCCTTTTAATTTCTTCTGCCTGCAGTTGGTAAATTTGATTGCGGCAGGCACCAAATAGGTCAAAAGCCATTAAAGCCATGTCATCAATACGTCGATCAACTTCCCATAATTCCTCGGCATATTGGCTAACATCAATTTCCTCTGCCAAGCACTCGCGGATAATGGTCTTTAGATCAAATATAAAATGCAAAGATTCAGATGGCCGGTAATCCTGGACCGCCTTTATCCGGCAAATGGCTTCCAGTGGTTTGCCTAAATCGGTATCCGGCTCGTCATTTATCAGCCACTGCAGGATCGCTTCGGCATTGGAGGCGATGGCATAACCCAGCGGATCTGAAAACCTATCTTTTCCCCGGTGTACTGTTAACGGCTCATTATGACAGAAGTCACCCAGGGCTGCTGGTACCCACCTGGATAAAATGGACTGCTGTTTGTCTTGTATGGCTTTATAGATTTTGTATCCCATCTGCACTGCTCCTGTTATCAGATCTAAAACAGATAAAAGCTTACCTGCCGGGGCGGAAGGGCAGACAGATTACTCCTCTGTCCTTCCGTATCCTTCATTTATGGAGCCCCTACCTTGCCTTTAAGCGCTATATAGGTGGTAGTTATATACAGGTATTCCACCTTGTCCTCCATAGCCAGTTCCTTTACAGCCAGGTCTACATCAGCTTTGTTTTCCCCGATGGCCTTGGCAATATCCTTGCTTTTGGCCTTCTCCACTGTATCCAGGTAAGCCAGGACTTTCTCCTTAATTTCCGGACTTGCAGGACCTTTTTCCATTGTCGTTCCTCCTTTTTCTTATATACGAGGCTCGCGAATGGTTCGTACTAGCCGGCCTGCTTAGTATTTGAAAGCTGCACTGGTACGGAACGTCTCCCGGGAGAAGATATAATCATCAATACATTTATCCGAAAAAGGTATATTGGTTAGAGTAAAGAATCTTTCCCAGCCGATACGTTCAATCCATTCACCCATACGCTCTCCGGTGCGAGCATGAGTGAGCCAGGTTTCCACAATGTTCCGCACTGCTTCAGTGACTTCGGGCCACCGCGGCGGGTTGTTCGGCAGAAACGGAATTACTAACCGTGAGAAGCTGGGGGCTGAACGGGCATTGGAGACCTTGCCCCCCACCAGAATAGCAATGCCGTCATTTTGTGCATCAAGGATCTGCATTCCCGGAGACATGGTAAAGCAGTTACCGCAGTACATGCATTTTTCTTCCTTGACCGCCACACTCTTATTCTTGGGATCGGGCCGAATGGCTCCGGTAGGACAGCAAGCTACCAGACTGGGTATTTCAGCACCCTTTTGAATGATTTCGTGATTAATAACCGGAGGTGTCCGGTGTACGCCAAGAATAGCTATGTCACTGCAGTGTACGGCACCGCACATATTTAAGCAGCAGGCCATAGCGATTCTTAATTTGGCGGGCAGATCGTCCCGTCCAAAGTACTCGTAGAGATCATCCATGACCGCCTTTACGATTCCTGAGGCATCGGAAGCAGGAGTATGGCAGTGTATCCATCCCTGAGTATGAACGATGTTGCTGAGAGAGCGCCCGGTTCCGCCCACCGGCAGTCCTTTGGCCCGGCAGGCTTCTATTAAAGGCTCGACCATGGCAGCATCATCCGTGAGAAACTCAATATTATTACGGCTGGTAAAACGCAAATACCCTTTACAATACTGATCGGCTATATCGCAGATATCACGGATAAAATCAACACTTACCAGGCGGGGTGAACCTACCCGGATTGTGTATAATTCAGCCCCTGATTGGGCCACATGTTTAAGAACTCCGGGTCTTACCAATTCATGGTATTTCCATTTCCCGTAATTCTCTTTGATTACAGGTGGAAGGAATTTTCGATAATCAGGAGGCCCAATATCAATTTTAGCCATTAATCTTCACCTCTTATCAGTAGTTGACTCTTGCCCTTGAACCGGTTTAAAAGAGTCCTCTATTTTTTGATTTCATCCTCTTGCCAGAATACATAGGGATTGGCCCGCGGCCGGAAAACCATTTGCGGTACCGGTGGCAGACCCACTTCCCGCAGGAATGTTCCCATACCTACCCGGTAAATCAATTCACCCAACCTTTCACGAGTTTTACCGTTTTCATCCCACCAATCCCATATACGGCGGATCAAATCCTTAAACTCGGTATAGGGCGGTTCCATTTTCATAAAGGGAACTATGACCCAGGACATAAAGGCTGATTTTACGATGGTGGATTTCCCGCCCAGGAGAATGGTGGCTCCCTTCTCCTTGCCTGGCTGAATGGCTTTGGGCATCATGTTAATGCAGTGCATGCAGCGGGAGCAGTCTTCAGGAATAACAGTAAGTTCCTTGGTTTCAGCATTGAATTCCAGAGCCCGGGTGGGACACTTGTCGCATACCGCCCGCTGAATGTTCAGTCCGCTCTCAGCGTAGGCCTTGACTTCATCTTGATCGATAATGATTGTGTCACGCCAGGTACCAATAACCGAACAATCTGCCCGGGCAATAGCTGCTACACAGTCATTGGCGCATCCCGACATTTTAATTTTGAACTTATAAGGCCACATAGGACGATGCAGTTCATCCTGGAATTCATGGGTAAGGTCATAACACATATCCAGAGTATCGAAGCAAGCGTACTCACAGCGAGCCGGACCTACACAGCAGCTGGGGGATCTCAAATCGGAACCTGATCCTCCCAGATCAAAGCCGGCTTCGCTGAATTCATCAAAAGTGGGTTGTAATTCATCGGTGGTGGTTCCCAGCATAATAATGTCCCCGGTGGAGCCATGGAAGTTGGTCAGACCGCTGCCATGTTTTTCCCAAATGTCGCAGATGGTACGCAGGGCATCAGTGGTGTAAAACCAGCCGCTGGGATGGTTAACCCGCATAGTGTGAAATTCCTTAAGATGAGGAAACTCCTCCGGCAGATCGGTATAGCGGCCTATGACTCCTCCGCCATAACCCCTTACTCCAACAATACCGCCGTGCTTCCAGTGTCCAATCTTGTCCTCATAGGAACGTTCCAGCAGACCTAACAAATCATCGGCTGCTGGATTCTTAGCTGCAGCCCTTTTCATTTCCGTAACAAAACTTGGCCAGGGACCCTTTTCCAGCTCATCCAATTGAGGTGTTTTCCTGTCTTCCGGCATGACAATCCTCCTTTAGGCTAATCATGATAAAACCTATACTTCCATAATCGAAATAGCTCCGCTTTCACAAACGGAAATACAAGCCTCGCAGCCCATACACTCTGTTTCATCTCCAGATACGAAAGCCTTTTCCCCATTAAAACCCAGTATACGTGCCGGACAGCCTTCAACACACAATTCGCATCCTTCGCAAATGTCCTCATCGATGGAAACTATAAACACTTGATTGTTACACCTCCTCGAATACGGTATCTATCCGCGTCATATAGAAAACCTGTAAACGATTTTTATTTCCCTATTTAAACCTTAATCACTGAACCAAAAGACTGTAAAATACCAATACCTAATCGTATTATCAGAAACTATTATTGCAGTCAGGTGGATATGACACCTTCAGGGCAGACCGCCTGATTGAGAACCAGCTGCATTTCTGCAGGACGATATAAATTATCTATTATCCTTCCAAAAACTCCAGATAGGGCTGGTTCAAACTGGTCAAAGCGTTGACCATTAGTTCCACCAAGCCCCCGTACTGCATGTTAAACTTGGCTGTAACTTGGTAGTACTTAAATATCTCCCGCATGCTCCCTTTACAATTGGAACAGGGAGCACATACATATTTGGGTATGGAGTTGTCAGCTATGGTATCCGAGAAAGCTCTAAGAATCTGATCAAATTTCATGCGGGAACTGACTTTATTCCGGAAATGTTCGAAGTTGGGGCTGTGCATTATGGCAAAACCGCTCCCGCCCCCGCAGCAGTAGTTGTCTACACCGTGAGGTTCCATTTCGCGAAATTGAGGAGCAATAACTTTCAAAATCTCACGCTGGGGCTGAACAATCCCCATCTGCCTGACAATGTTACAGGGGTCGTGCAGGGTCACCGGGAAATTGTTTTTGCTGGGATCAAATTTTAGCCGTCCGGTTTTGACCAGTTCCCACATGACTGGTATCCAGCTTTCCACCGGAATTTTTTCTTCGGCTGAAAGCATCCGGTCAGCAACTAGTCCAGCTGCCTTATGGGCATGTCCGCACTCGCCAATCACAATGCGCCTGACCCCCAGTTCCCTGGCAGCCCGCATTTGCTGTTGAATTATTTTCTTGGCCTGGGTATCGTCATACCAAATGCCATAGTTGACACTGTCATATCCCATCATGGAACTGCTGAGGGTCCAGTCGACTCCCGCTTCATCAAAAAGGATCGCAAAAGCTGCCGGGTTTTCCGGCCAGGCTACAAATTCTCCGGCATTGTGTATCAATAAAATATCGGCACCCTGTTTATCAATAGGAATCTTTATTTTACGCCCAATCCGGTCCTCGATATCCTCTTCCAGGAACTCCACCATATCCACGAAGGCAGCTTTGCCAATGCCGGTGGAAGAACCAGTTTTTAACTGCAGCATGCTACCCTTCTCATGCAAGGGTGTAGGGGCGATCCCCATCTCCTGACTGAATATCTTTCTTATTTCTTTGGCAAACAGGGAATTATCCAAGCCCAATGGGCAGACTTGGGCACAGCGGCGGCATAGATTGCAGCGATAAGCCAGTTCTCCTAGTCTGGCCACCGTTTCCCAGTTTAAGTCCATATCAGCACCGATAAAGCGCTTATACAGTTTACCGCCGGGCGTAAAATGATTCTTGTATATCTTCCGGAAGGCTTCTGCCCGGAAAATGGGGCGATAAAGTTCGTTATCACCAGAAGCCTTGTAAATATGGCAGGCATCAGAGCAAGTGTTGCACTTGGCACAATAATCAACAGCCAACTTCAGGGGCTGCAATACTCCGGTGTTGGCATCGGAAAACGCCTTTTCCAGCCCATTTAAGAATTTTTGCACCAACTCTTTCTCCTCAGCTTCATTCTGGGGACGCTGGAGAGTATCCAGGGCTACACAACCGTCCAGAGAAGTGCAATATTTATCCTTCCATTCCGGCTTAACATCCGGAAAGGCCGGTTCCATTTCCGGCTGATCATATGGGAAGCTCAAAGGCATCAGGTTATCGAGCTGGATCAGTTGTTCCTGTGATTTTCCTAAATCTTTGGGTCTCAAATCTTTTCGATTCACCTTTTCCACTCCTTTCCCTTTAAGCTTCTGGTGCTTGAGAAGTTTGGATATGCGAGGCTCCCCAGGAAGTCTTGGCCTGGGTAGCTAGAGCAGCCTTGACCCTGCTCTCAACCGGACTGCCGGCCAAGTTAGGTTCGTTATCCCACAGGATCTTATGATAAGTAAAATATTTGCCTACATAGTGGCCCATCTTGCTGGGAGGTATATAAATAAACATGACCTCCGCTAAAACCAAATGGATAACCAGCATCACATTGGGAATCACCGAAAGGGTTAAGATCTGAGCCATAATCTGCCGGGCTGAAGCAAAGGAAAGGTCGGGGGTCCAGACCACTATCCCGGTTAATAGAGTGGCCAAAAG
Organism: Bacillota bacterium; assembly: GCA_029550685.1. Taxonomy (GTDB): domain Bacteria; phylum Bacillota; class Syntrophomonadia; order Syntrophomonadales; family Syntrophomonadaceae; genus DTU018. The sequence goes on from JAKPGY010000145.1 coordinate 16,166, forward strand.
AAGCAGTAAATTGAAGTATTCCTGAGGGGTAGTATATTTTTTCAGTACCGGATCAAAAATGCGCCGTACCAGGAGCAGGAATACACCCACGGTAGTGATGGTAAAGCCAATTATACCGGTTACAACGGTAAGATAATAAAGCAGGGCCATCCAAAAGGAAACAGAAGCGCTCACAGGTATACCGGACAGTTCAGTCAGAGCTCCTATGATCAGTAAAATGGTCCAGATTATCAATACATAGATTCCCAGATGAAATGAATAGGACAGCCACCACAGGGATCTATGGTTGTCGAAGAGCTTTTTAATAAACAGCATTTCTTTGAGCATATCGGTAATTTCGGCAGCCTTGGAAATCTGGCGAGATTTACGCCACCACTCAGGTTCTTCCATATATGAACCACCATAGGTATGCCGGCCTTTTTCCTGGGGTACCGGATATAATTCCATTCTGCCATGCAAGGGCATTTTCGCGAATTTAATGACTTGGTAGACAGATAAGCCAATGAACAGTATCACAGCCATATAAAATGAAAGCCCTAAAATCAAACCCGTCTCCCTCCCTCTGGATTGTTAAATCGCCTACTGTAACTCTATTTTCACTTTAAGAAACTCCACCGGCTTTGTAAAATAGGGTGTTTTAATAGTGACGATTGAAGTTTCCTATCAATAAAATCGTCCTGCAATTTTGCAGCTAAACCTTGCAAAACCAGGGGTAAAACTTATAATAAGAATGGCTGTGGATATTGTGTTAAATCCTATGCTTAAGGTAGATACGACTTGCGATCATTGCTGACTAAAACCGGCAATGGTAAACTTAAGCCACTAATTTTCGTATTGCACAGGAGGTTCGGCAGTGAGCCACGATAATAACAACAGGGAAAAAATATTAGCGGCAGCACGGATACTTATGGCTGAAAAGGGCATTAAGAAAACCAGCCTGGCAGATATAGCTCGCGCTGTAGGAATCAGTAAAGGCACTTTGTTCTATCATTTTGCCAGCAAAGATGATTTGGTAAATGACATTTTAGCCGATCACTTTACCAATCTGGTGGATATAGCCAAAGCTCACTTACCCCAGCACCTGAAGAATAACAACCCTGCCCAAATACTAAAAATGATTTTTGAACAGTTTACCAATGATCTCGATATCACTCGTCTGGATCTATATCTGCTGCAAGAAGGCATTCAAGGCAATGAGAACATCAACCAGAAGTTTTTAGAAAGGAAGCGCTACTGGCGTAAGGTTATTGCTGATGATCTAGAAACGGTATTTGGTATTACCGATCCGGTATATTCATCAGCTTTGGGGGCTATGCTTTTAGCCATTATTGACGGTCTGGCGCTGCAGATTCTGGTGGAGCCCGGCAGTGTAAATCTTGAAGAAATCAGCAGTACCTTGGCTGAAATGATCACCCTGCTGGCATCTGCAGAATCACACCAGCGGTCCAGTCGCTGATAATTGGGTCACATCTATTAGGAGTAAAGAGCGCACCTATCGAGCAAGGATCATCATTTCCCCATTGGAAACAGCACCCATATGCTTTTATTGCTATAGCCCCCCACTTCATCTAACAGTTCGGCCAATTGGAAGAAGGTATTTCTTCGTTTTGGGGGGCTGGCAATTATCTTCTGCTTCTACAAATCGAACACATACTCATTTAATGAAAGCATGATTTCCTCATAGGCTACCGGGTCACTGTGATATAGATCCCAGGATGCCTGAGCCGTTTCACCCAGCAGTAACTGTCTTTCTTCCTGGGCTGCCGCATTGAAAATACTGTCTGCTGCATCATCTGGCATCAATACATTTCCAGAAGTTGGCCTTTCTTTACTCATAGGTGTTCCATCAGCACTCAAATTGTTCTTTCCCAGGTTGGTCTTAATATAGGTGGCAAATACCAGCAGAACCTGGACTCCGCTCCTGGCTACTTCTGTTCGCAGAGTATTCAAAAAACCGGCCATTCCGTGTTTGGCGGCTGCATAGCCAGTTCTGCCTGCCAGAGGGGCATATCCAGCCACACTGGCGATTCCTATAATCGTTCCCTGGGTCCTTACTATACTGTCAATGGCGGCTTTGGTGCAGTAAATAGTACCGAAGAGACTTATATCGATAACCGTTTTAAGTACAGAAGCCTTGGTTTTCTGAAACAAGCTTACGTGTGATACTCCGGCATTATTAATCAGTACATATATATCGCCCATTTTATCTACAACCTGGCCCATGGTATCATTTACTGCCGCTTCATCGGTCACATCACACACGAAAGTATTGGCAGAAGCTCCCATAGTTTTCAGTTCTTCAGCCAATATTTCCAAGCCCTTGGCATCCTTATCGAGGCCAGCTATTTTGGCGCCTGCTTGAGCAAAGCGTTTGCAAAGAGCATAGCCCAGCCCTGAGGCAGCACCGGTTACAACCACAACCTTGTCCTTAAAATCTCTGGCCATTTCACATACCTTCTTTCATTAGGTAAAGGCAGTTAGCATGTTTAGTCCAGTATGTTGTTGGTGCCGTTACCCATAAGCGGGTACCGGCACCAACGGGTTGTAATTTCTGCTGCGAATCTACCAATTTCTATAATCAAGATGCTTGTACTTGTCTAAATACCTTACTGGTAGAGAGAGGGCATCCTTTCTGAAGGGCGGTGCCAGCTGGGTTCCGTCAACTTCAAACTGTAGAACCGCCGGACGTCCTGATTTAATAGCTGCCAGGAAGGCATCACCTACATCTTCAGCCCGGTCAACAGTGGCTCCATAGGCACCCATAACTTTAGCCACTTCAGCAAAGTTGGGAGCTTCGATATCTACGCCATAGAACCGGTTGTTGTAGAAGTCAATCTGGTTTTTCTTTTCTGCACACCAGGCAGTGTTATGGAATACACAGGCAACTACCGGAATGTTTTCCTGAACTGCAGTACTTACTTCATGCAGGCTCATTCCCCAGGCGCCATCGCCAACAATATTGAAGACAGGTGCTTCGGGGCGGCCTAATTTGGCTCCCAGAGCAGCAGGATAAGAGAATCCTGTATTGCCGAAAGTCAAGGCGGCAATATGCTGCCTGCCTTTGTTGAAATTAAAATAGCTGTTGGCCGTGGAGGCAACATTGCCGATATCGGTGGCCAGAATGGCGTCTTCCGGCATAACTTTGGCCAATTCAAACAGCACTCTCCTGGGGTTGATAGGATTACCGGGAACCATAGCCAACTCTTCGATTTCCTTGTTCCAGGCGGCTTTGCGGTCAGCTACTTCCTTCAAACGAGCTTCATCCGGCTTGCGATCTCCCACTTTGGCCTGGAGCAGCTTCAGGATTTCAATGGCAGCAGCTTTGGCATCCCCAATGATACCCACTTCTATCGGATGGGTTCTGGCGATATTAAGCGGGTTGATGTCCACTTGAATAATCTTGGCGGTCTCCGGGAAGTAGTTTATATCATACTGGGGCAGGGTTCCGAAAACGGATAGTCTGGTTCCCAGGGCCAGGATGACATCAGCCTCAGCCAGGGTATTCATAGCCGCTTTGGATCCCATATAGCCTATCGGACCTACATGCAGCGGGTGATTGGCCGGGAAAGCATCATTGTGCAGGTAGGTGCAGGCCACGGGAGCAGTCAACAGGTCGGCAATCTGAGCTACGATGTCATGGGCATCGGTATCAACCACACCACGTCCGGATACGATAACCGGTTTTTTCGCAGTTGCCAGCAGCTCAGCAGCCCTTTGCAAGGCTTCCGGTGAACCGCAGCCACGGTCATCCACACGATACTGGTGGGGCTCCAGGATATAATCTTCCACTTCTCCGTAGAAATAGTCCCGGGGGATATCCAGTAAAACCGGACCTCTCAGGGCATAAGCCGTACGGAAAGCAGTTCTGGTGCAGTCTGCTGCCCGGCTGGGATGAGGTAGGCGAATAGTGGCCTTGGTAATGGCTTTGAAAACCGATACCTGGTCACACTCCTGGAATCCGTCCCAACCTACAGTCTTTGTACCTGCTGAAGGAGCAATTACTACCATAGGGGTATGGCCCATGTTGGCAGCAGCCACTGAAGTAACCATGTTGGTTATTCCAGGGCCGTTCTGGCCGATTACCACACCGCATTTGCCGGTTACCCGGGTATAGGCATCTTCCATATGAGCAGCACTTTGCTCATGGCGAACCGGGATAAATCTGATACCGGCTGCCGGGAAAAGATCCAGCAGGTCCATGAAGGCTGAACCTACTATACCTGAAACGTGTTCAACGCCTTCAGCAACCAATGTCTCACAAATTGCTTCACTGGCTATCATTTTTTGTTTAGCCATGTCAATCCTCCTTAATAAAACAGTCGCTTAAATGCTTTGCGCTATAGTTACAGCTTCCAGGGGTTCTATTATACAGTAGGTCCTACATTTACATCGGTAATTACATTTACAACCGCTGGCTTATCAGATGCCAGAGCCCGGTCAATTGCTGCTCCGATATCTGCTGCTTCGGTGACAAACTCTCCGTGACCGCCCAGAGCTTCAACTACCTGGTCGTAGCGGACATTTTCTCTCAGATAGAGGCCTACGAAGGGTTTATCTTCTCCAGCCTTCTTGGCTTCGGACCGCTTGATCATACCCCAGCAGCCGTCATTAAGGATAATGGTAGTGAATTTGATCCCGTAACGCAGGGCGGTATCGTATTCCATTGCTCCGTAACCGAAAGCTCCATCACCAGTGAGAAGGATAACTTTCTTATCCGGATGTGCCAGGGCAGCAGCCATAGCATAGGGTACCCCTACTCCCAATGGTCCAAAGCTGCCATTGGCAATACCCATGTACTGACCAGGGCCGGTAGCAGGCAGGAACATGTTGCCGAAAGACGCAGTGTCACCGCCGTCAATAACCACGATAGTATCTTCATCTATGCGCTGCCTGATTTCAAACATCAACCGCGCCGGATGAATGGGCTTCTGATCAGATGACAGCAGAGGCAGTACAGCCTGCACCATCTGAGCTTTGCCGTTGTTAAGCGCATCTACCCATCCCTGGTGAGTTTTGGGTTCCACGGCTTCAATCAGCTGTTTCAAAACCTCTTTTACATCCCCTACGATGCCTACTTCTACATCCAACTGGTCAGCAATAGCAGTGGCACTGATGTCAACGCGAATAATCTTAGCATTCGGGAAGGAGTCTCTGGTCATCAGGTATCCAGGACGCGTTCCCAGTACCAGAACTACGTCGGCATTGGCACCTGCTGCAGCAAAAATCGGATGCTTAGAAGCTGCAATCGTCATAAATAAAGGATGGCTGTCGGGAACCAGACCGCGAGCCGCATTGCGGGTGAAGAAAGGAATTCCTGTTTTCTCTACAAATTCTTTCAGTTCATCTCCGGCTTTGGCATAAAATGCCCCGCTGCCAACTACCACCATAGGTCTTTGCGCCTCATTCAAAAGCCGGGCGGCCTTTTCGATGTCAGCCGGGTTACCCAGGGGCTTGTTCTCAATCCGGTAGGTCTTTTGGAATTCAACTTTGGATTCATCAGCATAGCCTTCCATAATATTCCGGGGAATCTCAATATAAACCGGGCCTGGCCGGCCAGTGGTCGCTTCAGCAATTCCCCTGCCGATATATTCCGGTATGCGGTGACTTTCCAGCACTACCCGGGCATGTTTAGTCAGGGGTTTGAAAAGATCCAGCTGGTTAAAGTCCTGCATTTCATTGCGGTCATACTGTTCGATAGCTGCCTTTCCGCCAATGATCAGTACCGGGGCACAGTCCCGTTCAGCATTAGCAATACCTGTTACCAAATTGGTTACCCCAGGTCCGGCAGTGGCCGTACATACTCCCACTTCACCGGTAGCCAATGCCCATCCCTGGGCCATCATAGCTGCCGTCATCTCATGTCTGACCCCGATAAATTTAATGCCGTTTTCCTCACAGGATTCCATCATTGGATAAATGTGGCCTCCGGGAATACCAAAAATATACTTTACGCCTTCTTTTTTCAGTACTTCTTGAACCATGGTTCCGCCTCTGATTTCACCCATTATAAATACCTCCTATCAAAAAATTGTTGCACACTAGAACTGTTTAACTGTCTTTATGACCTTAAGGATTTTACGGTTGCGGGCGTTTTGGATTTCTACCCGATCCAGACCGGTATAGTCCTTTAAGCCCTTGCCGGTCTTCACGCCCAGATTACCTTCGGCAACCAACTTATCGGGCAACGCGGTAGCCGTTGTGTTGCAAAGCATGGGGGCCAGGAAAGTTCCCCCGAGTTTACCCAAATCCCAGCCGATATGATCGTATAGCTCCAGGGGGCCCTCAAAAGCCAGCTTAAGTCCTGCATTATTGGTGACAGCAGCATCCACATCTTCCCAGGATGCCCATCCCTGTTCCACAATATAATTGGCTTCCCGGGCCAGGGCAGTGTTCAGACGGTTTACGATAAATCCTATTACATACTGTTTCAATACCACTGGTGTCTTATCAATGCTCTTATATATCTGTTTAGCGGTTTCCAAGGTTTCCTCAGATGTCTCCGGTCCCAAAACGATTTCCACCAGGGGGATAATGTGAGCCGGATTGTTGAAGTGACCGATTAATACCCTGCCCGGATTGGATACCTTTACAATATCGTAAATGTTCATACCCGATGTGGTACTGGTCAGAATAGTATCAGGAGAACAGAGTCTATCCAGCTCAGCGAATAAATCATGTTTTATATCAGGCACTTCCGGAATTGCTTCCACAACAAATTTTGCCGTAACAGCACCGTCTTCCAGTTTGTCAGTGTAAACCAGCAAATCATTTACGTTCTGGATGCCTTCATCCGTTATCATGCCTTCTTCTTTTAATACCTGGACATTGCCGGCAATGAGCTTTTTAGCCATTTCCAACTGTTCAGCACTCTGATCATAGAGTGTGGTTGGATAGCCATGGGCGGCAAATACTCCGGCAATGGAATGGCCCATTATCCCCGCTCCTACAACCAGAACATTAATCTTGTCGCTCACTATCTTCGATTCCTCCTTTATGCATGCTGAATTAACATCAACATATTGAACGGGTATTTATTCAGTCGTAAGTAAACAATTTTAAGCCGCTGTTTCCCTCCTTTTATCCAAATACTCTTTACGTGTCGGGCGGTCGTTCAACCGTCTGGAAGCTAAAAAAATATCTGGTTTAATAAACTGCAGACCATCCTGTCCTTAACAGGTAAAGCCTCCTGCCTGGGTCAACTATTTGGAACCTTGGGGATCGTACTCCGGAATTTTGTAAGTTAAAGGCTCAGGCAAGAACAGGGCAATCAGCAATATACACACAATAGGACCCAGGGTCAGCAGGGAAACTGCATTGGCTACGCCGCCCACAGGAATAGTCAGCACACCAACCAAAGCGGGAGCGGCAATCTGTCCAAGGCGGCCTACAATGTTATTGCCCCAGGCAGTAGCACTGGCTCTGATTTCTGTCGGGAATAATTCATTGGTAAAGGTGGCACATAGTACTGTAAATGTTCCTATAAAGAATACGGCAACTATCTGAGCTATCGCTATCTGTACAAAATGATCAAGCTGGAAGACCAGAGTTACGGCACAGGCACCCAGGAAGAAGAAAATGTAGGCAGTTTTCTTGCGGCCGATAGCGTCAAGAAGTTTGCCGACCACATAATAACCAGCCAGACCCAGGGTAAAGGCTAAAGCGGTAACCAGGCTGACTTGATTTGGCTGCCATCCCAGATCATTGACCACGTGATAGGTGAAGAAGTTCATTGCCGATGAATAACAGAGATACATACCTATCCACAGACCCATAATAGCTATAATGTGTTTACGGTATGGCTTGGCAAATATAGCAAACATGCTGGGTTTATGTTCGGTACCATTATTAATGCGCTCCCTGGTCTCCAGAAAGGCAGTGGTTTCCGGAAGGTTTTTGGAAAAGAAAAATACCAGGATCAGAGGCAGAGCGCCGATTATATATAGTCCCTGCCATTCCATGTTCAACGCAGCTGTGAGTGACAGGAACAAAGAAGGAAATATCGCTCCAACCGCAGCAGCACTTTGGAATAATCCTATCGCTCTTCCTCGCATCTCCGGAGCAAATTCCTCGGTCATAAAGATAAACCCGACCGCCCAGCAAGTAACCAGGAAGACACGAGCAAGAAACTGGCATACTATAAAGAATTCAACATTGGGAGAAAAGGCGGTAACTAGACTGAGAAAGGAGTAGAGCACCACTGACCAGATAAATATTGGCCTGCGTCCCCATCGATCGGCCAAACGCACCACAAAAAACGCTAGCAGAGTTCCTATAGCAACTGCTGAAACCGTGAAACTGGCAGTCTGGTCATTAAGACCAAAATCTTCGGTGATATAAGGTAGGGCCAGATTAATAACCATAAAATCAAAACCCTCAAAGAAGGCCCCGATCATCACCAAGGGCATCATACGTTTTTGACGCTCATTCATCGTAAACTTTATCTTTTTTGAATCTGCAGCAGCTTCCACTTAAAATTCACCTCCATGATTTAGCCTGCTATCTCCGAAGCATACTGATACTGTGGACATCATGGTTCTCTCGTCCAGAAGGGAGTCCGCCATCTCGAAGGTATGGAAACATTGTTGCCGGTTATGCACTGTAACCAAGTTTCTTCCTGGAGGTCTCCTTTCTCCTTGGGAAAATCCAGATGGTCCGTTCGCTAATGGCGGTTATCACTTCCTTCCCCTCTGTTGAATATATTTTTTGTTTCACCAGTGACTTGGTTATTAATTCCTATGGCATAGTATTTGTGTTTTTTTGTCGGTCGGTCGTACAACCGATTAATTTTACCATACTCCACTTGCTTGAATTATGCAACGAAATATGGGGAAATCAATACTGCTCTTGGGACATCTGAATTATTAACAGATTCCTAGCTGCTGCAGTTTGCGCTGAGATGGTATGCCCTGGCTGTTCCATTCTCTGATCCGGTAGTAAGTATCCAGCATTTTATCAATATGGACTATGGTATCAGGCTGAGCCGGTTCGGCAGGTTCCGCCACGAGCCGCTCAGGCAGGCAGTCATGCTGCCGGTTAAATCCTTCCCGCGTATTAAACAGTCGTTCTATGTTAAAGACACGTTCTCCCATCTGCAGGAATTGACCTAATGTCATTTTCATACCGGTAACATCACGAATTATAAGCGGATGAGGCAAAAAGCCAGGCAGGTTCAACGGTATCAAGCCGGGCATTAACCGCCACAGCCAATGAGTGGAAGGCAAGGAAAGTATTATATGGCCCAATAGTCGAGGTACAAAACTGTTTTTCCTAAACTTAAACAAAGCTGCAGGCAAAGATCCCAGAGCCGTAAACAGGCAGAACCCAGTGGTGGAAACCGCATCCATGAGATTTTGCAGTAAAACAGTCAGGGAGGCTTTACCCCGTACCGTCTTCCCGTTTACTGCAATTGGCCCCAAAGCCTCGAAATAGACCGGATAACCACCTCCCAGGTGGCATCCCCCCCGGTTAGCGGTGGCATAAGCCAGTCCCAGAGCCTGGGATTGCCTGGGGTCATAAGCAGCCAGTTCTAATCCTTTGACTTGTATGGCAAAGCCTAAAGCATCGTATTTTCTAGCCAGCCAGGCCGAACCTTCCCCTAATTCGTCAAAGGGTTCTTCCCGGCGGGCAATTTTCTCTATAGCTGTGCTGATATTATCTGGGTTGCTGAAATTGAGGCCATAGTCTTTTAGACCCCGTTGAGATAATTCCATAGCTAACGACAGCGTAACTCCCAAAGACATGGTATCTATACCCAACAGGTCGCATTGATAGTTCCACTGGTTAATATACTCGAGATCAGTAATACCCAGGTTAGCTCCCAGTAATCCTAAAGTTTCATATTCCGGTCCCTTTATCTCTTTTCCGTCCAGCATAAGGCGCCGCTCACAGCGGATCGGGCAGCTGACACAGCCGGAATTACGGGTTAGGTAGTGCTCTGTCATATACTCACCCGATATCTGTTCCGCTTGATCATGTTTAACTTGCTGTGCATTTAAGGTAGGCAAAATATGATGGCGATTAACGATATTCATCCAGAAGGCGGTTCCATACCGAGGCAGGAATTCCCCAGTGGTAGGATTGCTATGCAGAGCATTCACCCAGTTCTGTACATCCCGGCGAAAGGATTTAGGATCACTAATTGGCAGTGAACGAGTACCGTAAGCTACAACAGCCTTTAGATTTTTACTGCCCATAACCGCCCCGACACCGCATCTTCCCAAAACCCGTTCCCCTGAAACTGCACATGCATAACGCACCTGGTGCTCCCCGGCTGGACCAATTACTACACAGCCATATTTTCGGTCAAAGTGATGCTGAGTCTTTTCGGTATCCAGTCCCCAAAGCTCCTGGGCATTTCTGATCGTAATCTGTCCGTCTATTATCATTAAGCAGCAAGGATAGGGTGATTTTCCACGTATTATCAGTCCATCATAGCCAGCCCGGCGCAGCTTTATACCAAAGGAGCCTCCGCAGTTGGAGGAAGCGATTCCCCCTGTAAGAACATTTTTGGTAGTAGCATTAAAACGGCTGGTGCATGGGGCTCCGGTTCCAGTTAAAGGTGTGGTATTAAAAATCAGAATATTGTCTGGTGATAGAGGATCAACTCCCGGTGCCAGTTCCTGGTAGAGAATATAAGCGGCCAGACCCTTACCCCCCAGGTAAAGACGGACAATATCTTCGCTCAGGGGATAATCGCGTACCTGGCCGTTAGAAAGGTCAATGTCAGCATAGCGCACCGTTATCATAACTGCACCTCCATGGCAATAGCCCCCAGAGGGCATACTTGCGTACATAAGCCGCAGCCCACGCAATTCTTAGGACTGGAAAGCACTGCATATACGCGCAGATCTCCTTTAAAAGCAGGCATGGAGATGGTCAGAGCTTGCTTTCCGCATATATCAATGCACATAGAGCAAGCTGAACAAATGCGGGTATCAATGACAGGTAACGGCCACTGCTTGCGGGGTATTCGGGTAGCCGGCTGGCCTTGGTCATCCAGCACCGCCCCCTGGACACATATCCGGCCGCAAACTCCACAGTTAACACAGCGCCACTGATTAATGTGGTGAGCTTCTTTTCGCTCCCCGATGATGGCATCAACTGGACATAATAATTTACAGGCACTGCATCCGTTACACTTATCATTGATGGAGTATGCCATCCATTCTCCTCCTGATATTCGAATGGAGACCATTAGCAGGCCCCGCATCTCCTCTTTGCCTTGAATATAACACTTGGATTGCAGCCAAGTAAAATATTATAATCCAATACACGCCATAATCAGTAGCTTATAATAGCTATCAAGTTATAGTATCAAAAACCAGTGATACCGGATCAGGGGGCGTGTCAGTCAGGGTATAGGCTTGCTTAATTTCAGCTGCTGCCTGGGCCAGTTGGCTTTTATCACGGGCGTAAATGGTAGCTACTATGTCGTTACTATTTATTCGATCCCCGACTTTTTTATGCAGTTCTACCCCTACTTCCGGGAATATCCTGTCTTCCAGCCGTTCCCGGCCGGCTCCCAGACGCATAACGGTTCTCCCCACTGCTAAGGCATCTATGGCCTTGACATAACCCTGGTTGGTAAAGGTAACACCGGCAATCTCTGACGCCTGGGGCAATCCATAATCAGGCCGGGTCAGGTCCAGGGAGCCACCCTGAGCTTCAACCATCTGTTGGAAGGACATCAATCCGGCCCTGGTTTGCAACAGCGTTCTTACCTTCAACAGGGCTTCCTCCAAACTGTCAGCCTGTCCGCCTACTTTTACCATATGCGCCGCCAATAATACCGACAGCTCCTCCAGGTCTGCCGGTCCCCGGCCCTGCAAAGTATCCAGGGCTTCTCTCACTTCCAGGGCGTTTCCCACCGTCCGCCCCAAGGGCTGATTCATATCACTTAATACAGCCACTACTTTGCGGCCGGCTCCCTGGCCGATGTCAACCATGGTCCTGGCCAGCTGACGAGCCTGGTCGAGACTTTTCATAAAAGCTCCCCGGCCTACCTTGACGTCCAAAACAATACCCTGGGCGCCGGAAGCCAATTTTTTGCTCATTACACTGGAAGCGATCAAAGGAATACTGTCCACCGTAGCGGTTACATCACGGATAGCATAGAGTTTCTTATCTGCTGGTACCAGGTTCCCCATTTGGGATATTATAGCTGCTTTAACCCGGTTAACCTGCTCGATGACCTGAGGCAGTGTTCTTTCCACCTGAAAACCTGGTATTGACTCCAGCTTGTCGATAGTACCGCCGGTGTGCCCCAGACCCCGTCCTGACATTTTAGCTACCGGAACACCAGCAGCCGCTGCCAGGGGTATGGCTACCAATGTGGTTTTATCTCCCACTCCTCCGGTACTGTGTTTATCAACGGGAACACCCTGTATTCCTGATAAGTCAATGACATCACCTGACTTACTCATAGCTATGGCTAGGTTTTGAGTCTCTTCCTGACTCATGCCTTGAAAATAGACGGCCATAGCCCAGGCGGAGATCTGGTAATCAGGTACTTCACCCGAAACTATTCCTTGTACTAATGCTTCAATTTCCCCAGGGCTTAACGTCCCCCCGTCGCGCTTCTTCTCAATTAAATCCTGAAAATGCATAAATCATCACCTCGTTTCCGGCAGGAAACTCTGTCCAGCCAAATGTGGAGCTGGAACCCCCAGGTAATCAGCCACCGACTGGCCTACATCTGCGAAAGTGCTGCGAATTCCCAGATTCACCGGCTTAATTGCCGAGCCGTAAACTATTAAGGGAACATATTCTCGGGTGTGGTCAGTTCCCGGGTAAGTTGGGTCACAGCCATGGTCGGCAGTGATTATCAGCAGGTCTTCTTCCTTCATCTTGCCAATAATCTCCGGCAGACGGGCATCGAAATCTCTCAGAGCCTGAGCGTAGCCTTCAGGGTCATTGCGATGCCCGTACAGCATATCAAAATCTACTAAATTGGCAAATACCAGACCTTGAAAACTCAGATCCAAAACCTCCAGTATCTTATCCACTCCATCCTGATTACTGGTGGTGGGTCGAGTTTGGGTCACCCCTTTTCCGGCAAAAATATCTGAGATTTTACCTATGCCAATAACCTCATAACCATGATCAACAAGGTGATCCAGTATATTTCCAGGAGGCTCCAGCGAGTAATCATGCCGGTGAGCAGTACGTCTGAAACTGCCTGGTTCGCCAATGAAAGGACGAGCAATCACCCGGCCGACGGCGTGCTCACCCACCAGCAGTTCCCGGGCTGTTTTACACATCTGGTACAGCTGTTCCAAAGGGATGACTTCTTCGTGAGCCGCAATCTGGAAAACACTATCCGCCGAAGTGTAGACAATGGGATAACCAGTTTGCATGTGCTCCCGGCCCAGTTCTTCTATGATTTCCGTTCCCGAGGCCACTTTATTTCCTAGAGTTTTACGGCCGATGCGCTTCTCAAACTCCTCCATCAACTCCTGGGGAAAGCCCTGGGGATAAGTGGGAAAAGGCTGTTCCAGTACCAGGCCCATCATTTCCCAGTGGCCGGTAGTAGTATCCTTACCTGCTGACTTTTCCTGCATTCGGCCATAAGCAGCCTGGGGTTCCAAGGCAGCCGGTACTCCCGTAACCTCGGTAATGTTCCCCAGCCCCATTTTCTGCAGGTTGGTTAGATTCAGCCCGCCAACGGCCTCAGCTGTATGTATAAGAGTATTACATCCCTGGTCACAAAACAGGTGGCTGTCCGGTGCTTCTCCTATTCCCAGACTGTCCAATACTATAAGAATCACACGCCGTTTCATAAATAACCTCCTGGCTTATAGAAATTCCAACCATATCCTCTCTCTATTATGCCCTGGGGTGATAAAGCTTGTACACCTCTCGCAAGCGGGAACGGGTTAGATGAGTATATATCTGGGTAGTAGATATGTCAGCATGTCCCAACATTTCCTGAACTGAGCGCAAGTCAGCTCCGTTTTCCAAAAGATGAGTAGCAAAAGAATGCCTTAGGGTATGGGGAGTAACTTCCTTGGTTAATTCCGCCTGAACCGCATAGGTATGCAGGATCTTAAAAAACCCCTGCCGGGTCATGGGCCGGCCATGGGCATTCACAAACAGGGTTCTTTCAGCCGGGTTCTTTACTAACTGGGGACGGCTGCGGGCCAAATAGCGCTGGGTCCAGTCAATAGAGGTTTGATTGACGGGAATGATGCGCTCCTTGCGGCCTTTACCAAAACAGCGAAGGAATCCGGCCAAAAAATTGATATCATCTATTTGCAGTGACAGCAGTTCCGATACCCTTACCCCAGTCCCATACATAAGCTCCAGCATAGCCCGGTCTCGCAGTCCCAGTACCAGGGTTACCCGGGGCTGATTCATCAGCTTGTCAATTTCTTCGATGGTTAATACATCAGGCAGTCTTCGCTTTATTTTAGGGGTTTCCAAATCTACAGTGGGATTGTTCTGACAGTATCCCTCCAGTACCAGGAATTTGTAAAAGGTTTTGAGACTGGAAAGACGACGGGCCACGGTAGGATGCGAAATACCTTGATCCAGTTCATGAGTGAGGAATCGCCTTATATCCTGCCTGGTAATATTTTCAGGATGTTCACAACGCTGCTGGCTGAGCATGAATTCATGAAACTTCAACAGGTCGCGTCGATAGGCAGAAATGGTGTTGGCAGACAGACCTTTTTCGTACTTGATATACTCCAGAAACTTTTCTACATAGGCCAGCATTAATATACCTCTAATGCCTTTTTACTGACAGTTTTGACATCCTTCCTTTGATTCCTGCTATTCCTGCTCCTCATAATAAAATTCCTGCAGCTTGATTACGAACTGATCCATAACCTGCTCGTACTTGGATGACTGTTCTTCTTTTTCCACCCGCATAGGATTACCTGAAGGATGTTCTTCATCGAACCAACCTCCCACCGCTGGGATAAGCCGGTACAGCTGACCGGTTACCACAGGGATAGCGGCCGCAAAGGCTAGTATAAGCAGTACCGCCATCAACAGGCGCAATAGTTTTTGTTTCCACTGGCTTATAATTATTATCAAGCCCTCACCCCCGATTTATAGTATCAGACTCAGTAACCATGGCGATAGATAAGCCTCTATAAAGGCTCCCGCCATAAACAGAACCAGGAAAACAGCCAATAGCAGGCTGTAATTTACCAAGGTTTTGCCCAGAGATAGTCCAGCATGATTTCCTATCAGATAGGATGAGAAATTAACCGCAATAACAGACCAGATAATCAATAAAGGAATATAGACCAAATTCTGTGGCAGGATAGACAAAATACTCATGATTATACCCGCCCAGCCCTTTTGATGAACTAAAAATCCTACGGTAAAGCCCAAGGCATAACCGCGCAGAAACACTACCGCCAGGATGAGCGGCACTCCGATCACTGTCAGACCTAAAAACCAGATGGCCAGTAATGTCTTAGCCTGGGTAGTGAGAGCCGCCAACAGTATACCTGGGCCATAGATGGGAGCTTTCTCCCCCTCCTGCAGGTAATTATCTATCAACTCCATCAGGTAGTCGCGCACACCGCCTTCTAAACCTTCCACCTTTTGACTTCCCATTACCAGGCCAACCAGAAATACCAGGCCAATTACTATATACTGCCACCGGTTGTTTCGTATGTGATGTTTCAGCCGCTGTCGTAAACTCATTCCCAGTCTCCTTGATGGTTTTAGGCGTTGTACAAAGGAGGGTGCCCCGGCTAGGTTCATACTGTTGACTGGTCATCTCCTCATGAAATAATATGGTGACAAATTCCTGTTTATGACAGCAGTGAACCCGGGCAGGGAAGCCCGGGTTCGTGCGGTATATGACTTTTTCTTAGTTATTTCGGTGAAAACAACTTTCAGCTAAGCAAGCGTAGCGGAAGCTTTAGCTTCCGCTAGGGCTTGACAGGAGTATTAACCGGAATGCAGGGGTATTAGCCGGGCGAGTGACGTACGACGAGCCGTGGCAACCCACGGGGAAACTGAGGGCTGCGAAGTGGAGCGAGAAACAGGATGTTTCGAGCAGTGAGGACTGAGTGCATGGATGCCGAATTATTAAGCGGTCCGTTTCGCACCGAAGTAAGCCGATGTGTTGCAGGCGAGGAGTCCCGGAGCGAGCTGGCTAATACCCCTGCAGCCCGGCTAACAGTACTGCTAAGCCGTGGTTAGCGCAGATGTACATAGAGATCGCCACGCGCTACGCGCTCGCGATGACACATAAGAAGGCTTCGGGTCTGTCCATCGTTAGGACGTTTTCTCGGCAATGACACATTAGGAAGCTATTTTCACAGCAATGATAGTCTTAAGTTTTTCATTTATCGTGTCTGTTCTGCAGGTGACAATGGTGATCTTGAAGCTGACCCTGGGGGCTTGTTACCGGGAGGGGTCGGCTTTTTTGTGGAGACGAAGAGTATAGTCAAGCCAAGTTAAATAAGGCTTGTTATATCATGGTTTAAGGAATATCATAGTTAGTGATAGAGGTTAATTAACGGGGAGATCCCATGAAAACTGTTTATCAAAAAATTGACCAAAATGAATACCGTCTAACTCCCCAGCGGGCCGTAGTGCTGCAGGTAATGATCGAGAATCAAGGCAAGCATTTAAGTGCTGAGGATGTTTTGCAGGAAGCACGCAAAAAGGCGCCTAACATTGGTATCGCCACTGTATACCGGACCTTGGAAAAACTGGCCAGTATAAATGTTCTCTATAAGACTGTCTTTGAAGGCGGTCGCTATCGTTACGAACTGTCCATTGGCGATGAACACCAGCACCATCATCTTATTTGCTTGAACTGTGGGGCCATCACCGAAGTAGAAGACGATCTCCTGCATATTTTGGAAGATAGGCTGGAAAAGAGCGGCTTTCATGTGGTGGACCACGAGCTAAAGTTTTACGGATATTGTCCCAAATGCAATGTACACAAATAATTTTTTTATACCAGCAATTTGATAATGATTATCTTTATCGACAAAGGCAGGAATAGGTGTGAAAGCTATCTTAGTGGGAAATCCCAATGTTGGTAAAAGCTATGTATTCAATCGCCTAACCGGCAGTAGGGTTTTCGTTTCCAATTATCCTGGAACATCGGTGGAAATTAATCGAGGCTTTTTTACCGTTGGTAATAAATCTATAGAGCTTCTTGATATGCCGGGGGTATATTCACTTAACAGCGACACAAAAGAAGCTGCTATGCTCACTGAAGTAATAAATGAATTTCCGGATCTGATTATTCAGGTTTTGGATGCTGTTAATCTGGAGCGTAATCTGGTGCTCACCCTGGAATTAATGAGAGCCAATCTACCCATGGTTTTGCTGATAAACCAGGTCGACAGGGCCCGGGAGATGGGATTGAAAATCGATAGCCAGGTTTTATCCAAGGAACTGGGTTTACCGGTTTTTTCATTTTCCGCTCTAACCGGTGAAGGTGTTTTAGATCTGCTGGAACAGTTGGCCAAGGGGGTTCCCCGCAGCAAGAAGGTTCAGGTAGTCTCCTTGGAAACCATGGACTGTCACTGTGAAGGATGTGACCGGTGTGCTTCCGGGTCTATCCTCAGTTGTGAAGGACTGGATCTAAAGCTGGTTGACCAGGCCCGCCTGCTGGCTGGCAAAACCATAACCAGAATGGGACAAACTCAGATGCACTGGCTGGACAAAGTTCAAAACTGGATTGATCAACCTATTCTGGGTACGGTTTTACTGTTGGTAGTGGCCTATCTTTGTTTTGTAATATTGCTTCAGTTTATCAATTTAAGTGAAGGACCTATCAGCACCCTGTTGGATCCGGTTAACCAGCTGATAAGTAATGCTATTCTTGACCTGTTGCCAGCGGGTATTATAGCGCAGGTGCTTTCCAAGGCTGTTCCTGAGGGCATTATAATACCTTTTACTATAGTTATGCCGGCTATGCTGATGGTGAGTATCCTAATGGCCTTGCTGGAAGACAGCGGCATTTTGCCCCGGTATTCAGTAGCTCTTGATCGGGTGGGGCGTATGTTTGGGCTGTCAGGGCAGGCGATCATCCCTCTCACTCTAGGATTGGGCTGCCGTACTCCAGCGGTGGTGGCTACCAGAATACTGCCTAACACTACTCAGCGCTTTATAGCCATAACCCTGCTCAGTATTGTAGTTCCCTGTGCTGCTACCCTAGGTATTATGGCTTCAGTAATAGCAAAGTTTAACGCATCATTACCGGCAGTAGTAGGCTCGCTGCTGGCAGCATTCCTGGGATTGAGTTTTGTACTGGGACGTATGAATTCTAGGCAGGAAGAATTTATATATGAATTACCTCCTCTGCGTATACCCCACTGGCAGAATGTTGGCATAAAGGTTAAGGCTAGGTTTGCAGGTTTTTTTACCGAGATTCTGCCGCTCTTGCTGGTTATGAGCATTGCTATCCGCACCATTTTGGAGTCAGGTATTCTGCAGTTTTTGGAAGGTTTGGGACCCATAACGCATGTTCTGTTCGGAATCCCTTCCGAAGCTTTTATTGCAGTTTTATTGACGATTTTTCAGCGCTACTTGGCACCGCTGCTGTTGTTGAACCTAACTCTTACCCCCCGGGAAGCTACCATTGCTATTACTATGATTGTTATTTCTCTCCCTTGTCTGCCGGTTATGGTTATGACTATTCGGGAATTAGGCTTAAAAGCTCTGGTAAAGATTGTTTGTATGGGATTTTTGGCCTCTTTTTTAATCGGCATAGTGTTAAATTTGGTTTTGCCCTAGGATAAAGGAGGGACCGCCAATGAGATTAGACACATTAGAAACTGGGCGTAAAGTACGGGTAATCAGCATTAACCGGGGGGCAGGAGCAGAACAGCGTTTGTTGGAAATGGGAATTGTACCCGGAGTGGAAGTTGAATTGCTGGCTAAACATCCCTTGAAGGGGCCGGTAATAGTCAAACTGGATAATACTCGTATTGCTCTGGGACGCAATCTGGCCAACGCAATAGAGGTAGAATAGGCCCCATGGATAGGTCGGGTGGATTTTAGTTCTAATAATACTATAGTATTATAATCTATGATACTAGTTAGACTATAACGAAGGGTTATGTTATTCTAACGGTAAGTTTATGCCGATGGAGGGAGCATTTATGCTGCGCTTAGAACAGGTAAGCATGTCAGTAAACCAAAACAATGGAGACAATAAGGAAATACTCCATAACATCGATTTGGAATTTGATGCCGGCAAACTCTATGCTATAACCGGACCCAATGGCGGGGGTAAAACCTCACTAGCCAAAGTTATTATGGGTATCTATGGTATATCTACGGGAAAAATTTACCTACATGAAGAAGAAATCAGTCATCTGACAGTTACGGAAAGGGCTCGAAAAGGAATAGCCTATGCTTTTCAGCAGCCTCCGCGCTTCAAGGGTTTAACAGTGGGTGATCTGTTGAAGATAGCTGATTCTGATCTGGACATAATAGGGCTGCGCAAGAGCCTGCGTGACGTGGGACTGTGCCCGGAAGACTACCTGGATAGAGATGTAGGTCCGGGTTTAAGCGGCGGGGAAATGAAACGTATTGAAATAGCTCAGGTATTGGCGCGCAGGGCAGCAGTCAGCATTTTTGATGAACCCGAAGCGGGGGTGGATTTGTGGACCATCCAGAGGCTGATAGGTATCATTGTAAACCGTTATAAGGATAATCCTAATAATACTGCTATTATCATTACCCATAATGAAAATGTGCTACCGATTTGTGACGAGATTATTGTATTGGAGGAAGGCAGGATCCGTTCCCGCGGTACCTATGAAGAGGTATGGCCTTTGATCAGAGATGATATTGAATGCAAACGCAGACTTGAATGCCGGGGGGAAATGGGCTATGAAATTCAATGAAATCGATGCAAATTTATTAAATACTATTGCTAATATTACTGAAGTTCCCAGTGGCGCAGTGAATATTCGTAAGGATGGACAACCCTTAATACGGATGTCGTCGCCTAATATAATAATTAATCCCAAACAAGATAAACCTGGTATCGATGTTATTGTTAAACCAGGTACCAAAGATGAAAGTGTGCATATTCCGGTTCTGGTTACAAAGGCTGGTCTGCAGGACCTGGTTTACAATACTTTTGAAATTGGAGAAGATGCAGACGTTACCATTATAGCCGGCTGTGGAATACACAATGACAGTCATCAGGATTCCGGCCATGATGGAATACACGAGTTTATCGTGAAGCCTGGCGCCCGGGTCCGTTATGTGGAAAAACATTATGGTGCTGGCAGTGGCAGCGGGAAAAGGGTTTTAAATCCTACCACCATAGTTCGAATGGGCTGTGGATCGTATGCTGAAATGGAATTGGTACAGATCAAAGGGGTTGATGATACCTACCGTAGGACTCTGGCCTATGTGGAAGATCATGCTCACCTAAAAATAGTGGAGCGCCTTCTTACCCATAATGATCAACAGGCTCAGTCGGAGATTGAAATTAGTATTGAAGGTCAGGATGGATCTGCGCAAATTCTTTCTCGTTCCGTGGCCAAAGACAACTCCTCTCAGGTATTTAAGGCGGCCATGATTGGTAAAGCGGCCTGTACCGGACATGTGGAATGTGATTCCATTATTATGGGTAATGCCATCATTAAGGCTATTCCCTCCTTGGTAGCGGAGAATTCCGAGGCAGTACTAACCCATGAAGCGGCCATAGGCAAGATTGCCGGAGAACAGCTAATAAAACTGATGTCTTTAGGTCTTACCGAAACTGAGGCAATTAACACCATTATCGATGGATTCCTGCGTTAAATAACAAAGGGCGGTGATGTTATGAATCTCAACCTCTTCAAAACCTTCGTCAAGGTGGTAGAAACCCAGAATCTCTCCAGGACCGCTGACGAGCTGGGTTTATCCCAGCCAGCTGTAACCAAACAAATCCAAGCCCTGGAGGATATATATGGTGTATTGCTGCTGGAACGTTCAGGACGCCGCCTCAAAACTACCGAAGCAGGAGAAACCTTGTACCAGTGTGCCCGGGATATTATAAAAGCCCTGGAAAGGACAGAAAAAGCCATGGAAGATGTGTCGGAGAGCCGTAAAGGATCTCTTTACATAGGTGCCAGTACCATTCCCGGGCAGTATATTCTGCCGTCAGTAATAAAGCAGTTTAAGGATCGTTTCCCCAATGTCACCATAAGTATGGATATTGCTGATACTGATAAAATATTTAACCGAGTTGCCGACAGAGAATTGGATGTAGGTGTAGTGGGGGCATGGATTAACAATCGTAAAGTGGATGGATTTGCCTGGTTGGAGGATGAACTGGTGGTGATTGTTCCCCAGGGGCACCATCTTGCCTCTAAAGAATATGTTAATTTAAAGGATTTGTTAAGTGAGAAGTGGATTGTACGTGAAAAAGGATCTGGTACCAGACGGGCTATCGAGGATTTTTTGACTACTCAAGGAGTAAAACGTGAAGAGTTAAATGTGTGCCTTGAAGCAGGAAGTACAGAAGCAGTACTGGCTGCAGTAGAATCGGGTATGGGAATAAGTATTATTTCTCATTGGGCTATAAAACGCTCTGAAGGCCAGCGCAGTATGACCAGTATTAAACTAACTGAATCAGGAGCTCGCCGATTTCTTTATGTCATCTATCCCCGGCAGAAAACCAGACGCAAAACAGTAATTAACTTCCTGGACATTATAAGAAAGATCTCCTAAAAAATTTACGCAACTAAGCTAAGCAGGGCTTTTTCTTTAACAAAACAGTTGATTTTGTAGCCGCTTTGTTATATTGTAGCTATTGTCTTGAGTTTATACTTGGGGGGAGTTAATGGTGTTACCAGTACCGAAAAAATACTTTCTTACCGCTGCGGCTGCAGAAGGGGATACCCAGTTGACTGCTTTTGACAGTGCGCTTCTCAAAGCACAAGTAGGCAACACTAATTTGCTCAGGGTAAGCAGTATACTGCCTCCAGGTTGTGAATACTCTCCTGGTTTGATTATTCCGCCTGGGTCCCTGCTACCTATAGCCTATGGATCGATTATAAGTGATAAGCCAGGAGAATTGATTTCGGCCGCAGTGGCAGTGGGCCTTCAAGCTGAGGGCTACGGAGTTATTATGGAGTATTCAGGACACTGCTCAAAGTCCACCGCTGAAACTGAGGTTGTTCGCATGGTGGAAGAAGCTTTCCGTATCCGTGGATTGAAGCTGATTGATGTCAAAATTGCTGCTGCGGAACATACTGTAGAAAAAATTGGCTGTGCCTTTGCGGCGGTACCATTGTGGTATTAGAGTTTGTTTTTAATATTTCTGCGGAATGGATTGAACCATCCAGGCAGAAAGCGATAAGCGGATAAATAAAAAAGCCGCCCCAAATCGGGCGGCTTCGGCTTTTGGTTATGTTAGTAATTTTCGGCCAATACTTCGTAATAACTCTGAGGATGGGCACAAGCGGGGCACAATTCGGGAGCCTCGGTGCCTTCGTGGACGTATCCACAGTTGCGGCATTTCCATTTTACCGGGGTTGGTTTTTTGAATACGGTATCATTCTTAATGTTTTCTAACAACTTGCGGAAGCGCTTTTCGTGTTGTTCTTCTACTTCGGCAATCTCTATGAAAACATCGGCGATTTCATCGAATCCCTCTTCCCGGGCAATTCTTGCATATTCCGGGTATAATTTGGAGTGTTCCTCTAGTTCGCCTTCAGCGGCTTCCAAGAGGTTATCCACGGTGGGTTTAATGGAACCGCCGATTAAGAACTTGTAAAAGCGTTTTGCGTGTTCTTTTTCATTATCGGCCGTTTCCTGGAAAATAGCGGACATCTGCTTGTAACCCTCTTTATCAGCCTGGCTGGCAAAGTAGGTGTACTTCATACGGACCTTGGATTCTCCAGCAAAAGCTGACCACAGATTCTGTTCGGTTTTGGACCCTTTTAGATTCATGCTATTACCTCCTTGTATTCTTTATTTTATTATCAATAGGGTAAATCAGAGGGATAAACGTACAGCAGGTTAGTACCGGGAACGGGTCTTACTATCATTAATTGGCGCAGGTGCTCAATCACTGCTTCGCGGATGTCTTCATTATCGGTGTCTTTCATCTCCAGGGCAAACACCGTTACTGGTACTTCCATCCAATTCAGCAAACGCAGTTCCTCCAAGCCATCATTTAGGAACTCCAAATCTTCCAGAGGTGCCGAAAAGGGAGTTGTCGGCTTACTCTTGATGTGCTGTTCCAGTCGATCGATGAAGGCTTTTAACATTTCTTCTTTTTGGGCATCGATTACATATTGAAATAGAATATCGTATAAATTTTGTACCAGAACTATAGAAGTTACCGTAGGAAGTACTAGATGTTTCTCGCATCTAACCATAGTCAGGGTAAACGTGTTTATAGATTGCATATGTATTACCTTCCCTTTATAATGCACCTGTTTATTGATTTATTGTACCCCGATTTGCCAATCTTTCTCAACCATTTCCTGCAAGTCCTCCCGTATACCTTGGATTGGCATGCATGATAGGTTTAGGATATACTTATAGGGAAATGCTTTCAGGAAAATGTTAACAAGGAGCTAATCGATGACCCAGTCAAATCATAAACTTTCGCTACAGTTATACCCAATATGGGTCAAAATGATTCTAATCATAGCTGTTGCCATGGTGCTGCCAATGATAAGTACCCAGGCAGCTTGGGGAAGAGAAGATACTGGTAATGCCTATCTGCTGGTCATTGATAAGTTAAGTATCTATGATATTGATCCCCAGGTTACCCCGCAGCTTACCAAATTAGTTAATGAAGGCGGAGTTGGTTTGGCCAGCAGCAGGACTTTAAGGGGTAAGAACACCCTGGATACCAGTATTACTATAGGCGCAGGCAACATTGGCCGTGTTTACGGAACCGGAATTATGGCTTTTAACCAGGATGAATACCTGGAGGATAGAGGACAGACGGCGGGACATTTATATCAGAACTTAACCGGAATAGATCCCGGCTCAGCTTCCTGTCTGCTGGTAAATCTCCCGGAAATCAGCACCCGCATTGCTGAAGAAAGTGTTACCACTATGCCGGGTGCGATGGGGGAGGTTCTAAGACGTCATGGATATACAGTCTGTCTACTGGGCAACGGTGATACTGGTACCGAAGAACTTCGCGCAGCTGCTGTTATAGCCATGGATGCCAGGGGACAGATTCCTCTGGGCGATATAGGGCCTAATACGGTACATAGTTTGATAGATAGCTACTTGAGCCTGGAAACTAACTATGAATATTTGTTACAGCAAATCGAAAACTTTAGTTCCTCAGCAGATTTTTTTGTGATAGATCTGGCTGACCTCAGCCGGCTGGAATCAGCTGACACAGCTTTTCCTGACCGGGCCCTGGCTGAAAAAAACCGGCGCTTGCAGATGATTGATGCCTTTGTCGGTAAGATTGCGGAACGAGTAAATCCTGACCGGGACCTATTAATGATCATAGGTCCATCTCCTAACCATGAACAAACCAGGAATAAAAACACTTTTACCCCGGTTATCATCTGGGGCAAAGGGTATACCACCGGAGGATTAACCTCCGCTGCTACTCAGCGTTCTCTGGTAGTGGCCAATACTGATATTGCTCCGACCATACTGGACTATTTCGGCTTGTCTGACGATACCGGCACCATGATCGGACGACCAATTCGGGTTGAGCCCAGCGATCGAGGAATGCTGACCGAAGCTCAACAGCTAAGCACCCAAGCCAGTATGGTTAACAGACTTCGAGTACCACTCATAAAGGGCTACGTACTCTTTCAGATAATAACTATTCTTTTGGCCATGGTAGCCTTGTTCTGGATGCCGGAACTGGCCAATTATATCAAGCCGGCCATAATTGCCCTGGTAGTAGTACCTCTGATTTATTTATTCTTGACCATACTTCCTTTCACAGCTGACTGGATGTATATAGCTATGGCGATAGCCCTTACCTTAGCAGTAACTCTGCTGTTGATAAAAATAGCGGACGGCAACACTTATAGAGCCTTTTCGATAAGCATTATACTAACAGTCATAGCGTTAAATGTAGATATTCTGACTGGTTGCAATCTGATTCATTTTTCCATTCTGGGATATGATCCTATGGCTGGAGCTCGTTATTACGGAATTGGCAATGAGTATATGGGCATATTGCTGGGCAGTTCTATTGCGCTGGCTGGGTCTTATTATCAAAAATATCCTAAGCGCGGCTGGCTGGTATTAATAGCGTTTTTATTTGTATTTCAGGCTGTGGTAATTGCTTCTCCACAGTTGGGAGCTAATTCTGATGGAATGCTTACTGCTCCCGCAGCGTTTCTGGTAACTTTACTTCTGCTTGGGGAATTGCGCATTCGGCCGCGTACGGTTCTGTTGGTTGTGGCTGGAATGATATTAGTGGCCGCTGCATTTACTTTATATGACATGAGCAGACCAGTTGAAATGCAGAGCCATATCGGTAGGGCTGCCCACCAAGTTTTAACCGGCGGCTGGGAAGACGCCTGGACCATTATCACCAGGAAGTTAGGAATGAATATAAAACTGATTCGCTCAACTATTTGGAGCTGGGTATTCATGGTTACGCTGCTGGTCCTAGCTTTGCTGGTGTACCGACCGGTAGGAGCAATGAAACAGTTGCGCCAGGAAAAACCCTATATTGTTAAGGGATTCGGAGGAATTATTACTGGGGCCTTGGTAGGATTAGTGATAAACGATTCAGGCATAGTGGCTGCTTCTACCACCAGCATCTACCTGGTGGTGCCTTTACTGCTCTTAATGCTGCATTATGAGACAAATCGTTCCACTGATAAGATGATAGGCAGGGCAGGGGATTATGAATCGTAAATCGCGTCGATCACGGGAGTACAACGATCAAGAATGGGAGAAGACAGTTGCCCGGCAGCGGTTAAAGTATAACCTGTGGGGAGTAATTGCTATTTTGATCATTATAGGGTTATACCTCAGTTCCAGATAGTATTTAAAGTTCAGGCTCGCTTGAGTTGATCAAGCGAGCCGGGTTTAATTATTTGTAATATTGGATTTTCATAGCTTCACGGACCTCTTCCATGGTTTGCAGCGCTACGTTGTGAGCACGGCGCGTACCTTCTCGCAGGATATCCACCAGAATGTCCCGGGATTTATATTGCTGGCGACGCTGGTGCATAGGTTCAAGTAATTCATTAAGCACCTGGGCTTGCCTCTTTTTGCAGGCTACACATCCTATCTTCCCTTGACGGCATTCCGTTTCTATAGTTTCCAATTCCTTGTTGTTAAATATTTTATGATACTCAAATATAGTACACACTTCTGGGTGCCCTGGGTCGGTTTTATGAATTCTGGCCGGGTCGGTTACAGCATTGCGCACCTTCTGCCATACCTGTTCCGGCGTATCGGATAGAAAAATAGCATTATTTAAGCTCTTACTCATCTTGGTTTTGCCATCCAGACCAATCAGACGCGGAACTTCTCCTACCAGCACTTCAGGTTCCACCAGTACCGGCTCATAAAGGTCGTTAAAACGCCGAACAATTTTGCGGGTTAATTCCAGGTGGGGAATCTGATCTTCTCCCACCGGAACCAGATGGGCTTTAAAAATCGCGATATCGGCTGCCTGACTCACCGGATAACCTAAAAAGCCATACATCATATCCTTGAAACCATGCTGCTTTGCTTCTGATTTGATGGTGGGGTTGTGTCGCAGAACATTGACCGGTGTGTACATGGAAAAATACATGGCCAACTCATGAATTTCAGGGATTTTGCTCTGAATAAAAATGGTAGCCTTATTGGGATCTAAACCGGCAGCTAAATAGTCACTGGTTATTTGAAATACACTGTTTTCCAGATCCTCTCCCTTTTCCCAGTGAGTGGTTAACGCTTGCACATCCGCTATAATTATATAAGTATCATACTGTTCCTGAAGTTTTACCCGGTTAGCCAAACTGCCTACATAATGCCCCAGATGAAGGGCACCAGTTGGTCTATCGCCAGTTAAAATTCTTTTTTTTGCTGTCATATTTTCACACTCCTTAGTCATCAAATACTTTATCATGGCTGGAGCACTAGTGCAATGCCGGAAGAAAAGCGATTCCAATCCAAATAGTCGGAATATTGTTTACAAATTATGCTGTGGTATAATAGTATGGTATAGGAAAGTTTATAATCGAGTAATAAAGAGAGGAAGTTATTTGACATGAGTGAGCTGAATAACTTTTTATGCTTTAGTATGCGGGCAGCTATGAAAAAGATTGATCGCAACCTTAGCACTCGGTTGGAAGCTTATGGGGTTAGTATTCCTCAATCCTTTATCCTGTCAGTACTGCGCGAGGAAGATGGTATGACTTTAAAGGAAATAGGAAACCGTACCTTTATTGATAGTTCATCCATGACGGTTCTGGTGGATAAGCTGGAAAAGGATGGGATGGTAGAACGCCAACTGGATCCCCAGGATAGAAGAGCTATCAGAGTATTCATAACTCCTTTTGGTCGTAAGGTAGCGGATCAGATCACGGAAGTTGCCTATCAGTTTAATGCCGAGCTATATGATCTGCTGGGTGAAGGTAATCAAAAAGAGTTTGTGCATGGAATTAACAATATTGTAAATGGTTTGGACTAAATATTTAAACCTATATTAAATCTATGCATAATAGGGTTGATATTTCAAAATATTAAGCATATGATAGTATATGCGAGTTAATTGGGGCTGAGTCGCTGCTATGGCGCTCAGCTTCATTTTCTTCGCAAATGGGCCGATTTTTTATTGACATGAGCAATAAATATGCTAAAATTCTACATGTGTGTTGACTCGATTATTAAAGGAGGTTTGGGAAACCAAACATACAACTGAAGGGAGGCGACATGATTGCAGTCTTTGGGGCGACATGTGTTAGCCGAGGTCTACGGCTGTCGTTTCGAGGCATTGAATGATATCAAGTTTGTACAGGATGTCATGATCAATGCCGCTTTGGAGGCTGGAGCAGAGGTTCGTGAGTTTGTCTTTCACAAGTTTAGCCCACAGGGAGTCAGTGGTGTTGTTGTGATTTCGGAATCCCACCTGGCGATTCATACCTGGCCTGAACTGGGTTATGCGGCTGTAGACGTTTTCACTTGTGGAGAAAAGGTTAATCCCTGGGATGCGTGTAATTACCTGGCAGAGAAGTTTGGTTCAACCTATGTAAATGCGAATGAGGTTCAAAGGGGATTAATCCATGAGCAGGAGGAACGCCTGGTGGCAAATATTTAGGAGGGATACTATTTTAGTAGACCGAAGAAGCTCTCTCATGGATATGAATTAGACGCCTTGCGTGCTGGTCGGCAAGTAAGGCGTTTAATCATTTTCTGAGATTATTTTGATATGATCCAATCCATGCAGTTCACCCAAATGTTCTTTTATATGTTTAGCCTCATCAGGTTCGCAGCGTATGGTTACTATATAGTTGTCCTGGTCAAAAAAATGACTTACCTGACCTGCGTAAGCATCCGCATGGGCTTCGCTAGATTTCACCAGAGCAGCCTCAACCTCATAGCCGCGGTTGCGTAAATCAGTTAAAGCAGAAGCAGCCTGGGTTTGACTGGTCGCCGATGCAATTAAAGTAATCATGATTTTCCTCCTATAGGTTTTCATCAGGTTTATTTTCTATATAATAAGACTAAGTTTGGCTTATGATAGTATAATTAGCTTGACTCATTTGGAACTAGTTTAAATAGGTAATTCTTACATAAGCAGGATAAGGATTGATTCTGCCGAATTTTTATACAGTGATGCAATTTGTCGAGGGGGACTCAGAGTTTATGGAGTATTTATTTGCCCAGGATTATCGCCACCAGCTTAATGATGTGGAACGTAGATTTAAAACGGGAATGCTTAAATCCTGGCCGGAAATAAAAACCTATGTTAACCGATTGCAGGGGGATACTACCTGGGATCATCTTGCTTTAATGACTTTAGTTTTTTACGATCACCTGCAAGTTGATAACCGTTTATCTACGGTCATGGCATATATCTTTAAAAATCTATACCTGGCTCAATCCATTCATTGCAGCGTGAAAAATGATGAGGAAGGTCAGGAATACAACCAGGATTTGCAATTTGCTATTCTGATTGGGGACTACACCTTTGGCTACATTATGCAAATTCTTTTGGACAATAAGGCTGAACAGGTTTTAAGTTCTTTGGCCTCTATGATTTGCACCATCAGCGAGGGGCTGGTACGCAAATACCACCAAACCTGGAACGCTATTAAGGAGATCGATCAGATCAAAGCCCCGCTATATGCTACTGCTTTTCAAACCGCTGCCCAATTGGCTGGGGTAGGAAAGGAATCTGCTTATTATCACCTGGGACATGATATTGGTATGGCGGTAGAACTGCTGCATCTAGGTGTAAACAATCAAGTGGACCAGTACGTGCACAGTAGTTTTGAGATACTGTCCAGCCTGAAAAATGGACAAACCTACCAAGGTGTGATGGCAAGAGTGATCAATGAATTACATGACCTGGCCTGTAGCCAGGACCAGGCAGCTGTAATATAGATTCGGCTGGTGACAAAGCTTATCTGGCCATAACCGGAATGGTTGCAGGCCTTTTAAGCTTTTTTCGCGATGGGAGGATAATCTAATGGCCTATAAAGACCTGCAGGAATTTGTGGAACGTCTGGAAAAAGAGGGCGAACTCAAGAGAATCAAAAACGAGGTAGATACCGAACTGGAGATTACTGAAATAACGGATCGGGTGAGCAAGGCTTACGGCCCGGCTTTATTATTTGAAAACGTGCGCGGTTTTAACATGCCGGTTTTAATTAATGCTTTCGGCAGTACCAAAAGGATGGCTATAAGTTTGGGAGTTGATCACCTGGATGAAATTGCTGAGGAAATACTCGATTTTATGGAGATAGCCGACCAGGTACCTCAGTCCATGCTGGACAAAGTTAAGCTGCTGCCGAAAATTGCCCAGGTAGCAACCTTCATCCCCCGGATGGTGCGTCATGGCTCTTGTCAGGAAGTGGTGGAAAGCAACCCTTCCCTGGATATGCTGCCGGTGCTAAAATGCTGGCCGGAAGATGCAGGACGCTTCATTACCCTGCCTCAGGTATATACTAAGGATCCCGAGACAGGGAAGCGCAATGTGGGCATGTACCGGATGCAGGTTTTTGACAGTAAAACCACGGGAATGCACTGGCACACTCATCACGACGGTGCTGCCATATATCGAAAAAATTGCCAACAGGGCAAACCTACGGAAGTGGCGATAGCTTTGGGAGGGGATCCTGCCATAACATACGCTGCAACCGCTCCCTTACCCCCTGGCATTGATGAATTGCTTTTTGCCGGTTTCTTGCGCAAGAAACCGGTTGAATTAGTGAAGTGCAAAACGGTTGATTTGGAAGTGCCGGCTGATGCCGAAATCGTTTTGGAAGGTTATGTTGATCCTTGGGAGAGAAGGATTGAAGGTCCTTTTGGAGATCATACCGGTTATTATTCCCTGGCTGATGAATATCCAGTTTTTCATTTAACAGCTTTAACCCACCGGAAAAAGCCCATTTATCCAACGACCATAGTAGGACGTCCACCTCAGGAGGACTGCTATATTGCTTTAGCTACTGAGCGGATTTTCCTGCCCTTATTGAAGTTCCAACTGCCGGAATTGGTAGATATGCACCTGCCCATGGAAGGAGTATTCCATAATTGTGCCTTGGTTAGCATTCGTAAATCCTATCCTGGCCATGCTCGCAAAGTTATGAGTTCCCTCTGGGGCATGGGGCAGATGATGTTTGCCAAGTTTATCGTCGTGGTGGATGAAGACGTGAATGTACAAGACGTTTCTGAAGTAATGTGGAAGGTATTTAATAATGTTGATCCCCGTCGTGACACCATGATTGTTGATGGGCCTCTGGATGTATTGGACCATTCAGCTCCCATGGCGTTAGTAGGTTCCAAAATGGGCATTGATGCCACTCGTAAATGGGTTAGTGAAGGACACCCCCGGGAATGGCCTAAAGATATAAGAATGTCCCCGGAAATAGTGGAATTGGTCAACCGGAAGTGGAGTGAATACGGCCTTGAGTAAGGTAAAAGATTATTTAGATATGCTGGATTTTAGCAACACTCTGTTTGGGTTGCCTTTTGCCTATTTGGGTGCATTCCTGGCTCAGAATGGACAAATTACCTGGCACCAGTTTCTTTGGATCACGGTGGCTATGGTGAGTGCTCGTACCGCAGCTTTGAGTTTAAACCGTTTAATAGATCTACCTTTTGATGCAGCCAATCCCCGCACTGCTAGTTGGGTGATGCCATCAGGCCGGTTACCCACTGGTCTGGTATGGGCAGGAGTTTTCTTTTTTTTGGCCTTACTATTTTTGTCGGCGGCACAGCTGAACCCCCTGTGCTTAAAGCTAGCTCCGCTAGCTGTTATAGTACTGTGGGGATACTCTTATACCAAGCGTTTTACCTGGTGGTGTCATCTTTTATTAGGTATGGCTATCGGTATGGGGCCGATTGGTGCCTGGTTTGCAATTACCGGTAATTTTGACTGGCAGCCTTTTTTAATTGGTGCAGCCGTAGCTTTCTGGATTGCCGGTTTTGATACTATGTATGCCTGTCAGGATATTGAGTTTGACCGTCAGGCAGGATTGTATTCTATTCCGGCAAGGTTTGGTGAGGACAAGGCTCTGATGTTTTCCATGGTATTCCACCTTCTAACCATAATTTTTTTAATCCTGACCGGATTAGTTTTACAATTGGGAGGATGGTATTACCTGGGAGTTCTAATAGCCGCTCTGGTGCTGGTATATGAACATAGGATCGTCCGGCCAGGAGACTTAACTCGTGTAAATCAGGTTTCTTTTCAGTTTAATCACTATGTGGGTTTAGTGATATTGCTTACTGCCCTGGCGGATATTTATCTGTAATCATGGCAACTTAAGAGAAAAAAAGGGGAGGCATATTCAATGCCCAGATATATTGTGGGTATAACTGGTGCCAGCGGAGTAATCTATGGGTTACGACTGTTGGAGGTTCTGCTTCAGAAGCAGACCGAAGTGCACCTGGTGGTAACTAATCCTGGGCGTATCGTAATTGAACATGAAATGAACTGGGATATGCAGGGGGATTGGAAAGCCAACATATGCGCTCACCTGCCTGAAGGCAATATAACTGTTTATGATGACTCTGATATAGCAGCTCCCATAGCCAGCGGTTCCTTTCGTGTGGATGGAATGCTGGTGATTCCCTGCACTATGGCTAGTATTGCTGCTCTGGCCAGTGGGTCTGCCCGCAGTTTGCTGGAAAGATCAGCTGATGTAATGCTGAAAGAGAAAAAGCCTTTGCTGCTAGTACCTAGAGAAACTCCACTGAGTTCCATCCACCTGCGCAATATGCTGTTGTTAGCGGAAGCTGGAGTTCACATTATTCCGGCTATGCCAGCTTTTTATACCCACCCGGCAACAGTTGAGGATGTGGTGGACTTTGTGGTAGGGAAAGTTCTGGATGCTCTAGGCATGGATCATAATCTTTTTAAGCGGTATGGTGAACCGTGATGTCGGTATGGCGTTAACTGGCGGTAACCTTTATAATGATGTAGTAATTCCTGCTTAAGGGGAGAATTACGGTGGAATTCGATTTATTTAAGTTGGTACGCAATGAAATGGAGCTGGTTGAGGAATCCCTGTACCAACATGTGAATTCTTCGGAACGAGTTCTAAGCGAAGCTTCATCTCATCTGATCAAGGCTGGGGGAAAGAGGATAAGACCTGGTTTTGCTCTGTTGGTGGCTCGTATGTACCGGGAGGATATCAGCTACGCTATTCCTCTGGCTACTGCTTTGGAACTGGTGCACATGGCCACCCTGGTTCATGACGATGTTATTGATAATTCAGCCGTCCGCCGGGGTACGGGAACGGTTAAGCGCCTATGGGGCAACCGGGTATCGATATATGCGGGTAATTTCGTTTTTGCCCGGGCTTTGGCACTTATTGCCACCTATAACCGCAGTGATATTCTGGAAGTAATCGCTGATGCCAGTATGAAAATTTGCCAGGGGGAAATTGTGCAGATGCTCAGCTGTTTCAATGTAAACCTGGGCTTAAAGAACTACCTGCGGCGCATAGAACGCAAAACTGCTCTGCTGATATCCCTAAGCTGTCAGGTGGGGGCTATGTTGTCCACTTCTGACCACAGGGAAATTGAGGCTTTAAGAAGATACGGATACGATCTGGGTTTGGCTTTTCAGATAACCGATGACATTCTGGATTTTGTGGCCGATGAAGCTACTCTCGGTAAACCCACCGGAAGTGATATAAGGCAGGGGGTCATAACTTTACCAGCCCTGTATGCGCTGCATCATGATGCGCGCCGGGCGGAATTGGCTCAGCTGCTGTCTTCTCCTCAAGCATGTCAGGATAGTACCCAGTATATTATTGACGTGGTATGTGAGTCAGATGGTATCGAATACGCTTATTCGGTCAGTCAGCATTATGCCCACCGGTCAAAACGTCATTTAGAAGCACTGCCTGATACACCGGTAAAAGAAACCCTATTGGAACTAGCTGATTTCATTCTGACCAGAGATTACTAGTCAGGGGGATGGATATGGCTTTAAGGGACAGGACGGAGGAAGAAAAACAGACCATTATTGAACATCTGGAAGACCTGCGCAAGTCACTGATTATAAGTATAGTAGCCATTATTATTGCAGCAATAGGCTCATTTTACTATAGTGAACAGATCTTATCCATAATTATTTCGCCCTTGAAGGCATTAAACGAGAACTTAATCGTAACCGGTGTGACCGAGGCCTTCTTTGTCAAACTCAAGCTTTCCTTCCTGGCTGGGTTCATTATTGCTTTCCCTGTAGTGGTATGGGCTATCTGGAGGTTTTTTAAGCCGGCATTGTATCCCCATGAAAGAAAAAATATATATATACTATTTCCTATCACTATTCTCTTGTTTGCAGTAGGAGTACTCTTTGCCTATTTCGGAATATTGCGTCTGGTTCTGAACTTCTTCATATACATTGCCGGTGAGAACTTAGAAACCATGTTTAAGGTGGACCAGTATGTATCTTTTGTCTTGGCTTTTACTATTCCCTTTGGCTTAATCTTTGAACTCCCGGTAGTGATTTTTTTCCTGGCTAAACTAGGAATTATCAATTATGAAATGCTGGCTCGAAACCGCAAATATGCACTGTTGGTGATCGTTATTTTAGCAGCAGCTCTTACCCCAGGACCTGATCCCTTTTCTCAGCTGTTGATGGCTATACCGGTTTACTTCCTTTTTGAAGTCAGTATCTGGGTGGCCAAGCTGTCGCGACCAGGTCCTAAACGTAGCGCCAAGAAATCCGAGTAAGTATTTTCATTATCTCTGAGTGGGTCTGGCGATGGCAGGCAGGAACCTGGATTGCTTTACAAAGTGGGCGCTTTTTGTCATAATATCTATATCAGTGCAGTATCAGCCCTATCAGGAAGTGAGGCCCTTTAAGGGGGGAGTTTCATTGTTTGGACTTATTGGTAATTTTGGTCCTTGGGAATTGGTTTTAATTCTTGTTATAGTATTAATAATTGTAGGCCCTGGTAAGCTTCCTCAGGTGGGGGAGTCTCTGGGAAAAGCTATCCAGAGTTTTCGCAAAGCCAAAGAACAAGAGTTTGACGAGTTGGAGGAAAAGCAAGAAAAGTAGTACCAGGTCTGACTTCAGACCCTTTTTTTATATACATGTGGAGGACGGGTTGTGGCTGGTCTATTTCCGGTATTTATTAACCTGGAAAATAAACGATGTTTAGTGGTGGGTGGAGGAAAGGTAGCTGAACGGAAAGTTGAGAATTTATTGGAATATCCGGTTCTGATTGACTTGATTAGCCCGCAGGTTACTGCTAAGCTGCACAACTGGGCTAAAAATAACCGGGTGAATTGGATCTCCAGGAGTTTTCAACCAACGGATATTCAGGATGCCTTTTTAGTTTTTGTCGCTACGGACGATCAGCAAATTAATCGTGAGGTAGCCCGCCTTTGCCAAAAGGAAGGGATTTTGGTCAATGCTGTTGATGACCCGGCCTTTTGTGACTTTTATGTGCCCTCCATCCTTCGCCGCAATTCCCTGGTTTTAGCCATATCAACTGAGGGGAAGAGTCCAGCTTACGCTAAAAGATTACGCCAGCAAATGGAAGAAACAATTACTGATGCTCATGGTAAGTTTGTTGACCTTTTAGGTGAGCAAAGAGAAGTTGTCAAAGAAACTGTTCCCGATATCAGAGTTCGGCAGGCGATTTTTGAGGCTATGGCTGGACTGGATGTCTTGGATTTGATAGCTGAGGGTCGAGATGAAGAGATAAAGGAGCGATTTAAAGCATGTATGTCCTTGTGGCAGGAGTAAACCACAAGACGGCTCCGGTGGAAATAAGAGAAAAGTTTTCTATATCCGGACCCGCCCTGCAGGAGGCTTATGCCTCATTAAACAGCTGCAGCGGGGTGGAGGGTTCCATAATCCTTCATACCTGTAACCGTACCGAAGTGTATGCCACCACCAGGAATATAGATGAAGGCGCTAAAGATCTGGAAGGCTTCTTAAGACAGTTTTCCGGATTGGGCTATCATGAATTAAAAAAGTATCTATACCAACCCAATTGTCATGATGCAATCCTTCATCTTTTTAGGGTGGCCGCTGGTCTAGATTCTATGATTTTGGGAGAAAACCAGATTCTCGGTCAGGTTAAAGACGCTTACCTGCAAGCTATTGAACTGGGATCTTCCGATGGAGTTTTGAATGCTTTGTTTCAGAAAGCCATATATGTAGGGAAAAGGGTGCGCACGGAGACCGGATTGGATAAGTATCCTATATCCATCAGTGCGGCGGCGGTGGAATTAGCAAGACGATGCCTGGGCAGTTTGGAAAATAAAACCGTTATGGTTATTGGTGCCGGGGAAATGAGCGAGCTCACTACCCGCTACTTAATGCAAAACGGAGTTAAATCGGTTATAGTGTCTAACCGTTCTTATGATAAAGCCCTGCTCCTGGCAGAATCACTGCAGGGGCGCGCCATTCGTCTTACCGACCTTCCTGACGTTCTGCCCCAAGCGGATATAGTAATATCCTGTACTGCTGCCGCCCATTACGTGATGCATGACCATAACTGTGGTGAATCTTTGCGTAAACGCCAAGGCAGGCCGATTATTTTAATTGATATTGCGGTTCCCCGGGATATTGACCCAGCTTTGGGCGACATTCCCGGAGTATATTTATATGATATAGATGATCTGCAGGGAGTAGTTGATGCCAATTATATGGAACGCCAGCGGGCTTCCAAAGAAGCGGAGAAAATTATTGCCGAAGAACTTGATAAGTTTAATCAATGGCTGACCAGTTTGTATGCAGTGCCGGTTATTGCCGCCCTGAAAAGTCAGGCTGAGGCTATAAAACACCAAGAACTGCAAAAAGCCTTGAACCGAATGGGGCCATTATCTGATCACCAGCAAAAAGTACTGAGTTCAATGGCTAATTCTATAGTTAACCGGTTGCTGCATAATCCGGTGATAACCTTAAAGGAAATGGCGGCCAGCAATCAAGGACATCTTTATGCTGAAGTGGTTAAAAAGCTGTTTGACTTGCAGGTAAGTTACGAGGAGACCATGGCTGATGAAACGGTTGAAGCTGGGAACCCGAGGTAGCAAACTCGCCCTTTGGCAGGCACAAGCCGTAGCTGAAAGGCTTAAAGAGTGTCATCCCGATTTACAGGTAGAAACGGTGATTGTAAAGACGGTAGGCGATAAAATACTGGATGTGGCCCTTTCACGTATCGGTGATAAGGGACTATTTACCAAGGAACTGGAAAAAGCATTATTGGACGGTACTATAGACTTGGCGGTCCACAGCCTGAAAGACCTTCCTTCCCAGCTGGGGGAAGGATTAAAACTCGCGGCGGTTATGCCCCGGGAAAATCCCGGTGATGTTCTAATCAGCAGGTCCGGACTAGCCCTTTCTGATCTTCCGGCTGGCAGTGTTATAGGAACCTCCAGCTTGCGCCGTACTGCCCAGCTGAAGGCCATACGGCCGGACCTAAAAGTGATTGATATAAGGGGCAATGTAGAGACTCGTATTAAAAAAATGGAAGAAGAAAAACTGGATGGAATCATTCTGGCCTATGCCGGGGTGAAAAGGCTGGGCCTGGAACACTGGATAACCCAGGTATTGCCCTATGATATAATGCTGCCCGCCACGGGTCAGGGAACCATAGCCATTGAGACTCGTGACCATGATGAGCAGATGGATGGTCTGCTGGAAGCTGTCAACGATAGGAAAACTTTTTCGGAAATACAGGCAGAGCGTGCTTTCCTAAGCCGGCTGGAAGGTGGCTGTCAGGTACCTATGGCCTGTCTGGCTGAATGCAGTGGAGATACGATTCAACTGCAGGGTCTGGTATCATCTCTGGATGGAACCCAAATTATCCGCGATGCTATAAACGGAACCAGCCAAGATCCAGTTCAAATCGGATTAAACCTGGCCGAACGGATTCTGGCAGCTGGAGCAGAAAGTATTCTCACATCCATACAGACGATGGGGGAGCAGTAATGCAAAAGCAGGGTAAGGTATATTTAATCGGTGCGGGACCGGGGGATCCCGGTCTGTTCACTATTAAAGGACAGCGCATACTGCAAAAAGCCGATGTGATAGTGTATGACCGTTTAGCTGGGCAGGCTTTGCTGAATATGGCCCGCAATGATGCCGAAAAAATTTACGTGGGTAAAATATCAGGGCGCCATGCTTTAACCCAGGATGAAATTAATCAACTGCTGGTGGAAAAGGCCCGCCAGGGTTTGACAGTAGCCCGGTTAAAAGGAGGCGATCCTTTTTTATATGGCCGGGGAGGAGAAGAAGCCCAGTTTATACGCCAGCACGGTCTGGATTTTGAAGTGGTACCAGGTGTAACCTCAGCTATTGCTGTACCAGCTTACGCTGGGATACCGGTAACTCACCGTGATATGACTTCCAGTTTTGCCGTCATTACTGGCCACGAAAAACCTGACAAAAAGGAAAGTTCTATTTGCTGGGAACATGTAGCCCCCGGCATTGGTACCTTGGTTTTTCTTATGGGCGTAGAAAACTTGCCCTTTATCTGCAGTAATTTAATAAAACACGGACGGGATCCGCAGACCCCGGTAGCCTTGATTCGCTGGGGAACCCTACCCGAGCAGGAGGTTTTAACCGGTACCCTGGATAATATTGTAGATCTGGTGCGGGAACATGATTTTAAGCCTCCGGCTGTTATCGTGGTAGGTGAAGTGGTGAACCTGCGGGAGGAACTGAACTGGGTGGAAAACAAACCCCTATGGGGTAAACGAATTGTGGTGACACGTTCCCGATCCCAGGCCAGTCAATTGGTGGATAGAATTGTGGATTTGGGAGGAGAAGCTGTTGAATTCCCGGCTATCGAGATAAAAAAGGAAGCCAATCTCAGTGGATTGCATAATGCTTTTAGTCACCTGGACAGCTACGATTGGGTGGTTTTTACCAGTGTCAATGCGGTAGACATTTTTTTTGAAGAACTTATTAGCTGCGGATATGATATCCGTGATTTGAAGGGTATTAAGCTGGCGGCTATCGGGCCCGCTACCCGGGACCGATTGGTTCAAAAAGGCTTGAAAGTGGAAGTGATGCCCGGAGAATACCGGGCGGAAGGGGTTATCAAAGCCTTAACTTCCGTGAGCCGACCTGGTCAATGGGTACTGTTGCCTAGAGCCCGGGGAGCCCGTTCGGTTCTGCCCGAGGAACTGAGAAAGGCAGGGTTGCATGTTAATGAGGTATTTCTCTATGAAGCCGTAGTCGCTCTTTCGGTAAGCCCGCAGGTTTTAAACGAGATAAAACAAGGGAACATGGACTACCTGACTTTTACCAGTTCGTCAACAGTACATAACTTTGTTAAAATCGTAGGCAGGGAGAATATAGCACGAATTAATAATAAAACCAAAGTAGCCTGCATTGGACCTATCACAGCAGATACGGCAAGACAATACGGGTTTACTGTAGATATAAACGCCTCTGAGTTTACTATTCAGGGTCTGATGGAGGCTCTCGTAGAAGAGAGCCAAGCCAGCAGGGAGGACTATTAGTTATGATTGGATGCACTAAATTATTATGTGGTACAGCCACAGTATCTGATGTTATAAAGCACAGTTCCGTTGAAGGGCAGGTGCCCCCGGAGCTGCTGCAGTTTTCCAACCAGAACCGGCCGCTGGTAGTATGGAATATGACCAACCGCTGCAACTTACGTTGCCGGCATTGCTACATCAGTGCGGAAGACCGCAAGTATCAAGACGAACTGACTACTGATGAAGCAAAAGCCTTTATAAGCGATCTGGCCAAAATGAAAGTACCGGTTCTGTTGTTCTCCGGGGGAGAACCCCTGATCCGCAAGGATATTTTCGAGTTGGGCAGAATGGCGGCTGATCTAGGCCTGCGTCCAGTTATTTCCAGCAATGGAACACTGATAGACAAGCAAATAGCCCGGCAGATCAAGGAGGCAGGTTTTCAGTATGTGGGTATTAGCATTGATGGAAAGCCTTCTACCAACGATGAGTTTCGCAATATGCCCGGAGCTTTTGCCGCTGCCCTGAAGGGCATTCACGCTTGCCTGGATGAAGGGGTTAAAACCGGGATCAGGTTTACTGTTAATCGCTATAATCAATCCGATCTGCCTGAGGTTCTGGACATAGTGGAGAAAGAGGGTATACCACGTTTTTGCATGTACCATTTGGTATATGCCGGCCGGGGAGCCCAAATGGCTGACATGGACACCAGTATTGAAGAAACCAGGCAGATCTTGGATTTTCTAAGTGAGCGCACAGTGGATCTGCACCAGAGAGGGGTACAGGTAGAGATATTGACCACGGATAATCACGCTGATGGCATATACCTGTTAAACCGTATTCGCCAGCAGCAGCCGGAAAGAGTGGAAGAAATAGTTACCTTACTGCAGATGCACGGCGGGTGTTCGGCGGGAACCAAATTCGCCAATGTTGATCCCCGCGGCAATGTGCACCCCTGCCAGTTCTGGCAGGACTATACCGTAGGCAATGTGCGGGAAAGACCTTTTGCGGAAATCTGGAATTC
>JAKPGY010000202.1 GCA_029550685.1 Bacillota bacterium
GAGATCGCCACGTCGCTTCGCTCCTCGCGATGACACAACGACGACTGTTTTTACAATAAAGACAATGGCAGGTTATTCTAGTCGCCATCGATAAGATTCCCAAGTGTCCCTAGCAGGGAGCCTTCTTCTTTACGTCCGCTGTTCCCGCCCTGGCTGAGAATACGATCTGCCAGCCTGTTAAATGGCAGCGACTGCAGCCAAACCGTTCCCGGTCCCCGCAGGGTAGCAAAGAACAACCCCTCCC
Source organism: Bacillota bacterium (assembly GCA_029550685.1). GTDB lineage: Bacteria > Bacillota > Syntrophomonadia > Syntrophomonadales > Syntrophomonadaceae > DTU018. Next base: position 245 of record JAKPGY010000202.1, read on the forward strand.
CACCAAAAAATATTGACTTTACTCCTTTTACCATTTCTATATCATACTTAACTCCTTTGGTTAAGGCCACCAGGCATCCGGTATCTACCCGCAACAGCTCACCCGGGGCTAGTTGTCTTTCGTGAATAGTGCCTCCGGCATGAATGAAGGACCAGCCATCTCCTTCCAACTTCTGCATGATAAAGCCTTCTCCGCCGAAAAAGCCAACACCCAGTTTGCGCTTAAAGTCAATTCCCACGGATACCCCTTTGGCTGCGCATAAAAAGGCATCCTTCTGGCAAATTATTTTGCCATCATACTGCTGTAGGTTTATGGGGATAACTTTACCAGGATAAGGCGCAGCAAAAGATACCTGTCTCCTTCCCTGTCCTTTATTGGTGAAAACCGTCATGAACAGGCTTTCACCAGTTATCAGGCGCTTTCCGGCCGAAAAGAGTTTGCTGCCGAGGCCGCCCCCGGAATCTTTTTCAGAACCATCTCCGAAAATGGTCTGCATGCTGATTCCGTCATCCATATACATCATGGCTCCGGCTTCAGCAATAACACTTTCCCCCGGGTCTAATTGGATCTCTACAAACTGCATCTCATTCCCATAAATCTTATAGTCAATTTCATGTGCCATTATATACCCTCCACATCAATAGTTTTCTGAGACCTCTTTTCGCTGTCTGCAGCTGTTTCTCCTGTAATGCGTAGGCCTTACAGGAGAAAACTGCTGCTGTGGGCAGAACACTTTACTGGGTACGCTTTAACAAATCTCTGATTTCCATTAACAGAATCTCGGTATTTGAGGGAACTGGTTCTGGTTCAGGCTCTTCAACCGGTTTTTTCATTTTGCTGATAGCTTTAACGAATACAAAAATAGCCAGGGCAATTACAAAAAAGTCCACTACATTCTGAATAAACATGCCATAGAGAATTTGCTCATCACCCACCTGAATCTTCAGCCCGGAAAAATCCAAACCACCCAGAAGCAAACCAATTAAAGGCATTATTATGTCACTTACCAGGGAAGATACGATTTTCCCAAAAGCACCACCTATAATGACTGCTATTGCCAAGTCTAACACATTGCCCTTAATGGCAAACTCTTTAAACTCCTGCCACAAAAAACATCACTCCTTTATCATCTAAAGTCTTTTATCCAGAATGAATTACGTTCACAATCAGAGTCTCCTTTTCGCTGTTTACAACCGTTTCTCCTGCAGTGGTTGGATTATCAGGCAAAAATGCAGTTTATCTCGCCTAATCATATCTTTTCAGACCTTTAGCTTATCCATGTTGGCTGGATCCTGCCTTTTCAATAATAATTCTCTTCATCCCCAAATCCATACATATAGCGGTTCTGTCTACCTTTTCGGAATTAATAAAAACTTTACATACGTCTAATAATGGTCGTAGGATGAAATTGGGAGCAGCTGGTATACGGTATAACATATTTGATCCAAGTAAGAAGCTTTAGAAGGAGGTCATCTTTTTGAAAAGATCATACTACTCGGAATATCAGCAGAAGCTAATTTCCCCTGAACAAGCTGCGGGACTGATTCAACCGGGAGCCTATATTCTATATGGCAGTTTCTTATCCAGGCCTGTTGATTTCGACAACTATTTAGCCCGGCGCATCAATGAATTAGCTGATATTGACATTTTTTATGGTGCTGGCCTGATACCCCCTTTGCAGACAGCCATGGCTGATCCTAATCAAAAGGTTTTCACCTGCAACAGTTGCTACTTTAGTGCCGTGGACCGCAAAATGCATGACAAAGGCTTGTTGTTCTATACTCCCGCTAATTTCAGTCAAGCCAACGAGATGTTTTCACTACCTTACTACCCACCTTACACCTGTGTAGTTCAGGTTGCTCCCATGGATGAACACGGCTTTTTTTCTTTTGGGGTTGCCAATACCTATTGTTTTGAAGGAGCCATGCAGGCAGCTACCGTTATTGTAGAAGTAAATCAAAATTTGCCCAGAATGCTAGGGGGCTCAGAGGATGGTCTGCATATTTCTATGGTTGATTACATAATTGAAGGCAGCAATTCCCCTATATTCGAACTGCCCCCCTCACCCGAACCAACTGAAGCGGACAAGCGCATGGCAGAATTGATACTGGAAGAAATACCTGATCACGCCTGTCTGCAGCTGGGAGTAGGTACCCTGCCTAACATATTGGGTGAATTATTATGTGATACCGATCTCACCGACCTGGGTATTCACAGCGAAATGTTTTGTGATTCCATGGTAGACTTGTTCGAGACTGGCAAAATAACCGGCCGGTACAAAACCACCGATCGCGGCAAAATAGTGGCGACTTTCTGTTTGGGCACTAACAAATCCTATGAGTTTGTAGATGATAATCCCATAATAGCCAGTCAGCCCTGTAGTTATACCAATGATCCCCGGGTTATCAGCCGCAACGACAATGTGATCTCTATTAACAATGCCATTGAAATTGATTTAGTCGGTCAGGTGTGTTCTGAGAGTTCAGGAATTCGGCAAATCTCCGGCACGGGAGGGCAGTTGGATTTTGTGCAAGGCGCTTGGTACTCTAACGGGGGTAAGAGTTTTCTCTGCCTGACCAGCACCTTTACCGACAAAAACGGGACCGTGCACTCTCGAATTGTACCTACTCTAAAAACCGGCAGTATCGTGACCACTCCCCGAACATTGGTAGATTATGTAGTAACTGAATATGGAAAGGTACAATTAAAAGGACAACCTACCTGGTCGCGGGCTGAGAAATTAATTAGCCTGGCTCATCCGGATTTCCGGGATGATCTTATCCGCCAGGCCCAAAAAATGAAAATCTGGCGGCGCACCAACAAGATCGAATAGCGGTGTATTGATAGGAAGCAAATAATAACCGGGAATAATGGCCCTTATTGGTGCACAAGCTAACCGAAACAGCAAAAGGTGGTTATCTTATGCACGAAAATAGCTTTAGGCCAGAAGAGCAGGAATTTAATAAAAATAGGGACCGATTTCAGCAGAACTTTGAAGATGAAATGGAAGAAATATTCATGGATCTAAGGTTTTTTGTCTGCTAATAATCTCACCGATCAAAGGGACGGGTTAAATCATATGTTAACCGTCCCTTTTCGTATTTCGACTATATGTTGCCGGTTTTTCCAGGCTCCAGTACAATGGGATAAAAGAGCAGGAAGGGTGATATTATGAGCCAACCATCTATTGAGGCTATATTAAACAAGGCTATTGATCGAGAAGTAGAAGCATACGAATTTTACCTGGCATTATCCCAAAAAAACCTGGATGCTTCCGTTAAACAGATTTTCAGTGAATTGGCCGCCGAAGAGAAAAAACACCAAACACTCCTGCAATCATTTTTGGACAATCCTGAAAAAGCCTTTAAATTTAAGCGTACCGCTGATTTCAAAGTAGCGGAAACTGTAGAAGAAGGTCCGCCTTTATCCACGGATATGAAGCCGGTTGAGGCCATTACTCTGGCTATGAAAAGAGAAGAAGAGGCTATGAACCGTTATAAAAACCTGGCTGAAAACAGTGAAACCGCCGAACAGGCTAAGATCTTTCAGGAACTGGCCTATATGGAACAAGGTCACAAGACCAGGCTGGAGGAATTGTACACCAATATGGCTTTTCCCGAAATATGGTAGGGAACAAAAAGGATCGGCTGCAAATCAATAACCAAAAAAATACATTTCGTCATTGACAAACCATGTTAAACATATTAAGTTATTAAAAATAAACTTGAAACCGATGAGCAAGAGAAGTAGGTATTGGAAGGTATGCAGAGAGCCGCTGGCTGGTGTGAATGCGGTATACCGGAATTTACTGAATGGACTTGCGAGGGCGGCTCGAAACCAAAAAGGGAGTAGACGTCGACGGGAACCTCGTCCGTTACCAGTGGGGTGCGCATGATGGTGCGTAAAATGAGTGGGTAATATATTGCCTTGGGGTAATTTATTACCAATTAGGGTGGTACCGCAGAAGCGAAAGCTTTTGTCCCTTCAAGGGGCAAAAGCTTTTTTTATTATCCACCGGCACGCACCACAAGAAAGAGTTTTTATTTACCTGTTAAGGAAAGGGAGGTAATGAATTATGATCAGCCCTGATCTGGCAACCGTTGAAGGCCTGGCAGGCCAATACAGCATAGTGCCTATTTGCCGGGAAATCTATGCCGATACCTTTACTCCCATTACTGTGCTGAGAACCCTGTCAGGCATGGGCAAAAACTACTTTCTTCTGGAAAGTGCTGAGGTGGGAGAAAAATGGGGCCGCTATTCCTTTTTGGGATTTGACCCGGTAATGCGGATTTGCTGCAAGGAGAATACCGTTACCATAGAAAGCCAGGGCCAAAGGACCAGTATATCCAGCCAAAACCCTCTTGAGGTGCTGCGGCAAATTCACCGGGAATACCGGGCTCCCCGCATAAACAGTCTGCCTCCCTTTACGGGAGGATTTGTCGGCTACTTTGGCTATGCCATGATCGCTTATGCCGAGCCGAAATTAACCATAAAGCGCGGTAGCTTTAATGATTTTGACCTGCTGCTCTGTGATAAGGTTATTGTCTACGACCATTTCCGGCACAAGCTGCTGGTGGTGGCCAATGTGAAAACGGACCGGGTTAAGGAGAACTATGCTGAAGGGGTGGATAAGATTGAGTTCCTGACCAGTCTAATCCGCAAGTCTCCAAGCCTGCCCCCGGTGGAAAAGGAAACCAGCGTTCGTTTTACACCGGCTACCAGCAAGGATGAATACTGCCATATGGTGAAGAAGGCTAAGGAATACATCCGCGCCGGGGATATTTTTCAGGTGGTTTTATCCCGGCAGTTTACCGCTCCTTTTCCATACAGCCTGTTTAACTCCTACCGGGTTTTAAGAACAACTAACCCGTCGCCCTACATGGTCTATATGAATATCGGCGGTGACGAAATAATCTGCAGTTCTCCTGAAACCCTGGTACGCCTGCAGGACGGCCACCTTACTACCTTTCCGGTGGCGGGTTCCCGCCCGCGGGGTAAAACGGAAGCAGAAGACAAGCGGTTGGAACGGGAACTGTTAACTGATGAAAAGGAACTGGCCGAACACAATATGCTGGTTGATCTTGGCCGGAACGATCTGGGAAAAATATCACAGTTCTCCTCCGTGCGGGTTGCCGGCTACCAGTCGATACGCCGCTATTCCACTGTTATGCATATCTGTTCCCAGGTAGAAAGCGACATACTGCCCCAGTACGATGCCTACAGCGCTATTGAAGCAGTACTGCCGGCGGGAACACTTTCCGGGGCTCCTAAAATTCGAGCCTGCGAGATAATCGAAGCCCTGGAAAAGGTACCCCGGGGTATATATGGCGGAGCTCTGGGTTATATAGATCTCTCCGGCAATATGGATACCTGTATTGCTATTCGTATGGCGGTGAAAAAGGAAGATACGGTGTATGTGCAAGCCGGGGCTGGCATCGTGGCTGACAGTGTCCCGGAAAAAGAATATGAAGAATCGTCTCACAAAGCCCAGGCGGTCATAAATGCTGTCTGCCGGGCCGGGGAGGTGGAGAGCTTGTGATCCTGCTTATTGATAACTATGACAGCTTTTCCTATAACCTGGTACAACTAGCGGGCAGTATCAACCCTGACATCCGGGTAGTGAGGAACGATGCCATGCCAGTTGAAGCTATAGAGGCTTTACATCCATCACATATCATTATTTCTCCCGGGCCTGGGTCCCCCCAGGATGCTGGTATATGCATTGAGTTGATCTGCTATTTGGCCGGCAAGATCCCGATCCTGGGAGTATGCCTGGGGTTCCAGGCCATCTATGCCGCTTACGGAGGTGAGATAACTTATGCCGGACAGCTTATGCATGGGAAAAAGAGTACCATCATTCTTGACAGCACCTGCCCTATTTTTCAGGGATTGCCGGATTCTATTGATGCCGCGCGCTATCATTCCTTGGCAGCGCACAAAGATAATATACCCGAGAGGCTAAGGGTGATTGCCAGGGACAGCGGGGGTGAGGTAATGGGCGTAAAGCACCAGGATTTTGATGTTTATGGGGTGCAATTTCATCCTGAGTCCATTCTGACCCCCTTAGGAAATGTGATTATGAAAAACTTTTTGGAAATATAGGGGGAGTGATTATGATACAAAAAGCTATCAAAGAGGTATTAGAAGGAAAAGATCTGGATTTTGAAACCACCCGGACGGTCATGCACCAGATAATGGACGGCACAGCTACCCCTGCGCAAATGGGAGCTTTGTTGGCCGGCCTAAGAATGAAAGGAGAAACCGTTGAGGAAATAACCGCCTGTGCAACCGCCATGCGGGAAAAAGGTATGAAGATTAATCCGGTCCGGAATGTTATCGATATTGTAGGAACCGGCGGCGACGGGACCAACACTTTCAACATTTCCACCACAGCAGCTTTCGTTATTGCCGCCGGGGGAGTTCCGGTTGCCAAGCATGGCAACCGGGGTGTATCCAGCAAGAGCGGTGCGGCCGATGTTTTGGAGCATTTAGGTATCAACTTGCACCTGACACCAGCACAAAGCGAGCTGGTGCTGGAAAAGAGCAACATGTGCTTTATGTTTGCTCAAATCTATCATTCATCTATGAAATATGCCGCGCCTGTCCGCAAAGAGATGGGAGTACGAACCATTTTTAATGTTTTAGGCCCCCTTTGCAATCCAGCCGGAGCTACCATGCAACTGATGGGAGTATATGACCACAAATTAGTGGAGCCTCTGGCCCAGGTACTATCCAACCTGGGAGTGGTTCGCGGGGTAGTAGTCAGCGGCAGCGATGGCATGGATGAAGTAACCCTGACGGGAGAGACCCATGTGTGCGAGATCAGACATGGAACATTAATGCCCTATAGCATCAGTCCGGAGCAATTTGGATTCCAACCATGCCAGCTACAGGATTTGTCCGGCGGCACCCCGGAAGACAATGCCCGAATTACCGTTGATATCCTGGCTGGTAAAGAACGAGGGCCCCGGCGGGATGTGGTGGTTTTAAATTCAGCGTTGGGCTTGTATCTGGGCATTGATAATTGTTCAATAGAGGATTGCCTGGTAATGGCCCAGGAACTGATTGATAGCGGCAAAGCCCTGGCCAAATTAGAAGAGTTTCGCCGTTTGACTAACGAGGTAAGCTTATGATTTTGGAAACCATAGTGCAATCCACCCGCAGGAGAGTAGCGCAGAAAAAAGCGCAAAAACCCCTGGCCCAAATCAGAGAGGAAGCTTGCGCTTTTGACAAGGGCCTTAGCTTTCCTTTTGAAACCGCTTTAGCCCGGGAAGGGATCAACTTTATCTGTGAACTGAAAAAAGCCTCCCCTTCCCGGGGCATAATTGCTTCTGACTACCCCTACAGGCAAATTGCCCGGGAATATGAACAAGGGGGAGCAGCTGCTATTTCGGTACTGACCGAGCCGGATTATTTTTTAGGTGACGACCGGCATTTGGCAGACGTGCAAAAAACAGTATCCATCCCCTTGCTGCGCAAGGACTTCTTTATTGATGAATATCAAATTTATGAAGCCAAAGCCCTGGGGGCTTCCGCAGTACTGCTAATCGCTGCTATCCTGGATGGTGCTGCCCTCCGGGACTATATAGCTCTTTGCCATGAACTGGGGCTCTCGGCGCTGGTAGAAACTCATGATGCTCAAGAGGTTGAGGCAGCTTTGCAGGCCGGTGCCCGCATTATCGGTGTAAACAACCGCAATCTCCGCGATTTTTCTGTGGACATCAATAATGCCTTGCGCCTGAGAAAAATGGTTCCGGATACGGTTCTGTTTGTAGCCGAAAGTGGTATAAAAACTGCTGCCGAGGTAGCCCGACTCCGTGAAGCCGGGGTTAACGGCATTTTAATAGGAGAAGCCCTTATGCTCAGCTCTGACAAGGGCAAAACTTTACAGAACTTACGGGGAGACAACTATGACTAAAATTAAAATCTGCGGTTTGACCAGAATAGAAGACATAGAGGCTGTTAACAGCTGCCTGCCTGATTATATAGGATTCGTTTTTGCGGATAGCCGCCGGCAGGTGACGGTAAAACAAGCTCGTCTGCTCAAAAAAAATCTGTCTCCGGCTATTTGTTCCGTAGGAGTGTTCGTAAATGCGCCTCTGCAGTACGTTGTGGAAATATGTGTCCAGGGGATCATAGAAGTGATCCAGCTGCATGGGGATGAAGATCAGCATTATATTAAAGAACTCAAGGGTCATACCTCCTGCCCGGTAATTAAAGCGGTCAGGGTTCAAAGCACCCGATCATTTCTGGAAATTCAACAAATGCCCTGTGATTTTTTATTACTAGATGCTTTTGACCCTCATCAATATGGGGGGAGCGGAAAAAGCTTTGATCATTCTCTGATACCTCCCCTGGCTAAGCCTTTTTTTCTCGCTGGCGGGCTGAACAGCCACAATGTTGGGACCGTAGTTAAAAAGTATCGCCCCCATGCAGTGGACCTAAGCAGTGGTGTAGAGACTAAAGGCCTGAAAAGCAAGGAAAAAATCAAACAGGTAGTTGAGATAGTTAGGAGCCTTGGATAAGCATCCGGGAGGTTAAGCTAAGATGATATTTGTTTTAAAACCAGCCGTCCCCAGGTTCAAAATTGAAGCATTTCGACAGCAAATTGAGGAGCAGGGGTTTCAAACCTTTCTAAGTACCGGAACCGAACATACCGTAGTGTGCTTAATCGGTAATACGGCCGCCATCGATATGGAGTCCATAGTGCAGAATAATGATATTGTGGAGTATGGCAGACGGGTAACCGAACCTTATAAGGCCGTAAACCGCACCGTTCATCCCGAAAACACTATGGTGAACGCCGGGGGAGTAATTATAGGTGAAGGAATGTTTCAGATTATTTCCGGCCCCTGTTCGGTGGAAAGCGAAGAACAAATAATCAAGGTGGCTCAATCTGTCAAAGAAAGTGGCGCTACCTTGCTGCGGGGAGGAGCTTTCAAACCGCGCACCTCTCCCTATGCCTTTAGAGGACTCCATGAAGAAGGAATCAGGTTGCTGCTTAAAGCCAAAAAGGAAACGGGTCTGCCGGTGGTTACTGAAATAATGAACCAGACCCAGTTACCTCTGTTTGAAGATATAGATGTTATTCAAATTGGAGCCAGAAACATGCAGAACTTTGATTTGTTAAGGGAAGTGGGCCGTTTTCATAAGCCGGTTTTGCTTAAAAGAGGAATGGCCAATACCCTGGAAGAACTGCTGCTGAGTGCAGAATATATTCTCTCCGAAGGTAACAATCAGGTTATCTTGTGCGAGCGGGGTATACGTACCTTTGAAAACTCCACCCGCAATACCCTGGATTTGTCGGCAGTACCACTGTTAAAACAAAAAACCCATCTGCCTGTAATAGTAGATCCCAGTCATGCTTCTGGTTTACGAGACCTGGTAGCGCCGCTGGCTAAAGCCGCAGTGGCCGTAGGAGCGGACGGCCTGATGATCGAAACCCATAATGACCCGGCCCGGGCATTAAGTGATGGTGCTCAGTCACTGGACCTCAGGCAATTTCAAAGTTTAATGGCTGATCTAAAGCAGCGCATATCTTTCGAAGGAAAACAGCTGGGCTGATTACTGAGCAAGGCTTTTTTAAGAATAAGAGAGTATCATTAGGATCCTGCTGCAGAATCGACACTAGAAACAGCAATCATTTTGCAACAACGATTTCCATATTAAAACAGTAATGCTAAAATAATGTAGAACAATTATACAATGATGCTATTTACATCCAATAAATATTTACTGCCTAAATGAATATTAAATTGATTAGTAATCCCAGGGAGCAAATATATCATGGCTAATCATACCGAGTTCGGAGATGATTCCCTCTGGAGTTTGGCAATACAAAGCTATTATCCCAAAATTGTCAACTATATATATTTCTTGACCGGAGATCGGCTTTTGGCAGAAGACATTGCTCAGGAGACTTTTGCCAAGGGTTTTTTAAAATTTCATCAGCTTAAAGACCTGGATAAGTTTTTCCCCTGGCTGCTGTCTATTGCTATAAATATTATCCGAACCCAGATGGAACGAAATAGACGGAGTATACCCGCAGCAGATGCGGAATTATATATCTCTAGATTCGCGGTTGATGAATCCCCGGCAGAATTACTGGAACGACAAGAAACGGCCACACTGGTAAAGAAAGCTATACGCAAGCTATCCGAACAGCAGCAACAGGTCATCATTATGCGTTATTATTTAGATATGAAGGAAAAGGATATTGCTTATGCTTTGGGAGTAAGCACAGGAACTGTAAAAAAACAACTCTTTCGAGCCCGTTCCAAGCTATATAACGACCTTCACCATTTGTTTGAAAACGCAGGTGGTCAAAATGAATGATGACAAGTTTGCCAATTTTTTAAGCAATTCCTTAAAAGAGTTTGAGCTCGAAGTTAATACACCTATTAGCGAACTTGAACAAATGATTGCTGAAAAAATAGCAGAAAATAGGCGGATTAAAAAGCAAAAGCGGCGTCGCGTACTACAAATTGCAGCTGTCGTAATTCTGTTATTAGGCGTATCAATCGCAGCTTTTTTACCCGAGCCAGCTTATGCCTTCAAAAAACAATTCTTTCAAATCATAATGAATATGGGTAAAAGCTTAAACATCATTCTCAACAGTGATGCTGACCAGCTTCAACTGCAGAACCAAATAGCCGAAGAAGTTGTTGCCATCCAAAGGGAGACCCCTTTTAAAATCCTAGTTCCCCAATATATACCTCCGGGTTTTAATATGGAAAGTGTAGAGAAGAGCGAAAATGATGAAGCGGCTTGTATTATTATGTCATTTGCCGCCCCCAATAGTACCATAATATTCACCCAGACCATTATGTCAGAAAGATTTAATTGCTCAGTAACCGTCGACGCCCAGCAGGTCACAGTTAAAAAAGTGCAGATTGACAAATATGAAGGAAATCTAATTACCTTTAAGGACGGCTCAGCCAGTTTTTTATGGATTACAGATGATCATATTATGTGTGAAATATTTGGTGACATTAGTCCTGATCAGGCCCTTGAAATGGCAAACTCAATTAAGTGAGGCAATGACAAAGTACAGCAGTGGGAGCTGCTATGTCCCACTGCCGGAGATTTAGCTAAGCTAATCAATAAATAAAGGGCTGGAGAAGGAGGTCTGGGTACTGGTGCTACCTGCATTACGAACGTGATGAACCGCCCTGCATCGATATGAGTAGCCACTGGTTACTGTGATTATCGAAGAGCCTCTTACATAAATGGATGAACTATCGCTGTAAAAACGGCTGGTTATATCAACCCAGTTTGATCCATTCCACCGTTGCAGGAAAGCCTCCACATCCAAATAGTCAACAGTATGATAAGAAACTGTTTCACCGTAAATGGTAACTGTTCCATTGGAATTACCGGCTATTGAACAGTTCCCTTGTTTTATCAATGAGGCTCTCTCACCATAAGTTTCCTGCAGATTGATTTCAATCCCATTCAGCTGATCAAAGCCAACTGTACCTCCAATAGTTGCGGGGGGACAGACTTGATCTTCGGGCTCAGCAACACCGGGTAAACATACCATAAAAATCAACAACACCATCAGGGAAATAAGAATACGAGATCCTCTCCTCATGAACATACCACCTTTCAGTTCAATTTAATAACCAGACCATTTTCCCCCAAAAAAGGTTGACAAAAATTTTTTGTTCTTTGTCAACCTTTTTGCCTGCTTATTTGTCTGGTTATTAGATACCAATAAGTGGTGGAGTTGTGTTGTGACTTGAAGTTGGTGGTGCTTATGCGGGTATAATCTTAATTTACTAATATTCAATGAGCAATAACGTTTTTGTTAAGGGGGAGGACAAGATGAGGAAGATATCGATTAGTTTAGTTCTTGCATTGTGCATATCAATGCTGTTAGGCTCTGTAGTATTTGCTCAAAATACTGCAGCGGTTGTTAATGTCGGTTCTAATGATGTTACCTTAATTCCACCAACGGGTAGCCAGATTGATCAGGCTATTATTGATGCAGCAGCCAAAGACACTTTTGGTATTTATTTTGGAAGTACTACAGCAAAATCTTCTGGTGTAGATTGGGATCATGATGGATGGACTGAATGGCGTAATTTTTACACAGAGAAAAGAGCCTGCTGTACGACAACTGCATATCGTAATGGTCAGCCAGTTAGCCATTATTCCGTAGCATGGTTGCAGACTCCTGCCGGACAAATTGTTGGCAGGAATTATGATTATGGAGTAGGCTATACGAGTGTAAAATCCGAATGGGGTTATGCAGGATTTACAGCCATGACTGGCTATGGCCTAAACGAGTGATTTCTATCTCCTTACTCCCGGACGAATACGTCCGGGAGATTTTCTGGAGTGCTAAAGGGGGGTTAAATTTGAAATGAGATTCAAAGAGTTTACATCCGAAGAATACACGATGTCAGCTCTGTTTGCAGCTGTTGCCTTTCTCTCCCTGATTTTTGCAGGATATATATCTGATACTTACTATAAAGAGAAATTAAGCCAGGGATACTACGGTTCAAACACAGTTTATATTAAGGTCAATGACCCTTCTAAACAACTAGATCAAAAGTCCTTATATGCTGGTATCAAGGATGCTATCATTTTTCAAGAATTGGCAGGAGAGCGAGTGCGGGCTGTCTTTTTTCGCGGCGATATTGAGCCGCCACCACTATTAAAAGGAAGGTTTTTCCAAGAAGATGATTTTTTTCGCGGAAAAAAGCTGGTTGTAATAGGAAATGCCTATAATCCTATCGTTACTGAACGAAAAGGTCATGATTACATCATTATAAATCAGGAGGAATACGAAGTAATTGGGTATTTGGGAGGTAACGAAATAAGCAAGCTGGATTATATGCTAATGGTGAATGCAGACGCAATTGATCCAGGATATGGCGGTGTTTATGCAATAGATGGAAACTCCAAACAAAACATCGCTGCAGCCGCCCAGTTATTAAAAAACCAAGTGGAAAAAGCTGGCGGTTCCTATCTAGTAATTGAACGTGAACCTAGGGGGATAAAGCGCCTTATGAAAAATGAGCATGCCAATGCACTGCTTTTTTTTGTCCTTATTTCAACCTTCCTATTATCAAGTGTTGCAGTTAATTTATCGCTATATGAAAAAACGAAGAGGGAGATTGCGATTCAGCGCCTGCTGGGTTTTAGTTCGAAAACTATTGTAGGACAAATACTGAGAGATTACATCTTTCTTGCCCATGTCGGCTTTTTCTTAGGCCTATCAGTTGCGCTTTTTCTTGTCTCCTACAACAAAATACACTTGTCTAACTCGCTGGCAGTTATAGCTTCCTATTTTGTGGTAATACTTTTTGGTTTGCTGGTAATTATCCTTCCAACTATGCAAGCTCTTCACAATCAAACTCGTGAATTATTATCTGAGTAAGGAGTAAGTTTGATGCGTGCTGAAATAATTGAGAGTATCAGGCAAAAAGCCTTTCTTGGTTTAATCATTATTTTGCTAACTGCAACTGGTTTGGTCTTTACAGCGATCGGTACCCTTGGAATAAACCATCTACATGGTCGGCTACTTGACTTTTCTACAAAATATCAAGATGAGCATATATTTCATTTGTATGACCCCTTCAATTCGGAAGAGATATTGCGCAGTTTTCTTAATGAAAGTGATGCGGTAGAAAGGCTGATGCGCTTTCATGAACGATTGGAGAACAATCCCTACTTCCGATATCTGGATCTAAACTCCCAAAGCATTTACATACAGGATTATTCGGGACCGGAAAAGTTTGTCAAAGGTTATGAAGATGGTAGGGCAGACCTAAATAAACCAGTTGATATCAATGGAAATTTATACAGGCCAGTTAAGGGAATGCAGTTCAGCGAGCTGGTGTTTACTACCTTTAAGCCTTCCCTTCACTCAGGACGTTATTTTTTATCCTCAGAGTACCATTATCAGGAGGATCAGCCCATCCCGCTCATTCTTGGCTCTGAATACCAAGGAATATATTCTTTGGGTGACCAATTAAATATCTATTTTTTAGGTCTTCAAAGCCGGGCTCAAGTGATTGGCTTTTTTAATAAAGACAGTTATGTATTTATTAATGGTGACATTGGTTACCTGGACCGTCAGATGGTGATGCCCAGTCTTGAGTTTGCTTTTCCTGCTTTAGGTACGCCAATACCCGATTATTTATTTGCTTTCTACCATGTTAAAACTTCTGGGTACGTTATAAGCAAGGATCTCAATGCTGATGAAGTGCAAGTCCTGATAAACCAGTTCTGTAGGGAATGTCGCCTCACCGGATGGCAGATTGAAGGTTCGCACGTCAACAATTTGGATATACTCAATCTTGAAAGTCACGAGTTTTTTATTTCTTTCCTAATCATTAGTGTGGTTGTTTTTATTTTTACTTTTATTAATATTGTGTTATCGTTGTCACTTAAAATTAAAAACAATTTGCATACCTATGCAATACACCTTATTAGTGGGGCTACTCCGAGCGATATTAAAAAAGTAATTGCTGCCGAGATAGCTTTTTACCTTATTATTGCTAATATTTTAGCGGCCTCCTTTGCTTACTTAAAATTCGCTTATATCGGATTTAATCCAACACCCTTGGTCATATCCATCATAATTGGGGTATTGTCCTTAATCTACCCATTTCACCAGATTAATCAGCTTAATATAAGTATGTATTTAAGGGGGAAAAGATAATGTTAATTGAATTAAATAATATATATAAAAACTATGGACAAGGGGACAATCTAGTCAGAGCTTTGAGGGGTATTTCATTGCAGGTGGAAGATGGTGAAATGGTAGCAATTATGGGTAAAAGTGGCTCTGGCAAGTCCACACTGCTTAATATTATCGGCGGGTTGGATACTTTTGACCAAGGGGAATACTATTATAAAGGCAAAAAGACCGTATTTAAAAATCAGGAGCAAATGGCCCGGTTTCGTCGCAATAAAATAGGTTTCATTATGCAAAATTTTGCCCTGATAGAACACAAAACAGTATTTGATAATGTAGCTCTTCCGCTCCGGTATAACCGCCTATCACGCAAGACAATTGAAAACAGAGTTCGGCAGGAATTAAGCAATATGGGTCTACAGGACAAAGCCAAACGTTATCCTTACCAGCTCTCTGGTGGAGAATGTCAGAGGGTCGCTATTGCTCGGGCATTAATTAATGAGCCAGAACTAATTTTGGCAGATGAGCCGACGGGAGCTTTGGATAGTAATACCGAAGAAGAAATTATGAACATTCTGCAAGACTTTAACCGCCGAGGAAAAACCATAATTATTGTTACCCATGATCACAATATTGCTACCATGTGTAATCGCATCATTAATATTTTGGATGGTAAAGAGGTGTCTGCGTAAAGTTAGGCCATAAGATATTATTTTAATGTAAACTGGGGAAACGATTAAACACTCTGCTCTACATGCCTAGAAAACCAAGCAAACGTACCGTTAAAATCAACGGCGCCATCAGGGTAATAAGAATATGTGATTCTTTCCTCAAAGGACATACCAACTTTCAGTTCAATTTAATAACCTGACCAGTTTTCCCAAAAAAGGTTGACAGAAATTTTTTGTTCTTTGTCAACCTTTTTGCATGCTTATTTGTCTAGTTATTAGATACCAATAAATGGTGTGATTGTGACTAAAAGGAGGTGGTGCATATGAGGGTTAACTGAGTTTAACAGGTTTAGCTAAAAAAGATTAGTATATTAAGGGGGAATTTCTTTATGAGGGCAAAAGGAAAAAGAACTCTCTGCAGTTTACTGATCGCCATCCTTTTGTTGGGAGTATCCACTACTCCTGTATTTTCTGCTGAAAATAATTCCGGGGTGACAACTAAGATAATCAATATTGAAAAAGACAGTATAAGTGGCGAGGCACAGAAAGACAAAATGACCATGTATGGGTACCTCCATATTTCTGTATATTGGACGAAAGAAAATGGGACAACTAAAATTACCGGCCTAAAACGAGCTTGGACCGATGATCCGTATATGGAATTGGTTGATGCTTGGACTACTCCAACATATGGAAAAGCATATTTTTGGGATGATACCCATCATGTTGGCGATAGTATAATTTTTAATGCTTCAGAAATCTAAGAACGCGATAAAAATGAAGGGGCGAGTCGTCGTTTCAATATTGAGTTGGGTTGATAGGGAATTGAATTAGATTAGAGGCTGCCCTAAAATGATATGCTCCCCTTTGAGTAGACACCTGAAATAACAAAGACTATACAAAGGGGAGTTTTTTTGAGGAAAAGTATGATTAATGTAAAAAAGGGTCCGATGCATCTTCATTCCTGTCCAGTAGCTTGCTATATTGAAATATCATTAAAGCTAACAGATAATGGTATTAATCAAATAACTACAGTATAATGTACTTATTTTACGTTAATGCCGCAGATCTCATGGGGAGGGGTAAATAGGCATGAATAATGGTTTCAAAGGCTTCAAGAAAGGCTTATGCATTTTACTGGGTTTGGTAATTGTTTTAACACTTGGATTGGGTCTGGTCTTTAGGAATGAACTGAAAGCCATCAACAGTATTGAAAAAGTGGACGATTATGGTTTCTACACCATGACTTACAGCGGGGACTATGGTTTTGATGATTTTTTACAGGTGGGAGCCAGCAATGACCAGGAGTTAGTAAATTTCGTCGGCAAGAAACTGTTAAAAGGTCTTCCCATTACCATTACCAGTCCGGATCTTAGCTGTACAACTTTTAATGCAGTTACGCCGGATGGGGAATATATTTTTGCCCGTAATTTTGATATGGATTACTCTCCTTCAATGCTGGTACATACCAAACCCCTTAACGGATACGAGAGCATATCCATGGTAAACCTGGCATTCCTCGGCTATCAGGAGCATATCCTGCCGGACAAGTTCGCGAACAAGTTTCTAGCCTTGGCTGCTCCATATGCTCCCATGGATGGTATAAATGAAACAGGCCTGGCGGTAGCGGTACTATTGTTGCCGGAAACCCCTCCAACCAAGCAGGACACCGGGAAAATTGATATAACCACCTCCACAGCCATCCGCCTCTTGCTGGATAAAGCCGCCAGTGTGGATGAAGCGGTTGCTTTGCTTGAACAATATGACATGCATTCTTCGGCAAACAGCTGCTTTCATTTTCAGATTACCGATGCCAAAGGTGCCAGTGTTATTGTAGAGTATGTGGATAATGAGATGCACGTATTGGAACCGGAGACTTCCTACCAGGTATGTACCAACTTCTTCCTTACTCCGGGAGATAAATATAACTTTGGTGAAGGCCAGGACCGCTATGACATTGCGATAACGGGATTGAAAGAAAAAGACGGAGTAATCACTGCCCAGCAAGGGATGGATTTACTGGAAGCCGCCAAAATGGTGGATGTATTGGACAAAAAGACCGGAATCCTGTACAACACTCAGTGGAGCGCTATATATAATAACACTCAACAATATGTTGATTTATGCATCGGGCAGAATTACGAAAAAGTATATCGTTTTAATGTGAAGGAAGAGAATAATTAAGTAATGGTGAAGTCCCCGAAGGGGTCAACGCGTTGCCAAGGATTAATTATTTTCGTCAGAAAATAATTAATCCTGGCAACGTCCTACTCTCCCACGTGTTACGCAGTACCATCGGCGCTGGAGGGCTTAACTGCCGTGTTCGAGATGGGAACGGGTGTTTCCCCTC
>JAKPGY010000227.1 GCA_029550685.1 Bacillota bacterium
CCCAGAAATAGCTGGGCAGTGAAGCTTTCAGATGTACCAGTATTTGCACCGCCACCATCACAGGAAAAGACCAGAATAATATTTACTAGCCGCGTGGCAGAAACAGCAAAACAAGAAAGTGACTTAGAATCGCACATAAGAGTGCCCGGCACCTGGACAAAAGGGCAAACCGTGGTAAACATTCTCACAGGTGCCCATGCCGGCATTAACAACTTCAGAAGTAACAGCAGCTCGCCTCATCTGTACACACTTAGTCATCTGGATGGATACGCCACCTTGAGCAACGTGCCTGAAAACCTTGCTTTCTTAAACCGCCTTGCCAAAGGTGACAAGCTGGAAATAACCTTCGCAGACGAAGTAACAGAGCTAAAGCCGGGAGACCTAGCTCTGGAGATAAATCAGGGGGAGGTCAACCTGTACGGACTGGTACTGGTAAAAGAAAAACTCCCTGCTAAAACCAGCGTGCGCATGCAGGTTTATGATGTAATGCCCCTGGTAGCTAACTTAGCTGGCATACCCTATCCGCCTGGGTGCATTGGCAGTGTACCTTGGGAGATATTTCCTTTTGATATGGAGTTAAAAGCTTACCGAAACTTCTTTTTGCTGAGGCAAAAACTCGTACTGGCTGATGGGTTTTCCACCTACCTGTTCGGCACTAGTGACCTTAGTGACATTGATAGTTACAAACCGGGTATTAGTTACTACCAAGGAGAATACGAAAAAACATTTAAGGAAGAGCAAGAAATGATCACACAAGCCATGAATCAAATTGACAGCACAGCGAGAAAGAAATGGCTTCTGGATTTGTCTCAACGGTGGTACTGGTTTGTGCTGGGTGCACTGTTCTTAGCCTGGCGATTCAATGTAAGGATGATACCTGTGAGTATTGGGCTCATGCTTCTTTCCGCTTTGCTTGGCGGATTCTTGTTCAAGTTCACCCCACTGTTCTTGATAGGTCCGGCCTTAGCTACAGTGCCTATAGCCCTTCTATTTCCAGATATGGACACGGAATCCATATTCTACATGTCAGCAGCAGTGGTTCTCATATGGATGGGGCTGTTTGGAGCGAGAAGAACCTTAATT
>JAKPGY010000228.1 GCA_029550685.1 Bacillota bacterium
CACTGTTGCATCACATTTTTCAGCGGCAAGGCATTCCTCCTGATGAGTTTTATGCCAAGCCCTGCAAAGTTAGGGCTTTTATGCTGGCTTCTATGATGGTACAACTGGAGGCCGAAGATGAACAAGTAAGAGAAATAGAGAGGAGGGCGGACCATGGCCGGCGGTGAGATATACCGTGTTGAAATACCGATTATAGTTGATGACCAGAGCGAAGCTCCTCTCACAAAAGCCCGGGAAAGGGTAAATAAATTTGAACAAGCTGCACAAAAAACCAATCAGAGTATACAACGTATGGCCATGACTGATTACCGGCTGCGGCTGTCGGTACTCGATAAGGCAGCACCCGTCCTGGACAAAGTTGGTCGGACGTTAAAAACCATGACCACCAAGGCTTGGAACGTGACAGTAAGCGTCAAGGACAAGGTTACTGGCTTTTTTGGCAGAATCGGACGGATGTTAACAACGCCCTTGGGCCTTATTGGTATGGGAGGACTGACCTTAGGCCCTACGGCATTAATAGGCAGCGCAATTAAGATTGCCGGCGAATTTGAGCAGGCAATGGCTAACGTACAGTCTGTAGCCGGAGCTAGCCGAGAAGAAATGGCACGTCTGAGGGAAGCCGCCGCCAAAGCCGGTAGAGAGACCGTGTTTAAAGCGTCCGAAGCGGCGGACGCGCTTTATTATCTCGCTCTTGCCGGATTCAATGTAGATCAACAGATTGCCGCTTTAAGTGGAACACTTGCGTTGGCGGCTGCTACGCAATCTGATTTGGCGTTTACTTCTGAAACAATTGCTTCGACTATATCAGCCTTTGGCTTGCGGGCAGAAGAATCCGATCGGGTAGCTAACGTATTCGCAGCAACCATCAGCAGTAGCCAGGCTTCTATGAACAAATTAGCCGACTCCATGCGCTATGCTGGACCGGCTGCCGCAGGCTTTAACCGCAGTCTGGAAGAAACTGCAGCAACACTAGCCTTGTTCTACAACATGGGCCTTACAGGGGAAATGGCCGGGACAAGATTTAGAACGGCATTGTCGGCATTGGCACATCCGACTGGGGACGCAAAGAAAGCCTTGGCAGAGTTAGGAATAAAAGCTTCTCAAGTCAATCCGACAATTCACTCTTTGGCTGATATAATTGACTTGTTAAAGGATAAAGGTGTCGATACGGCTATGGCTATGCGTATATTTGGCCAGGAGACCGGCCCTGCATTGGCCAGCCTTATTGCAATGGGCGGTAATGCATTGCGAGATATGGAGCGACAAATAACTGGCACAAATAAGGCCTTAGAGATGCAGGAAATACAGTTGGATACGTTAGTAGGAGCACAAAAAGAACTCCAATCTGTATGGGAATCGGTAAATATCACTCTTGGCACACAATCTATTCCGGGCCTGCGACGGTTGGTGGAATGGTTAAAAGAGAC
>JAKPGY010000233.1 GCA_029550685.1 Bacillota bacterium
ATAGGCCTGATTAATACCCAATCCCTTTTTGATACCAGTACCAGTAAAATGATTGAAGGAGCCACCGCCGGAATCGTTGATTCTCTGGATGATCCCTATTCCAAGTACCTGGACAAAATCACCTGGGAAGATCTACAGGTACGCCTGAAAGCCCAATTTGGCGGTATCGGAGTTTACATTTTGCAGGATGAAAAAGGACGCCTGAAAATTGTATCTCCCATCAAAGGAACTCCCGCTTACGAAGCCGGCGTGCAAAACGGTGATATTATTATCCGTATCAACGGGGAAAGTGCCATTAATATGAGCCAGGATGATGCGGTCCATTTGTTACGGGGAGAGCCCGGCACCCAAGTAGTATTAGGGATTTACCGGGAATCTGATGGTAAGGACTACGAATATACTATCATTCGCGAAATCATAAATGTACCGTCAGTGGAAGAGCGTATGCTGGATGAGAGTCCGGCTATCGGCTATGTCAAACTTAATCAGTTCCATGCTCAGTCAGCACAAGAGATGGCGGATACTCTTAACCGCCTCTTAGAAGACCATCGTATGGAAGGATTGGTGCTGGATTTGCGTGGTAATGGGGGTGGAGATTTTGAAGCCTCACTTGCCATCGCCAGCATTTTCCTGGATGACCAGGAGATAGTGAAAGTAGTGGATGCTCGTAACAATGAAACCGTACATCGTTCCTCAGCGGGAAGTATAGATATTCCTATGGTGGTATTGGTGAATGGGGATAGTGCCAGTGCGGCTGAGATTTTAGCGGGAGCTTTACAGGATAACCAGCGGGCTATTCTGGTGGGAGAAAAAACCTATGGCAAGGGGCTGGTGCAGACCATTTATCCCCTGCGGGGCGGCAGCGCTCTTAAGCTAACTACTCAAAAGTATTACACTCCTGACGGAATTGATATTAATGAGATAGGAATCTCTCCTGATTATATAGTGGAGCAGAAGCATGGTGCTGCCCAGGACCTGCAGTTGGAAAAGGCTGTGGAATTGGTGAAAAAGGCGATTCTTTAGTGCGTTTTTACTGGCAGCAATTGCAGTGAAAATGGCCTCGCGGGGCGATGTGGGCATCGCCCCCTACAAATTCGCCATGACATGCTCTAGATTTTCATTTATCGTGGTCTGTTTTTCAGGTGGTAATTAACAGTAATACGCTTAAGAGGGAAAGCGCAAGAGTTTTCCCTCTTCGTGGTCTTTGCAGGGTTGTCCTTATCAGCTACCAAAACAAAGGTGATGGAATGGAAGCGATATTATCCCTCCTGATGCTCATGGGGCAAAAACTAGCGGAAACTCTGGTTTCTCCCCTGTTTTTGGCCATCTACTTGCTGCTCTTTGCTCTGGTTACCTGGCAGTACAAGCGTTTAGAAGACATGTCGGGCCGGCTGCTCAACACCACCGGCCGCAGCTATATAGGAGCTGCGGTGATTTCCACTCTCTTAGGACTGGCCGGAGGTATTCTGGGCAGCATTTTATTGGTTTTGGTGGGTATCGACTTATTCAGTATCGGAATCATGTATTTATGGGTGGCGGCTTTACTGCTTATGATGATTAGCCCGCGTTTTCTATGTTTTGCTTATGCCGGTGGCTTGCTGTCCTTAGTGAGCTTGCTAGTAGGCTACCCAGATATAAATATTCCTCAACTGTTGGCATTGGTGGCCGTTTTGCATATGGTGGAAAGCCTGCTGATAGTGGCCAACGGGCATTTGCATCCGGTGCCGGTTTATGTGAAGAAAGGCGGAGAAATCCGAGGCGGGTTCAATCTCCAGAAATTCTGGCCGCTGCCCCTGGTAGCTCTGGTAAGTGCTGGCTATGTGGAGGCTGGCAGCCCAGGGATATTGATGCCGGATTGGTGGCCCCTCATAAAAAGCTATGCACCGGATTCCGCCCCACAGGTTTATATGCTTATACCAGTCCTGGCCATATTGGGTTACGGTGAGATAACTACCACCAGTCCCCCGGGCCAAAAGGCGCGGGAATCAGCATTTTGGTTATTTATATTCAGTCTGGTTTTGCTGGTGCTGGCGGTGGCAAGTTCCCGGTGGATGCCCCTCATATGGCTGGCGGCAATATTTAGCCCCCTAGGACATGAACTGGTTATCTGGCTGGGAATGAGGGCGGAGAGAAATCGACCCTCCTACTATGTTAATCCTTCCCAGGGAGTAATGATACTGGATGTACGGCGGCGCACTCCAGCGGCCCGAGCCGGACTCCAATCCCGTGACATTGTGTTAAAGGTAAATGGTATGCCGGTAAACACTCAGGAGGAACTGGCCAACATCCTGCAATGGGCCTGGCGGGGTTTGCACCTTCTGGTATTGCGGGACGGAAAACTTCTCAACATCGCCTTGGAACGCAGCCCCACCGGACCGGTAGGCATCATAGCTGTCCCCGGAGAAAATGCTTCCCGGTACCTGTTATTTCAGGATGACACTGTATTTATGATAGCCCGGCGCTGGTGGCGTTGGCTGAAAAAGCAGCTCGCCGGCAGTTAATTCCCGTAGCCCATGGGGAGTGTTCACATTTCGCTGCTACTCCGAATATGCTAGAGCATAAATATGGGCCTAGAGGAGACAGGTGATTATGAGAGGTAAAGTACGCTACGTCCTCACCAGCAGCCACACCAGTCAGGGGTTTCACACCTTTATACCAGAACTGCTACGGGAAATACCTAAGATTTATATTCTTAAAGGAGCGCCGGGCTCAGGTAAGTCCACCTTTATACGTCTTTTGGGGGAATCATTATCAGAACAAGGTTATGAGGTGGAGTTCTGGATATCGGCGGCTGATCCGGTCAGTCCGGAGGGAGTTTTCATTCCTCAGCTGCAAGCGGCGGTGGTTAACGGGAGCTTGGCCTATCCAATTGACCCTCGCTATCCTGGTCTAACCGGGGACATTATTTATATGGGGGATTACTGGGATAAAATTCTGATTGAAACCCATCGCCAGGAGATCATGGGACTGTGTGATGAGCAGGAACAGCACCGGCATCAGGCCACAGCGGCCTTGAAAAGCGCGGCGGTGATAAGGGAAACCATAACTAAAAAGGTTGATGCTTATTTAGATGGTAGGAAAATGGAACAGTTAACAGAACAGCTAGCCCAGCAAATATTGGACAGCCATCCGGCCGAAAAGCACTATTTTGCCAGTGCCGTCACTGCTGAAGGAATGATAAACTATATGGAGCAAATCAGCTCTTTCTGCCAGAAAAGGTACGTATTTAAGGGACCGGCTGGCAGCGGCAAAGCTGCTGTTATGATGGAGTTAGCTGCCCGGGCCCGGGCTATGGGATATTCTCTGGAGTATTATCACTGTGGTTTGGATGCAGATAGCGTTCAGATGATCATAATCCTCAATCTGCAAATCGCCCTGATTGATGCCGGTCTGCTGGAATTAGCCGGGAAACCCTGGGATGTAGTAATAGATATGAGCCAGTGTCTGGAAGGCTATGAGGAAGCCAACTTAGCCCAGGAATTCAGTGCATCCCTGCGCATTTATGAAACCCTCATGCTGCAAGCCCAGCAAGAACTGGAACAGTCCCATCGCTGCCTGAAAGACCTGAAAAAAATTTACGCCGGGGCCATGGATTTCGAAGCCCTGGACCGTAAACGCCAACAGATACAACGGGAAATCACCGGGTAACAACTCTTTGCGATTAGAGTTTGATATAATAATATTCTTATAGAGGCATGGTAAGGGAAGGGATAGTTATGCCAGAATTTCGCATTCATTCGGAATATAAGGAGCAAGGTGACCAACCGGAAGCCATACGTCTTCTGGTGGAAGGATTAAAAAAGGGTCACCGGGAACAGACTTTGCTAGGGGTAACTGGTTCGGGCAAGACCTTTACCATGGCCCGCATTATCGAAGAAGTGCAGCGGCCCAGTTTAGTTATGGCTCCCAATAAAACCCTGGCAGGGCAGCTTTATTCAGAGTTTAAGCAGTTCTTCCCGGAAAATGCGGTGGAGTATTTTATAAGCTATTATGATTATTACCAACCCGAGGCTTATGTGCCTCAGACCGATACCTATATTGAAAAGGACTCCTCCATAAATGATGAGATTGACAAACTGCGCCACTCAGCCACGGCGGCTCTTTTGGAACGTCGAGATGTTATTATCGTAGCCAGTGTTTCCTGTATTTACGGACTGGGTGCTCCTGAAGATTACTATGCAATGGCTTTGTCCCTGCGGCCGCAAATGGAAATCTCCCGGGATGAGGTAATACGCCGTTTGGTGGAAACCCAATATACCCGCAATGATATGGCTTTTACCCGGGGGCAGTTTAGGGTAAGAGGAGACGTAGTGGAGATATATCCTGCTTCCTCAATGGAGCAGGCTCTGCGAGTGGAGTTTTTTGGGGATGAAATTGACCGCATCGTGGAGTTCAACCCCTTAACTGGCGAAGTATTTGGACGCCGCCGGCATGCTTTTGTGTTTCCGGCTTCTCACTACGTTACCAGTCGTGACCGGATGCTGGAAGCGGCCGCTGAAATCGAGCAGGAACTGGCCCAGCAGGTGGAAAAATTCCGGCGGGAGGGCAAATTGTTGGAAGCCCAGCGCATTGAACAGCGCACCCGTTTTGATCTGGAGATGATAAGGGAAATAGGCTACTGCAAAGGCATTGAAAACTATTCCCGCTATATAACCGGACGGGCTCCGGGAGAACCACCCTATACATTAATCGACTTTTTCCCGGAAGATTATTTGCTGTTTATGGATGAGTCCCATATCGGGGTTCCCCAGGTCCGGGGTATGTATGAAGGAGACCGGTCCCGCAAGGCTAACTTAGTCGAATACGGTTTTCGCCTGCCTTCGGCTCTGGACAACCGGCCCCTTAAATTTCAGGAGTTTGATGATAAAATCAATCAGGTCATCTATGTCAGTGCTACCCCCGGAGACTATGAGCTCGATCGCAGCCAGCAGGTAGTGGAGCAGATAATTCGTCCCACGGGATTAATAGACCCGGAAGTCCAGGTACGGCCTACCGAGAACCAGATCGATGATTTGATAAACGAAATTCGCAGCACGGTGTCCAAAGGGTTTCGGGTGCTGGTTACCACCTTGACCAAACGCATGGCTGAGGATTTGTGCGACTATCTAGCCGATGCTGATCTGCAGGTTCGCTATATGCATTCGGACATCGATGCTCTGGAAAGGTTAGAGATTTTACGTGACTTGCGCAATGGAGAATTTGATATACTGGTGGGAATCAATTTGCTGCGGGAAGGTTTGGATTTGCCGGAAGTTGCCTTAGTGGCTATACTGGATGCTGATAAGGAAGGATTCTTGCGCTCGGGAAGATCTCTGATCCAAACTATCGGACGAGCTGCCCGTAATGTGGAAGGCCGGGTCATCATGTATGCAGATACGGTTACTCCTTCTATGCAGACGGCTATTGAAGAGACCAACCGCCGGCGCAGCAAACAGATGGCTTATAACCAGGAGCATAATATTACCCCGGAAAGCATTAAAAAGGCGGTTTATGCTTCGGTGGAGGCTACTATAGCTGAAACTCCGGTGGAATACGATGTTTTGGGATATCGAAATTTACCTAAAGCGGAACGACAGCGGCTAGCCAAAGAAATGGAAGAAGAGATGCGCCAGGCTGCGGAAAATTTGGAATTTGAGCGGGCAGCGCAACTGCGGGACATGATCAAGGAGCTCACCGCGGCAGCTCCCCAGCGCAAAAAGAGCCGCCGCCGAATGTGACACGGGGACGAATGTGACACGGGGACGGGGTTATTGTCAACTTTTTTTCTAAACAGGAAAACTATATTTCGACGGGCTATTAACAATCTCCAAGACCTCATTTGGCTGGAAGAAAAGTTGACAACAACCCCGTCCCCGTGTCACCCCCGTGTCGACCTGACAACCTGTGAGGAGAGAGAAATGGTAAAGAATCAAATATTGGTAAAAGGCGCTCGAGAACATAATTTGAAAAATATTGATGTGACCATACCCCGGGACCAGCTGGTGGTATTTACAGGCGTTTCTGGTTCAGGCAAGTCCAGCCTGGCTTTTGATACCATTTACAGTGAAGGGCAGCGGCGCTATGTGGAGTCACTGTCTACTTATGCGCGCCAATTTCTGGGGCAGATGGACAAACCGGATGTGGATTATATAGAAGGGCTGTCCCCTTCCATCTCTATAGATCAGAAGTCTACCTCCAATAACCCCCGTTCTACGGTAGGTACGGTAACCGAAATTTACGATTACCTGAGGCTTCTGTTTGCCCGGGTGGGGCGTCCCCATTGTCCTCATTGTCACAAGCCTATTCAACGGCAGACTATTGATCAGATTGTGGATGCCCTCTTGGCACTGCCGGCTAACAGCCGCATTAAGATTCTGGCCCCTGTTGTTAAGGGCCAGAAAGGGGAGCACCGCAAACTGCTGCAGAACCTATTCAAGGATGGGTTTGTGCGGGTCATAGTAGATGGTTATGAATATACCTCCGATGAGGAGATTAACCTGGATAAAAACAAAAAGCATGATATCAATGTGGTAGTGGACCGTTTGGTTATCAAAGAGGGAATCAACAGCCGTTTGGCAGAGTCTTTGGAATTAGCTTTTGAGTTGAGTGAAGGCACCATAGCTGTACTGTGGCTTAAAGATGAGGGCGAAGAAGAGTTGCTTTTTAACCGGGATTTCGCCTGTCCGGATTGTGGCTTCAGCCTGCCGGAACTGAGTCCCCGTATGTTTTCCTTCAATAATCCTTTCGGGGCCTGTCCGGATTGTGACGGCTTGGGCTGGAAGCGGGAGATTGATGCCAGTCTGGTCCTGGATATGGAAAAGAGCCTGGAAGACGGGGCGATTATTCCCTGGTCCAATAACTTTTTCACCTACTATAATCAGATTTTGGCGGCGGCGGCTCACCATTACAAGATTCCCTTAGACCGCCCCCTAAAGGAACTTACCAAAAAACAGATCGACTTCATTCTCTATGGCAATGGCGGGGAAAAGTTCAAAGTGGTCTATACTAATTCCTATGGTGAGACCGGTACTTTCCGCTCTGCTTACGAAGGAGTTATTAACAACCTTAGCCGTCGCTACATGGAAACCCGCTCGGACTATGCCCGGGAGGAGATCGAAAAATATATGACCTACTCCCTGTGTCCCACCTGTGAGGGCAAACGCTTGCGGGAGGAAATTCTATGGGTTCTGGTAGGGGGTAAGTCTATTAACCAGGTCACAGCCCTGTCAGTAAAGGAATGCATAGATTTTTTTGAACAATTGGAGCTAAATGAACGGGAGACCATTATCGCCCGCCAGGTGGTTAAAGAAATCAAAGAACGGCTGCATTTCTTACTTGATGTAGGGCTGGATTACCTGACCCTGGACCGGAAAGCAGGGAGCCTTTCCGGAGGAGAGGCTCAGCGTATCCGGCTGGCGACCCAGGTGGGTTCAAGCCTGGTGGGAGTGCTGTATGTTCTGGACGAGCCCAGTATAGGTTTGCATCCTCGTGATAACCAGCGTTTGCTGGTAACATTAAAGAGGCTGCGCGACCTGGGCAATACCGTTATTGTGGTGGAGCACGACGAGGAAACCGTTCGCAGTGCTGACCATGTAATAGATATTGGCCCTTTGGCTGGATTAAACGGGGGAGAAATTGTAGCCCAGGGTACAGTAGAGGATATTATGGCTTGTGAAAGGTCTCTGACGGGACAGTATCTGGCTGGCAAACTGGATATAGAGATTCCGGAAAAGAGGCGCAGCGGTAACGGCTGCCATCTGGTAATAAAAAGGGCCCGCCAACATAATCTGAAAAATATCGATGTGAGCATACCTTTGGGCAAGATGGTAGTTGTCACCGGAGTATCAGGATCTGGCAAGAGCACCCTGGTAGAGGAAATCCTTTACCCAGCCTTGATGAAGCACCTCTACGGGAGCCGGTATCGCCCCGGAGCCCATGAGGGTATCGAAGGGCTGGAGGCTCTTGATAAGGTAGTAAACATTGATCAATCCCCCATCGGGCGTACCCCACGCTCCAATGCCGCCACTTATACGGGAGTCTTTGATCATATCCGGGAACTGTTTGCGGAAACAGCGGAAGCCAAAATGCGGGGTTATAAGCCGGGGCGGTTCAGTTTTAACGTCCGGGGAGGCCGGTGTGAAGCCTGCTCTGGAGATGGGATCATAAAGATAGAAATGCATTTTTTGCCCGATGTATATATTCCCTGTGAGGTGTGCAAAGGCAAACGCTACAACCGGGAGACCCTGGAAGTCAAATACCGGGGCAAAACCATTGCCGATGTACTGGCCATGACCGTGGATGAAGCGGTAGACTTTTTTGAAGTTATCCCTCGCGTCCATCGCAAGCTAAAAGTACTGCAGGATGTGGGCTTAGGATATATCCAGCTGGGACAACCGGCTCCAACCTTGTCAGGAGGTGAAGCCCAGCGGGTGAAATTGGCTACGGAACTGTCCAAGCGTTCTACCGGCAAAACCCTGTATATATTGGATGAGCCTACTACCGGACTGCACAAGCATGATGTTAAGCATCTGTTGAATGTGTTGAGCCGGTTAACCGATGCGGGCAACACCGTCCTTATCATCGAGCATAATCTGGATGTGATTAAATGTGCTGACCATCTGATTGATCTGGGGCCAGAAGGTGGAGATAAAGGTGGGCAGATAGTAGCCCAAGGCACTCCCGAACAGGTAGCAGGGTGCCCTGCGTCTTATACGGGACGGTTCCTGCGCCCCATACTGGGAATGGGAGATGATCAGCCTAACAAGGCGTGTGTTTCATGAAAACGGAACAGTTAAAGGAAAGGCTAAAAAATGTACCCCTAAAGCCCGGGGTTTATATGTACAAAGACCAGGCCGGGCAGGTTATTTATGTGGGCAAAGCCAAAGCCCTGCGCCAGCGCATGCGCTCTTATTTCCAGAGTGCAGACCGCTTACATCCCAAGGTGCGGGCGATGATGGGGCGGGTAGATGATTTTGATTTTATCGTTACCAATAGTGAAGTAGAGGCCTTGATCCTGGAAAACAACCTGATCAAGGCCTACCAACCTCGCTACAACATTGATCTGCGGGATGATAAAACCTATCCCTACCTGAAAATAAGCATGGCTGAACCCTATCCGCGGGTTTATATAACCCGGGAAAAGAAGGATAAGGTTTCCCGCTATTTTGGCCCTTATACCGATGTTGCTTCTTTGAAGGAAACCCTGCGCCTCCTGACATCCTTATTCCCCTTGCGTACCTGCAAGACTTTACGTCCCCTTAACCGGCCTTGCTTAAACCGGGATCTGAAAAAATGCCTAGCGCCCTGTACCGGTCAGGTATCCAAGGAAGAATACCTTCAGATGGTGGAGCAGATAATTGCTTTCATGGAAGGGGACAGCCGGGAGGTGTTAAAGGCCAAGGAAGCGGAAATGAAGGAAGCGGCCCATAACCTGGAATTCGAAAAAGCGGCCCGTCTGCGGGATCAGATCAACGCTATCCGCAAAATTAGTGAAATCCAGAAAGTGCACCTGCAATCTCCTTGGAATCTGGACTTAATAGGGATTATTGTGGGGGAAAAGGACAGCCTGGCTTCGGTTTTTAAGATTCGCAGCGGAAAAATTATGGCTAAAGATACTTTCTGGCTGAATCGTCCCACTGGACAGGATGAAGGAGAGTTAATGGCTCAGTTTTTACGCCGGTATTATACCGACAATGAAGATATCCCTAAGGAACTGATGGTGAGTACCCTGCCGGCTGAACAGGAATTGATAGAGGAATGGCTGCACAGTGTTACCGGCCACAAAGTGAGCATCAAGGTGCCCCAGCGAGGCGACAAACGCAGTTTGCTGGATATGATGATGGAAAACGCTCACCTGCTTTTCCAGGAGAGGTATGAAGCAGAATCTCGCCAGCAGGCGGTTTTGATACACTTGAGCAAAGTACTGGAACTACCGGTAGTACCGGAGCGTATCGAATGCTACGATATTTCCCATCTAGGGGGCCAGGAAACCGTGGCTTCCATGGTGGTCTTTACCCAGGGAGTTCCCGATGGCAGTGCTTATCGCCGCTTCAAAATAAAACAGGACCAAAACGATGATTTTGCTTCGATGCGGGAAACCTTGCGGCGCCGTTTTATGCAGGCCCAGCAGCAGAACCCGGCTTTTTTACCTGAGCCTGATTTAGTTGTGATTGACGGAGGGCTGGGACAGGTAAATGCGGTGCAGGCGGTTCTGGATGAACTGGGTGTGGAGATTCCGCTGATAAGCTTAGCCGAGAAAAATGAGGAGATTTACAAGCCCCACCGGAGTGAACCACTGGTCCTGCCGCGTCGTGACGAAGGGTTGCGGTTGCTGCAGCGATTGCGGGATGAGGCGCACCGTTTTGCGGTAGAATACAATAGGCAGCGCCGGACCCGGCGCATGACTTCATCTGCTCTGGATCATATTGAAGGGGTGGGGCCCCAGCGGCGCCGGGCTTTGCTGAAGAAGTTTGGTTCTGTAAACGGTATAAGAGAAGCCTCTTTGGAAGAATTGGCCGCTGTTCCCGGTATGAATCGAACTGTGGCCCGGCGTGTATATGAATATTTTCATGGAAGCATTTCGACTTGAGCCGACTATTGTTTATAGAAATATGGTAGAATAATGCATAATTCCGGAGCCAAAAACCACCAGATTTGAAAGGAGGATAATCATGTCAGGTTTAATGGCTCGTTGGTTGTTAAACATCGCAGCACTTATTATAACCGCGGCAATTCTACCAGGTTTTCAGCTTACTATTTGGGGAGCCATAGTGGGGTCAGTATTTTTGGGTATTATTAACGCCGTGATCCGTCCTTTGCTCCTGATTTTAACCCTGCCGCTTAATATCTTAACTTTGGGGTTATTTACTTTTGTTATCAATGCACTGATGTTATGGCTAACTTCGGCCACCATTCGGGGTTTCGATATTGAAGGTTTTGGTTGGGCCATCTTAAGTGCTATACTCTTCAGTGTAATTAGCTTCATAATAAGTCTGTTCATTGATGATGAGGGATTTCGATTCCGTTAATTGGGAATAATAGCAAGCAGCATACTCTGCCGGGCCTTTTGCCTGGCTTATTTTTACGCTACCTGTCAAGGAGGTAATCATGGCCATTAAGCTAGTCGCGGTAGATTTGGATGATACTCTGTTGGATTCGGGCTTACAGATTTCTCCATCTTGTCTGGAGGCCATTCGCCAGGTTCAGGAGCTGGGGATTAAGGTCACTCTAGCTACCGGGCGGATGTACCGTTCGGCTCTGCCTTATGCCCGCCAGATAAAAGCTGACCTGCCGCTTATCACTTATCAGGGAGCCTTGGTGAAAAACTCTTATTCGGAAGAAATCCTGTATTATCGACCAGTGCCTCAGGATTTGGCCATCGAGGTTATGCAGTATTTTAAGCAGGCTAAAGTGCACTTTCATACCTACATAGAGGATGAACTGTGTTTGGAAAGCCTGACGGAAGAAGGAAGAGCTTACGCTAATCTGGCCGGAGTTGAGCCCCGGATGGTTCCTGACTTAATGGAGGCCGTGCAGCAGGGACAGCCCCTTAAAATAATGGCTATTACTGACAATGAGCGGGCTCTTTTGGATATGGAACTGGAATTAAAGGGCCGATACAGCAAGTTGCTGAACATAACCCGATCTAAGCCCTACTATTTGGAAGTTATGGATCAATCGGCTAACAAAGGCAGTGCTTTGGAGGTAATTGCCCAGCATTTTGGTATAGATCGCAAGGAAGTGTTGGCGGTGGGCGATAGTTACAATGATTTGGCTATGATTGAGTGGGCGGGAGTAGGTGTAGCTATGGGCAATGCCCGGGATGTGGTGAAAGATGCCGCTGATTATGTGACTGCATCCAATGAGGAAGCCGGTGTGGCTGAAGCTCTCCACCGCTTCGTACTGTCCCAATTAAGTTAGCTGCATAGCATATATGATGCCAGTAGGTTCACCCTTCGCACCTGTTCCGTCGTCACGATATAGTAGCGGCTCGATGTGCGACTCAGGGGGTACCGGGCTAACAAAACATCCTGTTTTGGTAGCCCTCTTGGGACATCCTGTCCCTCGCCCCCCTTCGTCCGCTCATCTTCACCGACTATATCGGACTCCTCCACCAAGGTGCTCACGGCAAACCTACTGGCATGAGGTACGGCTTAGGTGAGAACCGTTTTCACAGCGACCTTAATTGTATCCGAGAGGATACAGATACATATGTAGTCCTTTAGGGCAACCTCAATTGTACCCGTGAGGGTACATCAGTAGTCCTTTAGGGCAACCTCAATTGTACCCGTGAGGGTACATCAGTAGTCCTTTAGGGCAATTGTCACTTGTAGAACAGAGCACGCTGACTGAGAATATTGCTGGTCGGCTTAAGCAGGAGTATTAGCCGGGCGAGCGACTTACGACGAGCCGTTGCAACACACGGTGAAACTGAGGGCTGCGAAGGGTCGCTCGAAACAGGAGGTTTCGAGCAGCGAGGACTGAGTGCATGGATGCCGAATTGCGAGCGGTCCGCTTCGCACCGAAGTAAGCCGATGTGTTGCAGGCGAGGAGTCTTGGAGCGAGCTGGCTAATACTCCTGCAAAGCCGGCCAGCAATGTTTTTATTCATCGTGGTCTGCTCACAGGTGATAATTGCGATCCCCGTCAGGGGCGTGGCAATCTCTGTGCTTGTCTACGGTTTGAGTCTATAATCGAGTAGGGTGAAGCTGCAGTAGCTGGCTGCAGCAACATCCCTCTCACAGAACCGTACGTACGGGCCTCGTATACGGCTCCTGGTAAACCTTATCACTCATAATAGAATGACAAAGTCCCGGTCCTGTACTTACCTATGTCTATAAGTCCAATCTCATCAAACCAGCTATTTGGCAGTGCCATATTAACAAGGGAGTTGGCTGAATTTCTCCACCTGGTCATGGATATTTTGCGAAA
>JAKPGY010000009.1 GCA_029550685.1 Bacillota bacterium
GCGGTGCCAATGATGTTCTTGACTCCATCCAAAGAATACAGGGTTATCTCTGCCTGGATGGGCTGAGTTTCGTTGTTGTTCAGCACCTTGACAAACAAATTAATCGAAGGATTGGTAACAGCGTTTTCCACTGCTCCGGTCGTAAGTACAGGCATCAATTGGTTCCACCTTTCCAAGGTTACGATTTACTCTTTTGTATGCAAAGGTGGTACACAAGGTGACGACATTTTACGGAGATACTAAGGGATGGTTTGTTTGCGTTGTTTGTTTCCCACCTTGTTGCAAAACTTTCATCAGGGATGAAAAAATGCTAAAAGCAGCTAGGGAATTTGCTATATGATGTTTAGGGATACAAGTCCTTAGGTAAGTATTGCTGATGATAAGAACTGTGAGAAATACCTGAAAACCTTTAAAGATGATTTGAAGCTTAATGACACCGAGGCTACTGGTTTTGTAAAGAGCATTTCCAGCGTTGGGGGTCCAACTGAAATTCAAGTTTTGACAACGGGAAACGCAATGAGATTAGAAAGATATGCATAGAAAAAGGCGTATTTTGGGGCAGATTGAGCGTCTCATTGGCGTTAGCTTTAGGGTGATTCCAAGGATATAAGTGCGAATTCCTGTGAAAGTGGCACCTGTTCAGGGATTTCCGGATGAAGGTGGGAACCAGTAAAAGCGTTTTTATTCCATGGTTGTGTTTGATGGTATAGAATTAAAATATAAGAAATTAAGGGACCAATATAAGGATTACCTTTATTTCGGTTTGTCAATTGGGAAGGAGGCGAGCATATGGCTACTGGTAGCAAAGTGGAGGTTAGCAAGGATATTTATTTATGGGCGATTGAAGAATCTCAAAAGGACTTTATGGAGATAAAAAATAGATTTAGCAAAATTGAGGCTTGGATCTCCGGAAGAGAACATCCTACTTTTAGGCAAGTGGAACGCCTGGCTAACTTTTTAGGGGTACCTTTAGGCTATATGTTTTTAAATGAACCTCCGAGAACGAATATAATTGAATCTGAATTTAGAACGATTGGAAATAAAATACCAGAAATCAGTAAGGATCTGCAAGATACCTTGTATATTATGGCTAGGAAAAAGGATTGGTTAAGTGAATATCGCAAGGAAAAAGGTTGGAAGAAACTGCTTCCTGATAGCTTTGGCGATTTCAGTAAGGGTAGTGTTCATAGGGCTAGGGAGTATCTAGGGCTTGATGAATTTTGGTATAAACAACATAGGGATAAAAGTTCCGCTTTTAAGTACCTCAGAAAGAAACTTGAAAGTAAGGGGATCATAGTAATGCAAAGCGGAATTGTCGGTTCCAATAATCACCGAAAGCTTAATGTAAATGAGTTTAGGGGCTTTTTATTATATGACGACATCGCACCACTTATATTTATAAACAGTAATGATAGTGAAGCTGGGAAAATCTTTACCTTGATCCACGAATATATTCATTTCTTATTGCAAGAGGATGATGTATTTGTCAATAAAGACTGCGATGAAACAAATATAAATATGATAACGGCTGACTTTTTAATCCCTGCCTCTCATGTTCAAAAACAATGGGATAACAATAGATCTGAGTTAAAACAAATAGATGAGCTAAGTAGGTTGTTTCATGTCAGTAGGTTAGCAGTAGCCATTAGACTTAAGGATATGAATAAAATATCCCAGCATGTGGTCGATACCATAAAAAAGCAAACAGAAGTAATGCAAAGTAAAATGGGAGAGAGAGAGTCTGATGGTGGTGGTAACTATTATCTTACCAGCAGATCCCGTCTTGGTGATAGCTTTTTAGAGGCGGTAATCCAGGGGGCTGAATCCGGCGATATTAGTTATACTTATGCGTTTAATTTGCTGGATGGTTCTGCAAAACTCTATGACTATTTTAAAGAGGAACTTTTCGGCTATGAGGGATAGATACTTAATTGATGCAAACGTGTTTATAACCGCTCATAGGAAGCTATATCCATTTGATCTTGCCCCTAGTTTCTGGGAGCAGCGGGTTGAGAAGGCAGCAAGTAGAATCGTAATAATTGAGGAAATCCAAAAAGAGATACGAAAAGGCCAGGATTTACTAGCGGAATGGTATGAAAGGGAATGCTACAAATTTACCGTTTTAGGGATACCAGAGCCAGAAGTGATAGCAGCCTATAGAATGATAATTAATTCGATAAATGCTAATGGACAGTACACGGCATTAGCCAAAAGAGAATTCGCTTCGTCGGCAGATTCATGGCTGTGCGCTTATGGGTTGGCCTTTGAGGGAACCATAGTTACTTTAGAAACATATGATGCTGGGATAAAAAATAGGGTAAAAATACCCAATGTTTGCCGGAAATTTGAAATTGATTACATTGACTTATTACAGTTCATGAGGGAAATAGGTATAAAGTTATAGCTTGTAACAAATGCCTAATATTTATAATCATATCGGAACAAAGGGACGGTTCTATTGGATTGTGAATCTGTATTCTAAAATAAGTCAATCATAACACGCCCCGTGAGATAGCAAGTAAATAAGTGCTGCCACGGGGCGCAGACAGTTTTTCCATGTGATACTTATAAAATAAAAATCATGCCAAATCAGCGTCTACAAATTGCAGTGGGTGAGGGCGGAGTTAATCAAGTTATTTACACTGAATTGACCGTTGGTTAATTCTGCCATACGGCTTTCCCTGCCAAAAACCGTGTGGCGGATATCGTCAATGGAATGGCCGGAGTGATGCAGGTTTATGATCTGCTGGGTAACCGACTGCAGATAAGACAGGAGGTTGGTAACTGCCTGGCGGCCCTGGGGCAAAATTTGCCCCATCGAAGTAAAGAGGGCAAATTCGTCGGGGGCACAAGATAGCAAATACCGCAAAGACTTCATTATTTCATGAACATTTTCTTCCGGGCGCAGAACCTTGGGGCGCTCAGAAATAAATAAATCTCCGCTGAAGCACCAACCCTGTTCATTTTCCAGCAGGACTACATGGCCCGGACAATGACCGGGGGTATGGAGAACTTCAAAAGTGTAGTGTGGGGTTTTAATGACTGGACCCAGTTCCTGGGCATCTACTGGCTGGGGGTATCCCCACGCGATTTCCTGATAAGGGTATAGAGTTGGAACCTGCCGCATTAAAGGCAGGGAGTCACGGTGAGCGTACATAGGCAATTGCCTCTGTTGGTGCAGCAGCCAGTTGGCAGCAATATGGTCTTCATGGTAGTGGGTATTCACTATCTGCTCCACATGGTAATCGGCCAGAAAATCCACCAACTCCTGGGCAGTATGCTGGCAGCCGCTGTCTATGAGCAACCCGTCCACCAGGTAAGCAGCTACCCAGTAAAGCGGTTGCCCGTTAAAAACCCGGCTCATACGTATTTGTAACACTTCTCCATACTTTTGGATCTCTATCATAATTGCCTCCCCCCTTCTATCATAGACTATTACTATTCACCCGCATTATTTCCTGCTTTACGTGCGGGTTGCCCAGATGTAAAAATTAAACACCTTTGATCGAACTGATGGTGCCTGTCTTCCTTCAGTGTACTTAGCAGATATTTAACCCAAGAGTGTGACACCGTTTATTGGTACTGTCCATATACTACTACTAAAAAGCCTATAAACTGGCTGTGCTCAGAGAGTAAGAGGAGGGGATAGTACATGAAACGGGTTAATGTGTGGCTGGCTTTAGTGTTAATATGCGGATTGCTGGCCACCTCCCTGGTTGGCTGCGGGAAATTTGAGGAAAGCGAACAATCGCTGACCAAAGTACGTTACTGCGAAGTGGTGCGCTCTATTTTCTATGCACCTGTGTATGTGGCTATTAATGAAGGCTTCTTTGCTGATGAAGGATTGGAAATTGAACTCACTACCGGGCAGGGTGCTGACAAGGTAATGACTGCGCTGCTGTCCGGAGGAGCCGACATCGGTCTGGCCGGTCCTGAAGCTACGGTATATGTGTTAAATCAGGGGCAGGAGGACTATGTGGTAAACTTTGCCCAGCTTACTAAAAGGGACGGTTCCTTCTTAGTCGGCCGCGAACCAGAGCCTGATTTTAAGTGGGAAAACCTGCGCGGAAAAACCGTTATAGGGGGCAGGCCTGGCGGAGTACCCCAGATGGTTTTGGAACATGTATTGAAAAAACATGGCCTTACTCCCGGTAAAGATGTTGAGATTATAACAAATTTACAGTTTACTGCCACTACTGGGGCTTTTATCGGCGGTACCGGCGATTATGTAGCCAATTTTGAACCCAATGCCAGTCAGCTGGAAAAGGAAGGTTATGGCTATGTAGTGGCATCCCTGGGAGTAGCCGGCGGGGAAGTACCCTACACGGTGTTTGGAGCTCGCAAAAGCTATATAGCGGAAAACCCAAAGGTTATTCAACGCTTTACCAACGCAGTCTACCGGGGACAGCTATGGGTAGAGAGTCACAGTTCCGAAGAAATAGCCCGATCCATACAATCCTTTTTCCCGGATACCGATTTAGA
Organism: Bacillota bacterium; assembly: GCA_029550685.1. GTDB lineage: Bacteria > Bacillota > Syntrophomonadia > Syntrophomonadales > Syntrophomonadaceae > DTU018. The sequence goes on from JAKPGY010000009.1 coordinate 4,483, forward strand.
GCTGATAACCATGGTGGTGGAACGTTACAAAACCCAGGATACCTGGGCTAAAGATCCGATCATGAAAAGCGAGTCGCTGGATAGACTTCAGGAAATTATTATTGAAGCGGGAGAACTCAGTGAACCGGTGGATTCAAATCTGCTGATTACTCATGAATTTGCTCTGCAGGCTATGAAAGAGGTGCAATAACCCGGCAATCGTTAACTGTAGTGCAGTTACTATGAATGAAAAAATTGTGCTCGGCTTGAGCAGGAGTATTAGCCGGGCGAGTGACTTACGACGAGCCGGGTAATACTCCTGCCTTCCGACATACATTCCTGCTAAGCTGTGATTAGTGTAGATCAACATGAGATTGCCACGAGATTCGTACTCGCAATTGTCACCAGTAGAACAAGCCACGATGAATGAGAAGACACCTTTTGTGTCATTGCGAGCGCAGCGAAGCAATCTCAAAAGAGGTTCGCAGGCTGTGGAAAAGAGATCACCACGTCGCTTCGCTCCTCGTGATGACACAAAAGGAAGCCATTTTTACAGCAATGACATTTGAGCAGACCGCGATGGCACGGTGAGAACATTTTCAAAACAAATGATTAGCGAAGGCAGCTCAGCTATGGCTTATCTGCCTTTTGAAATCCATGGAGGCAGTTGTGATGAGTGATTGTAAAGTATGCTTACAGGACATTGCTATGACCTTTCAGACTCCTGAAGGAGAAACGGAAGCTATTCAGAGTATTTCCCTGGATGTTTATGAGGGGGAGTTCGTTAGTATAGTGGGACCCAGTGGGTGTGGCAAGTCTACCATATTAAACATCTTGGCGGGTCTCCTGGAACCTACCCGCGGTACTGTCAAAGTTCAGGGAAAAGTGGGGTACATGTTTCAAAAGGACCATCTCTTTGAATGGCGCAATGTCCTGCGCAATTGCCTGATTGGACCCGAAATCCAAAAGCAGGATTTAAAATCAGCCCGGACTTATGTAGAACAGCTGTTGTGTAAATACGGCCTGGGTGACTTTTTATATCATTATCCACGCCAGCTATCCGGAGGTATGCGCCAGCGAGTGGCCCTAATTCGGACCCTGGCGGTATGCCCTGATATTCTCCTGCTGGATGAACCTTTTTCCGCTCTAGATTACCAGACCCGGCTGACCGTGGTAGATGAAGTGTGGAATATCCTGCGCCAGGAGAAAATGACGGCTATCATAGTAACCCACGATATTGCTGAAGCCATATCTTTATCTGACCGTATCTACGTCCTATCGCGCCGTCCAGCTATTGTCAAAAACATTTATACGATTGAAAGGACCGTTCCGGGGCAAACCCCTTTGCAAAATCGCAAAGACGAACGTTTCCGTATTTACTTCGACCAGATCTGGAAGGAGCTGGACATCCATGCCGAAGTCTAATCATATATCTCCACAACGCCTCCAGTACTTGCGTGAACAGAAAATACGGAGGATTAGTATTTTCAGTACCCAATTAGCTGTGCTGGTAGTGTTCTTTGTTCTGTGGGAAGTAGCCGCTGATCTAAAATGGGTGGATTCTTTTGTAACCAGTCAGCCTTCCCGGATGTGGCAGACCCTGCTCACTATGCACAATACCGGGGAGTTGTATTTACATGTCTGGACCACGGTCTGGGAGACTATTATAGGATTTACCTCCGGTACCCTAGGAGGGCTGGCTATAGCTATAATCCTGTGGTGGTCCCCGTTTTTAGCCCGGGTAGCCGACCCTTATCTGGTGGTGCTGAATGCCCTGCCCAAAGTGGCTCTGGGCCCTATTCTCATTGTCTGGCTGGGCAATGGCCAGCCGGCTATTATTGTTATGGCCCTGCTTATATCAATTATTGTTACCATCATCAGTATGCTGCAGGGATTTCTGTCTGTGGATGAAGACAAGATCAGATTGATGCAGGCTTTCGGAGCCGGGAAGATAACTATTTTCATCAAGGTTATACTGCCTGCCAGCCTGCCCAATATGATTTCCGCCTTAAAAGTCAATGTAGGCCTTTCCTGGGTAGGAGTCATCATGGGAGAATTCTTAGTCTCTAAAGCCGGTCTAGGTCATCTTATAATCTACGGCGGACAGGTATTTCATTTGGATTTGGTGATGACCAGTGTGATCATCCTAGCGCTGTGTGCTGCGGTTATGTATGTGGCAGTGGCTTACCTTGAGTCCAAGCTGCTGCGCTGGCAATCTTAGCTGCACCAGATTTTCACCGGGTGGGGCATCCAAGCTGCTACCCAGTTTTTTGAGCACAGCAAAAGGACCATCCTAGGGTTTTGAAGAATTAATAATTGGCATTAACCCATACTAGGGTTAAAAGAATACTAGCAGAGGATGGGTAACATGAAAATTTCTTACAGCTTGACACAAAAGGACTTCAATGAAATTACCGCAGAACTGTCGCAGACTGCTATGGGTATTATCAAAGCGGATACGGTTATTAAAGGAGGCCGAATTGTTAATGTAAATACCGGAGAAATACTGGAAAACCAGGATATAGCCATCAAGCACGGCCGGATAGTGCTGGTGGGCAAGGCCGATCACACCATCGGTGAAGAGACGGAGATTATTGATGCCCGTGATTATACTCTGGTGCCCGGTTTTTTGGATGGACACCTGCATGTGGAAAGCAGCATGCTGGGGGTAGGGGAATTCACCCGGGCTGTCCTGCCCAGAGGTACCACCACCATTTTTATGGATCCCCATGAAATAGCCAATGTGTTGGGTATGAAGGGCGTCAAAATGATGGTAGAAGAGGGACGGGCTATGCCCATGAAAGTATACGCGACCATGCCTTCCTGTGTACCGGCAGCTCCTGGTTTTGAGGATGCTGGAGCAATATTTGGGCCCCAGGAAGTGGCCGAAGCTATGCAGGATGATCGTATCATAGGATTGGGCGAAATGATGAATTTCCCAGGGGTAATTTATGGTGACCAGAATACTCATGGGGAATTGAAGGCAACCCTGGATGCAGGCAAGCCCATCACCGGTCATTATTCCATTCCAGATTTGGAGGTTGGTTTACAGGCCTATGCAGCTGCCGGCGTAGCTTCCTGCCACGAAAGCACTACCAAAGATGATGCCCTGGCCCGCATGCGTCTGGGTATGTATGCCAAACTCCGGGAAGGTTCAGCCTGGCATGATGTGAAAGAAACCGTACGTGCTATCACCGAAAATAATATTGATACCCGCTATGCCATCCTGGTGACTGATGATGTTCATCCCCATACTCT
>JAKPGY010000024.1 GCA_029550685.1 Bacillota bacterium
GGCGGCGATTACCGGTATCACTGTTAATGGCAGCGCCCTAACCGATGAACAATATGAGGTTACGGAAGGCAATATCAACATCACCGCTGACGTATTCACCGAAGCAGGAGATTATGAAATCGTAGTCAGCGCCACCGGATATAACGACGCCATTGTTATTCAGACAATCAACGAAGCAGAAGCGGTAGCCCTTACTATAACCGGCGACGGTGTGCCTGCCGATGTTAAGCTAACCTTAAGCCAGGTGCTGGCTTTGCCGCAGGTAACTCACAATTACAGCGCTATTAATAACTGGCCGACTAAAGATTTGGGCTTTGTTGGTGTAAAAGGAGTAAGGATCCAGGACCTTCTGGACCAGGCCCAGATTAAAGACGAGGCCAAGCTAATAACCTTCAAGGCCTCCGACGGCATGACCCAGACTTTTACCATAGATGAGCTCCTTGTACAACCCCGTTACTATTTCCCGGGCTTGATGGAGGACTCTTCGGATGGAAAAGAGCTGGTTCCGGCGATCCTCTCCACGGATACACTGGATAAAAACGGACTGCGGTTGATCATGGGGCAGCGAGCCGTTACCGAACAGAATAAACCCTGGTTTGTTAAAAAAGTTAACCAGATTACTGTTTCCACTGAGGAACCCGAAAAATGGGATAATGTTACAGCAGACGTACCGGAAGGCGTAGTTGAACCGGGAACCAAGGTTACTCTGGGACATACATTAATCGATGGGGTTAAGATTTACTATACCCTGGACGGCAGCACCCCGGATGTAAACAGCAACATGTATAACAAGAGCGCCACCTATTACCAGCCGGAACTTAACGTGCCCATTGAAATAACCACGGATACCGTCATCAAGGCCATTGCCATCGGGCCGGGCCGCGCAGATAGCGATGTTGTTACATTTACCTACACGGTTGCTAAGGAATTGCTCCCTGCGCCTGTTTTAACTGCAGACACCAGCGATAATACAGTTGGACAACCAGTGGAAATTACCTTCACTGATGACGAAGCCTGGCGGTCTGCCATCACAGAAATCACTGTGGACGGCGCAGCTCTGGCTAATGACAAGTATACGGTTTCTGCCGGTATGATTACCATTAGCGCAGATGTGTTTACCGAAGCCAAAGACTATACTGTTGTGGTTAAGGCTACAGGTTACGAAGACGCTGCCGTAGTGCAGACGATAAAGGCAACGTCCGGGCCGCATCCGGTTTACACAGTCACACCTGAGGCGGACGATGCATATACCACGGGAACAACCCCGGAAGGCATCAGCACCATGACCGTTAATAGCGGTGTGACCGGGTTTAAATATTTTACAGTCAACATTGCGCCGGTGATCTCTCACAGCGGCAATGAAACAGTGGTCTTTGCTCATTTTAGAAACGGTAGCCAGCTTGCTATTAATGCCACCAGGGCTGATTTTGACCAGGTTGAAACTGCCCAGGCCGGTTTCAATGTCCAATCGGGCGACGTAATCAAAGCTTATATTGTTGACAATTTGACCAACGCAATTGACGTTAACCCGATTATTTTTCAATAAGGATAGTCAGTGTAATGGAAGAATAAAGTTCTTTGTTAGAACATGTAGGTAGTTTGAAATTATAAAGCTACCCTGGATATGGAGCCTTGCCCGTGTTGCCAATGTCCAAAGGACATGCAGTTCTGACTGAGCTGCTTCTAATTAAGGCTAACACGGGGCTCCTCCATATCAGGGGTTTGTGCACACATCAAGAAACGACTGCACAAATTTTTGTTAACCTATTCAAAACTACAGGGATCCAATTACAGGAGGTATTAGAAAAAAGTTATGTTTATGAAGAGACTGGCAAGGCATGGACTGGGAATTTTAATGGCAATATTGTTAGCAATGCTGCCAGTGGTATTCGCCCCTACAGAAGCAAGCGCTGCAGGGACTACCAGCCTTACCATCAAAAAGCTTGCTTCTGATGGTAAAATAATTCTTGCTGAGAGAACCGTGGACTACAAGTGGTTGATGGATCCTGCAAATATAGACGTAATGGGTGATGGGGAAACTCATTACTATCACCAGGGTCCGGTGTTTATTGACGACCCAGATGAAGAGACAGAACAAATGCTTCGTTGGAACCCCGAAGAGGATACTAACGTTCTTGAAAAGGATATGGGTGCTGTAAAAGGTACCAACGTGAAAGACCTCTGCGAATTAGTGGGAGGCATGGAAGAGGGCGACACGTTAACAATAAAAGCAAGAGATGGTTTGAAAAAAACGTTTGCCTATAAAAATGTTTACCAGTACTCAGATCGTGAGGGTCCTATGGTGGTCTGCTGGTATAAGGATGGGCAATATCCGGATACCGGTTACAATGAAGGCATGCGTCTGGTCTGGTTTGCCGATAACTCGGTTAACCCGTGGGGTGTTCACGCTTTCGGCAACTGGGACTGGCATGAGGCTGCAGATCCCCAATACTGGTACTATTATATTGGCAGTGGCGGTGAATTGTATCCCACAACCACCGGGCTTTCGGTACAGTATGTTTCTGAGCTGATAATAAATAGTAGCCTGCCGGCTCCGCTTGCACCGCCGGTCCTGTCAGCAGACACTGAAAATAACGAAGTTGGGCAGGCAGTGGACATTACCTTCACCGATGATGCAGCCTGGCGGGCGGCGATTACCGGTATCACTGTTAATGGCAGCGCTCTAACCGGTGAGCAGTACACGATTACGGAAGGCAATATCAATATCACCGCTGACGTATTCACCGAGGCAGGAGATTATGAAATCGTGGTCAGCGCCACCGGATACAGTAATGCGACCGTAATCCAACCGATGGTTGCAGAGCCGGTTGCGCCTGTAGCGGCTTTTACTGCTGAAACAACCAGTGGTACAGCGCCGCTCATCGTACAATTTACCGATCAGTCCACAGGAAGCCCGGCATCATGGGCCTGGGATTTTGATAATGATGGCACAACGGACAGCACGGAGCAGAATCCAACCCATGAGTACAGTGTAGCCGGTGTCTACAGCGTCAAGCTCACGGTAACCAATGCAGCTGGCAGCGACGAGGAGTTGAAAACGGACTACATCACGGTAACAGCCCCGGTGGCGAAGACCTGGTACGTTGATGACTCCGGGGATGCCGACTTTACCAGCATTCAGGCATCCGTTACGGCAGCCAGCGCCGGTGATACCATCATCGTAAAGGACGGCACCTACAACGAAAACATAATTGTGGACAAAAGCCTGGTGATTCGGTCCGAAAACGGTTCAGCCCAGACGATTATTCAGGCGGCTAATTCAAATGCTGATGTCATCAACATTACCGCAGCCAATGTTACCATTGACGGGTTTACCTTATCCGGAGCAACGGCAATGGATAAGGCGGGCATCAAAATCTCCGGCTCATCCAGCAGCTCTTGCACTGTAAGAAATAATATAAGCACGGGAAACAATCTAGGAATAAGCATTCAAGGAAATGCCGCCAACAACACAGTCTCTAACAATGTCGTTACTCAAAGCGGCAGATACGGTATTAACCTGTCCAATACGACGGGCAACTCCATAACCGGTAACACCTGCTCCAACAACACAGCCGGCTCAGGTTTTGCTATCTACCTGGCAGACAATGCCAATAACAATACCGTCAGCGGTAACATTTCAGAGTCAAATACTTACGGCATAAGGGTTAAGAACGCATACTCAAATAATATCTTTAATAACATCTTTTCGGACAACAATACCGGATTGGAGATTGCAACAGGCTCAAAAGAAAATGTGTTCTACTTGAACAACTTTATCGACAATGCCAGCCAACTGTCCGCAGGGTATGGCGCAGTTGCAGGCAACTTCTGGAACTCCCAGGCAGACCAGACTTACACGTATAAAGGCGTCCAGTATACCGGACCGGTAGGTAACTACTGGAGCGATTATACCGGTGCGGATGCCGACGGTAACGGTATCGGTGATACGCCATACCAGACAATAGCTACCGATAAAGACGACTATCCACTGATGGGTCCGTGGCAGGAAGGTGTTATCACTGAACCTGTAGTAAAGCCTAAAGAACCACCGGTCCTGACAGCAGACACTGAAAATAACGAAGTTGGACAGGCAGTAGACCTGACCTTCACCGATGACGAAGCCTGGCGGTCTGCCATCACAGAGATCACTGTAGACGGCGCAGTCCTGGCTAATGACAAGTATACGGTTTCTGCCGGTACGATTACCATTAACGCAGATGTGTTTACCGAAGCCAAAGACTATACTGTTGTGGTTAAGGCTGCAGGTTATGAAGATGCTGCTGTAGTGCAGACGATAAAGGCGGCGTCCGAGCCGCATCCGGTTTACACAGTCACACCTGAGGCGGATGATGCATATACCACGGGGACAACCCCGGAAGGCATCAGTACCATGACCGTTAATAGCGGTGTAACCGGGTTTAAATATTTCACAGTCAACATTGCGCCGGTGATCTCTCACAGCGGCAATGAAACAGTGGTCTTTGCTCATTTTAGAAACGGCAGCCAACTCGCTATTAACGCCACCAGGGCTGATTTTGACCAGGTTGAAACTGCCCAGGCCGGTTTCAATGTCCAATCGGGCGACGTAATCAAAGCTTATATTGTTGACAACTTGACCAACGCAATAGACGTTAACCCGATTATTTTCCAATAGTCAACTGTAATAAAGAACAATGTTCTTTGTGAGATCATGTAGGTAGTAGAAAATAGTGTCAGCTACCCTGGATATGGAGCCTTGCCCGTGTTGCCAATGTCCAAAGGACATTCAGTTCTGACTGAGCTGCTTCTAACTTAAGGCTAACACGGGGCTTCTCCATATCAGGGGTTTGTGCACACATCAAGAAACGACTGCACAAATTTTTGTTAACCTATTCAAAACTACGGGGAGCTAATTACAGGAGGTGCTCCTGATGGTCCAAGAAAGATGTAAAGCTAGATGTTATACTTATGATTTTTTAGCCGGACCGGAAAGGCCAGAAATAGTAGGGGGGTGATAAGAAATGAAGTTCAAGATAATGGCATGTCTCCAAGTAGTTTTAATGCTGTTTATGTTATGTGTTCCTTCTATTTCTATGGCAAGTGTATCGACCGATATAAGCCTGTTGTTGAATAAAACTTCTGCAGCGGTAGGCGAGACCGTAACCGCCTCAGGCACAGCAGCGCCAAACGCCTGGGTGCCCCTTAAGGTGGTAGACGCAGCACAGAATATAGTGCTATTTGATACCACTAAAGCGGATGCAAACGGAAACTACAGCATCGACATTG
>JAKPGY010000033.1 GCA_029550685.1 Bacillota bacterium
CCTGCTGGCTTCCCTAGTAGAGAATTAAAACTAATGTAAAAATCTTGACCGGGAGGCAAAAAGCTTCCCGGTTTTTCAATGTGTGTAAAAAGTGTGTAAACGGGCATTTTTTCGAGTAATTTTGAAATTCTCAAAACCCTGAAACCCGCTTATTTATTTGGTGGACCTAAGGGGATTCGAACCCCTGACCTCTTGAATGCGAACCAAGCGCTCTCCCAGCTGAGCTATAGGCCCATGTATGTGGTTAGTCCGGAGTAATCCGGTTTTCTATGGCTGCTTCATTTAAATATGATCCGGTATAAGGATCCGGTTACATTATAAATCATCTGCTTATTGTTCGTCAAATAATAAAATCTGATTTCCCTACGGGCAATACCGGTCCTTTAATGGAAGGCATAAAGTCTGCTGTAGCGTATTTTTATATTAAAGAGAGGGGGAGTGGCACGCGGGTGGTGATTTTTAACCCCTTTGAACATGTCAATAAAAAGGATATTAAAAAACGGGTGGCCAAACTCAAAAAGAAAAATCCTCATTTGAGTAATGAGGAATTATGCCGTATTCTAATCAGGAAAAAAAGCAGGTGGTGTACCACTGCCGGAGTTGTTACAGCCATGCCCGGGACAGTGCCTGTACTGGGCACACTTTTTGTCGTCGTCGGCGGAACTGCTTTGGATCTGATCGCCATGGCTTACTTATTGACTGAGTTAATCCTGGAAGTGGCGGAGGTATACAACCGCAACCTGGATCTTGACGAAACTTCCCGGGAGGCTGTATGGGTGCTGGTTTCAGCGATAGGGTCCAGCGCCGCCGGCAGGGGATTGTCCAGTTTAACGGTAGCGCAGCTTTCCAGGAGCACCTTTTTGCGTCTGGTGGAGCACGCCTTGCTGGCCTTGGGTATCAGGACGTCCCAGAAAACAGTCTTAAGAATAATTCCCTTAATCGGGATGTTTGTTGCCGGCTGGGTAAACTATTATACCTGCAACAAGGTAGGATCCTTCGTTATCAAGCACTATAGCGAAAACGCTGACCATGATTCATGGAAAGGAAAAACCATTGATGTGGAAGTGGCTGTAGAAAAAGAATAAAACTCGAAGGCTTTCCCCGGGTCAGTCATTTTTGTTGTTTTATTTTCGTAATATTTTCAGGATATTTTTTGCAGTGAATCCTGCTGCTGTTTATGTCTTTTACCGGCAACTTCCTCAGAGTAATCCGATGAGATTAGATAAACATTTACCCAGAGGTCGTGCTCGTTGGCCTTTCCATCAAGCTCCCTGGCCAGTTCTTTAAATTTTTTAGTTACCCGGTCCTTAAACGCTGAGAATTCTACCAGCAGCTCTACGACATCACGCTGGGTATACGAAGCCCCTTCACGTAAGATTTTTGCCAAAACAGACCCCTCCCGCACTTAATAATATAGCATATTATAACAATTAATCCATAATTTGTTAAGGGTTATAATTGTCTTATTTCCATATATTGTTACGATTTATCGGGTTTAATGTAAAATCACAATTAGCTTAAAATTAACAGGGGCCTATTAAAGGCCCCTTTCAGGCATTAGAAATTTGAGTAACGGCCTATATTGGGAGTATTCATGGCGCTGAAGGACTGGCTGCCGAAAAGGCCGGAACTCAATTGATTTGTTGACTGCCCCATGCTGTAGGTTGGTGTATAATGACTGCCCATCATGCCGGTTGAACCGTACTGATTAGCCTGTACCGGGTGAGCTGGTTGAACAGCAAAATTGCCGGTGCTCATTGCCGCATAACCACTTTGGCCCATGGCTGTTCCCATGGTGGCTGCGCCATACCCGCTGGACCCAGGGCTTTGCTGGGAACCAAGTAGCCCCTGGTTGGCCATGTTGCTGATATATTGATTGGAGGCATACTGTGGCGCGTTAAAACCTATCCCGTAACGGTTCGCAGCCATAGAACTGATGTACTGGTTCCGGGAAAACTCGTCGCTACGGTTCTGGTCGAACTGGCTTCCAAAGGTACCAAACTGGCCGCTGCTGAACTGAGGGCTAATTCCCGTAGTGAACTGGGGAGTGATTCCCGTACTAAACTGGGTACTGATTCCTGTGCCGTACTGGCCGGTGGTAAAGGGCCTATTGGCAATCTGGGCAGTGACACTCTGGGCAACACTACTGATAACATTGACATCCTGGCTCAGGCGGTTGCAGAGTTGCTGAATAGTCTGAAGCTGCTGGGCGGCCATGCTTTCGTTTTGCTGCAAACGCTGGAGTTGTGCAGCATTGTTGGCTTCTGAGCGCTGCAACTGGTTTGCAACCTGACTGATTGCGTTTACCTCTTGCCGTAAATCCTGGATCTGCCTTTGGAGCTGGTAAACTTGATCCATTATCGTTCCTCCTAAAACTGAGATTAGGCATATGCCTTTTGCCAATATTATTCTTCAGAGGAGCCAGGGTTATTAGTGGAAGATAATGTAAGGTAAGAGAATAACATTAGGCACGTCATTCATCTTAGGAGAGAACATTTAATGCAGTTAATTAATACAGTTGATTTTTTAGTTAGATATCCATACCGCTGGCCCGGCATCAAGGTAAAGGTTTTAAAGGGTAGTTGTCTATGCTCCAGCGGCAGCAACGCGTAATTAATCCGTGATTATAAAAACATTGAGTTTGGTGAATGATTTCTCTGACGGCTGACATAACAAAGTCAGGTTTTTCCTACTGCTTTCAGCCCGCAGGATAGTTAATATTTGCTTTCAACCTAGAAATATTAACTTGAAAGAAGTTTTGCCTGCTTACTTTTTTTACACCATGTAAATACGGGTAACCCGTCTTGTGCTGTACGAAACCTTCTATTCCCGGTGCAACTGCTGTGAGGCGCAGGCTGTGATTTAAGCAAACCCATGGGGCATCCTGGATGATTATCTTCGTTGCTTCCCGGTAAAGCTGCTCCCGTAAAGCCAGGTCTGCCGATTGTTGCGCTCTGGCCAGGAGCAGGTCTACCTCTCTGTTCCGGTAGCGGGCTGTATTGAGTCCACTTTCAATTTGGGCGGAGGAAAGCAGCGTGTAAAGGAAATTATCAGGATCCCCGTTGTCACTGATCCACCCATAAAGAAAGGCGTTGCCTTCTTCTTTTAAAAGCGCTTCCTTATACTCATGCCAGGGGTAGGCTTTAATCTCCGTTTCTATCCCCACTGCTGCCAGGTCGGCTTGAATAGCTTCGGCAAGCTTTTGACCTCCCGCGGGGTTATAGGGTCTCTGGTTGGTATAGGTAATAATAGTGATTTTCAAACCCCCGGCAAGGTTTTGACTGGCAAGTATTTCCCTGGATCCCGCCGGATCATAGGGAAGGGGGCGGCTCTCCGGGTCATATCCCAGTACTCCGGGGGGCAGGGGGCCTCCAGCCTCAACAGCGTTACCCCGGTACAGTTTCTCTGTGAGCTGCTTCCTGTCTATGGCCAGGCTTACAGCTCTTCTCAACGCAGGATTGTTGAAGGGCTCCTTGTCGTTATAGAAGCCCAGATAACTCAAGTCCAGGCCGTTGCTCCGCAGTACGCGGCAGCCTTTCTGTTCAAGATAACGGGCATCCGCCGCAGTTATACCGTCAGTTATATCTGCCAGCCCGAATCTTATAAGCAAAGACCTGAGCCGGCTGTTTTTAACAACCTTAAAAACCAGGGTGGAACATTCCGGTGGACCACCCCAGTAATCACTGTTAGCTTTCAAAATAATCCGTTTCCCCTTATCCCATCTTACAAACCGGTAGGGTCCTGTGCCAACAGGGTTTTCCGAAAAAGCGTCGCCCAGGGCTGTGGCTGCAGTGGGACTGACTATAGGCGCAGATGCGGCCATGGCCAGGTTATTCAGGAACGGTGCGTAGGGGTATTTTAAAATGAAACTTACTGTGTACGGGTCTATAACTTTTATCTGCTCAACCATACCAAAGGTAAATGAAGCATAATTGAGGCTGCTTCCATCTTGGGAAAGCATCTGTCTCTCCAGGCTGAAGCGCACTGCTTCTGCATTAAAAGGAGTCCCGTCATGGAACTTGACGTCTTTCCGCAAATAGAATGTCCACACCATGTTATCGGAAGATACTTTCCATGACTCTGCCAGGCAGGGTTCCACTTCCGTGGAACCCGCTTTGAAACGAACTAAACCTTCAAATATATTGGAAATAACTTTACAGGATTCTTCATCCTGCGCCCAGGCAGGATCAAGAGTTATTGAGTCTTGCTCTCTGACATAGATGAGGCTGGGGCTTTCCCGGCCGGCAATTTTTGCTGTTACCGGGATAACATTTGTGTTAACAAGAAGAAGAAGTGGGATCATCAGTAATAAAACCATGGTTATGCTCTTTAGAAAACGCAAGACAGCTTCACCTCATGGAAGATTACTATACATTACATTCTGGAAAATTTAACTAAATCCTTCTATATATGGAAATTTTATTTTCTTGCTTTCTGCGAAAAAAGTAAGCCTTTAAGCTGAAGGCAACAGAAGCAGGCGGGACTTCCTTAATTTAAGGAAGCCCCGTCTGCAAGATTTATAACTATTCTGTTTGCCGGCACCATCACATTAATGGGTTTCAACATCTTTGGCGCCGTTTTTACGAAGGATGTCAGCCGCAGTGTTTATTTTTGCTTCATCTGTCTGGACAGAGGCGAGAATTTTGCCCTCACGGACTTTTCCCTCGTAGTATTTGCCCCTTTCAGGAGGGATGCCCCAGTCGATCAGGCCACCTGCTATTCCTCCTGCTGCAGCGCCGGATAACAAACCTGCGATTGGACCTGCTGCTATAATAGGTCCTATCCCCGGGATGGCCAGGGCACCTGCACCTGCCGCCAGGCCGGCCAGGCCGCCTAGAACACCTCCAGTGCTGACACCTGAAGATATGCTGCCTTCGTTTACTCCCATATCACCAGCCTTATACTGCCCGGCTGCCTTGCCCTTGTCAGCAGCCACAATAGATATTTCCTCGTGGAAACCATTGTTACGCAACTCCGATACAGCCTTTTCAGCCTGGTCCCTGGAATCGAACAAACCAATCACAGTCTTTACCATGTGAATCCCCCTTTTACTAGCATTTTTTTTATATTGCCACAAGGGGGTGATTCCTATACTTAATACTTCAAAAGGTGGCAATTTTCCCAAAAGGTCTTAAACATCAGTTTATTTTTTTTTTAGTTCTGATATAATATTTTATGTTTGCAACCAAACAAGTTTTCTTAAGGAGGATAAATTATGCTGCCGACCCCAAAAAAGTTTTTTCTTACAGCGGGCAGCGCCGAAGGGAAGAATCACCTGAATGCCTTTGATAATGCCCTCTTAGCGGGAAAAATCGGTAATTTAAACCTGGTTCGGGTATCAAGCATTCTGCCCCCGGGCGTACAGTACTGCCCCAATCTGGAGATACCCCCGGGATCTCTTGTGCCAACAGCCTACGGGTATATTATTAGTGATACTCCGGGTGAGTTAATCTCCGCAGCAGTTGGCGTAGGTTTTTCCGAGGATTCCTTTGGCGTGATCATGGAATTCTCAGGAAGGTGCGGCAAGGAAGAAGCGGAAAAGGCAATTATCAGTATGCTGGAAGAGGCTTTTGAAACCAGGGGAATGAAGCTGAAGGGCACAAAGATAGCTTCTACGGAACATCGCGTAGATAAAATCGGTTGCGCTTTGGCTGCAGTCCCGCTTTGGTACTAAACTGCTAGTAAATTAAGAAGCATGGAGGCGATAAGTTGGACCCGAAGTTTAATCTGTGGTTTACAGAATACCAGACAAATGATATGGCTCTGTCCTGCAGAGTAAAAAAGACCCTGCACCAGGAGCAGACACAGTTTCAAAACCTGGCTGTAGTCGATACGGACCAGTTCGGCCGGATGCTTTTACTGGACAATGTAATTCAAACAACGATAATGGACGAGTTTGTCTATCATGAAATGATTACCCATGTCGCCCTCAACACCCACGCTGCCCCGAAAACAGTCCTGGTCATCGGGGGCGGCGACGGGGGAGCGGTAAGGGAAATCGTTAAGCACCCATCCATTGAAAAGGTTGTTCACTGCGAGATAGACGGCGCCGTGATCGAGGCTTCGCGGAAATACCTGCCCGAGATTGCTTGTGCCTTAGATGATCCCCGGGTGGAAATAGTCGTGGACGACGGGATCAAGCACGTCAGGAACAATAAAAACATTTACGACGTAATTATCGTCGATTCCACTGATCCAGTTGGTCCTGCAGAAGGCCTGTTTTCCGCATCCTTCTACAGCGATATTTATGAATCTTTAAAGGAAGACGGTATCTTTGTGGCCCAGACGGAATCACCCTTTTTTAACCGTGACCTGATCCCCAGGTTGTACCGGGATATTTCCGGGATTTTTCCGCTGACCCGATTGTTCTTAGCCTGTATCCCGACCTATCCCGGGGGACTCTGGACTTTCACCATGGGCTCCAAGAAGTATGATCCTCTGGACGTGGATGTAAACGCTATTCCTCAAATGGACACACGTTATTACAGCCCGGCCGTTCACCGGACCTGTTTCGTACTGCCCCCGTTTGTAAAGGAACTGTTGAAATAGCTGGAGGGAGAGAATTTTGCTGGATCTTTTAGAGAGAGGGCCGGTCTTCATGGGCAGTATGGATAATTATGAACAGGCTGAACTTGTTCTAATCGGAGCTCCCATGGAGGTTACCGTTAGTTTTCGTCCGGGTACCCGGAAGGGTCCTGAGCAAATCCGCCTGGTTTCGCCCGGGCTGGAGGAATACAGCCTGGATCTCGACAGGGATCTGGCAGATTACTGCTATTATGATGCTGGTGACGTAGTGCTGCCGCCCGGATCGCTCCAGGAAAGCCTGCACCGGATCGGGGCGGTTACAGCAAAAATTTTAAAAGGCTCTAAATTTCCCCTTGTAATTGGCGGGGAGCATCTGGTGAGTCTTGCTGTCATTAAGGAAGTTGCCGCTTCATACCCTGAACTTGCCGTTATCCAGTTGGATGCTCATGCGGACCTGCGGGAGGATTATTTAGGCGAGCGTTATTCCCACGCCACAGTGATGCGCAGGGTGGCCGACCTGGTGGGCGGGGAGAATATCTACCAGTTAGGCATCCGCTCGGGTACAAGGGAAGAAATTGAGTTCGGCCGCAAACATACTAACTTGTTTCTCAACGAGCTTATCCAGCCTCTGCAGGAAATCATACCTCTTCTCAAGGGGAGACCTGTTTACGTTACACTTGATATCGATGTGGTCGACCCGGCCTACGCTCCCGGTACAGGTGCAGCGGAACCCTGCGGGTGCACCTCCCGGGAAATCATCCAGGCTCTCCACTTGCTCGGGGAACTGTATGTGGTAGGCTTTGACCTGGTCGAGGTAAGCCCGCTTTACGATCCATCGGAAAGGACCGCGCTATTAGCTGCAAAGCTGGTCAGGGAAGCCATACTAACCTTCAGCAGGCGTCCTAAAAGATTGAGGTCTGGCCCTTAAAAAAAAGGGGTAATCAAAGCAACTTAAAGTGCGGCTGCGAAAAAAAGTTGTTCTCCTCGAAAAAACCATTTGACTTCAGTCGCTGAATTAGGTATACTTAACATTGTCAGCGATGGCGCCCCTCCAGAAAGGCGTTATCAAGGATGGTTACGGAGCTGTGGTGTAGTGGCCTAACATGCCTGCCTGTCACGCAGGAGATCGCGGGTTCGACTCCCGTCAGCTCCGCCAATCTACGCCACGGTAGCTCAGTTGGTAGAGCAGCGGACTGAAAATCCGCGTGTCGTTGGTTCGATTCCGACCCGTGGCACCAACCTTGACAAACAAACAAAATACGATATAATATGTATGGTGTGCGGAAGTGGCTCAGTGGTAGAGCATCGCCTTGCCAAGGCGAGGGTCGCGGGTTCGAATCCCGTCTTCCGCTCCATTTTATCGGCGACATAGCCAAGTGGTAAGGCAGAGGACTGCAAATCCTCCATTCCCCGGTTCAAATCCGGGTGTCGCCTCCAAAGTCGATAAACCCGGTATTATTAAATTAAGGGGTTAAGAAACCGTCTACTGTAAAAGTAGGCGGTTTTTTATTTTAATTGATTTGCGACAATTGACTTGCGATGGCAAGGGAATTGGGGCAAGGGAGCAATTTGTCGATAATTAATCCCCTGCGGCTTTTGGGTAACCTGCTTCCCCACAGGGTTTTTTTGTTTCTTTGGCCGGGTAGCTTACTGCTAACAATCACTTAAATACGGATCTTAGCATAAAATGTGGCAGGAAAGGCATATGGCATTATATGGAAAAGGGGGGAGGTAAAAATGTTATCAAATGAAGATTTTGTTAGGCAGTCTCTGGACTTAAACCTGTTCTTTTTAAGAATTATGAAGGAGCACGCCTTCTTCTTAGAAGCAGGCTTCACTCCTGTAAACGCAGACCTGGCACGGCAGGCAGATACATTTAAAACTCAGTTTGAGACTTTGCTAAAAGAGGCTGTTTTTATCGCCAACGGATTTATTAGTCCAGATCTGGTCACTTCGGGAGAGATAGTAACCGGTTTTACCCTCAATGCAGAAAGGGCCTCGACGTTCTTTACCGGGATTCAACTTGACACCAGCATTACCATGGCAGAGCTTTCTCTTGCGAAGGGGTGTCAACAACCAAATGTACAAACACTGGTACAAAGGGTTGCAGATCTAAACCAGAGAGCTATTGGCCTTTTACCGGGTTTAATTAATTTTAAAACCTTAGTACTGGACAGTATGTTATGTTGCAGAATATTTACGTTTAACTACCCGCTCTTAATTGACCACATCCGCAGGGAAGCTATATTATTCCTGGAACTGCTCAAAAGACTACAAAACAGGGTTGTTATAGATATAGCCAGGTTTGCCCTGGAACAGGAATCTTTCTGGAACAGAATTATGGCTGAACATGCGAAATTCATCAGGGGGCTTTTAGACCCGACCGAAGAAACCCTGTTCCAGACAGCTGATAAATTCGGCAGGGAATTTGACCGGCTGACTGCGGAAGCACTGGCAGCGCAAACCCAGGTAAGCCTATTGCCACAGGTTACCCAGAAAAGCCTCAGGGAGACAGCAGCAATACGGGATTTTAAACGGCAAGGCACGGAAGGTATACTTGCCTGTAAAATAAGGTCTTTGATCATACCTCTGTTGGGCGACCATGTTCTGAGGGAAGCAAATCATTACCTGCGCTTATTGAAAATTATTAGTATGACGGTTTAATGACCAAATAATATAGCACCCCTAAAGGGTGCCTTTCTTTATTTGAAAGGGTAGACGGTACATTGCTGTTAAGGGAGAACAAATCCGGGGGAAATGCTGTTCAAGTCACATAAAATAATGGGAGCATCTGAAAGTATAACAGCCAACGTTTTCAATTTTAATGTGTTATTGACCCTGTTAATCAAGCATTCCTTCCTTACCACTCTAAACGGTTCCCGGCAGGGGGCTCAATAACATATATTTTATTTATAAAACTCGGTCATAGGATGAAATACCTGCTATTTATAAAATTTAGAATTTAAATTAACGGTAGATTTATTTATATTTTGGATTGGTCTCTCTTTCTAGTTGACTATTAACGGCCATTCTAATTTTTTGAAATTAAATTTTAAAAATTTATTACAGTTTAAACTCGCTACTGATTATGTTCCGAGAAACCGGCGTGAATTTTTAAAATATCCAGGTTTGTATGATAGATGAGTTTGTCGAAAAGAGGTATATTAAAAAACTCAAGAAGCTGATCATAATCTTTATTTTCGAAAACATTCAATCTGCGGCGGAGAAGGTTGCTTTGATGCAGTTTCTCATCTAAGAATGATATACTTTCTTCATAAGATTTATTATAAACCAAAGATTCGGCGGCGAGAACTCCACTTACGATTGCATTATAAAGTCCAAAGCCGAAAACAGATTCAATCAGTCCGGCACTGTTTCCCACAAAGATCATGTTTCCAAATTCCCTTGGGCGACAGGTACCAGTTATATGCTCTATAACAAAACGTTCTTCCTCCCGGTACTCTATTTTCTCTGTTTCTAAAAACAACTTCCAGTGTGCTTCCAATTCATCTTCTTTGACATCTGACACTACTAAGACAAGGGTGGCTGTATTTGAGTTAAAGGGTCCCAGGTAAGCATAACCGTTATTTGCGTATTTTTTGTTATACCAGACTATCCAGGTATGGGGATTAAAGCTGCCGGATACAACTGCTCCTCTTACCCATCCCCGGAAAACATCGGTCCACAGTCCCAGTTCTTTGGCAAAATAAGCTGAACCGGTAGCCACAATGATTTTGTCATAATGGGCTGCCAGCTCTTTATAATCGGCAAAAGTATTGAATTTTACCGGAGTTGTGAGCTTTTCATATAATTGTCTGGTAATCGAGCGGTTGTTAGGTCCAATTTCGAAAATATATCCCAGTTGCCCCTCTGTCCGGGACATTTTATTGGGACTGAACCTTATTATTTTTTTTAATGGATTTATGGGGTTAAGACTGATACCATAATCCCTTGCTAGACTGAGGAGCGGGTCTGCCACCGGCCTGTGTATAACTTGAAGAATACAGACAACAAAGGGAATTCTTCCACCGCAGCGGTCAAACTGGTCATAAATATCGGGCTTAATTCCGTGTTTTTCGAGGGTTAAAGCGCAGGCGAGACCTGATATCCCGGCTCCTATTATGCAGACCTTCAAAATTATCACCTGAGTTAGCTTGTACCATGTTTTTTGAAATATACATGATTTCAATGATTAAGCTTTCAATACTTCGCTCAGGTTCCGGGTACAAAAAGTTTACTTGTAAAAAGCTTCAGACGCATCCAGGGAACCGATCGTTTCTCCCCTGTGGTTAGTTATAGTAAGACGTAACTTTGAACGGATTTGCCTAGCCTCTTCTTCAGTCAACCAGCCAAGTTTGACCAGTGCCTGGATCACTGCCGGCGCCAGGGCCCTGTAGCCCCCGTCCTCAATTTTCAAGCATAAAGCCATCCCGTTATTCTTCAGGCCGACGCAGTAAACGGATTCTGAGCCCAGTTTTGCCACTAAACGCCCGCCTGTTATTTCCATTAAAACTGTATCCAAACAGTTTGTTCCCGCGACAAAAAAGGGATTGGAAGTCATAGCATCACAAATCTTCTGTAAAGCCCTTTTGCGGCTGGCGCCTGCTGTTTCCGGCGGCTGGGAAAGGGAGGAAAAGGCAATAGCCATATTGAAGATTGGCAGAAAGTGAACGGGCACGCCGCACCCGTCGATGCCCAGCTTGATATCAGCCTGCCTGTAATTTGCTGTTTCGGATATGGCTTTTAGAATTGCTTGTTGTACAGGATGGTCAGCCTGGTAGTAGCCTTTTACAGGCCAACCCTTGAGCTGGCACAAGGCCAGCATGCCGGCATGTTTTCCGGAACACGGGTTGTGTACAGGCAGAAAAGGCATGTTGTTTCTTAGCAGGCTGCGGGCTACAGACCCGTTCATGGGAGCGGCGGGTCCGCATTTCAGAGCATCTTCTGTAAGGCCTGTTTTTCTCAAGATACTTGTAACTGCCTGGACATGTTCTTCTTCTCCGCCGTGCGAGGAGCAGATTACGGCAAGTTCTTGAGCTGTCAAACCGAAATACTCAATTCCTCCTTCTTCAACCAGGGGCAGCGCCTGCAACGGCTTGGCGGCGGAGCGCCAGAATGTTACTGCCCGGGGATCCCCCAGGGAATAGATAACCCGGCCTTTTGAATCAACTGCCACAAGGTGCCCCCTGTGCCTTGATTCAACAATTCCGCCCCTCATGACATTTACTAAAACCTCTGGAATCATTTCTTTCACCCTTTATTAGTGGTTTTTTAACAGGGCAAATATAAATAGTGCATGTTTGTCAGGAAAAGTACTATTCTGTCTGTTCTTTATTCTTTTTTGTTTGATGCCAGATATAATTACTGATTTGATCAAGGGCTTTTTTTAATCCTTTGTTGTCTTTAAGGGTATAACCTTTATCCCATTGATCAAAGAGTAATTGGATGAATTTTGTGTAACCTGCAATACCAGTAAGCATCCAGAGGTGAATGTAAGAGACATACAATTTTTCAGAATGGTTCTGGTCTTGCTTGTGAGTAATTCTAAAATCACTCAGTGTGCTGCCATCATCTCTCCAGGATAAAGTACCATCTTCCGGAGTCACTTCTTTTCCACAAACGTCGCAATACAGTTTGCTCATTAAAAATGCCCCCTCTTATTGAATAGTGCATTTGAATACTGACATTTTAAACAGAAGATAAGAATAATACAACCAGGAATATGTAAGAGAGGTGTTATTTTTAAACATATACCATAATAAAGATATTAAATAAGGAAAGCAAGGTCTGAAACCAAAGGTTAATTTGTTGTATAATCTTATGCATCAGTAGCTTTAAATTAGAGGGATAAACCCCAGGAGTAAAGATATTGGAAATGGATGAGCTATAAGAATAAAATAAACTTCCATATATATGCAAGTCTGTTTTATATCGACAGCCGGTATGTCTTTAGTATTTCTATATTTTAAAATTTATAAATATAAATAAGAACGCCTGATAACCTTTTGTTCTTACAAATGCTTTCGTATATCTTTAAATTCTCCAGAGAATAATGGTGGTCTTATTATTCTAATTTATTTAATTTTTTTGAGCTCTGAACTTTAATAATTTTAGAAAACACGTGGATTTAGGCTGCCTTGTAGCATGGCATCTCTTTTGCATAATTATTGTTGGAATTATTTTATTTTTCTTAGAGGAGGGGATGCGCTATAGGCTAAGTTTACAGAGCTATCTTAACGGATAGCTAATTTAACTTATCCGGTTATTCTGACTGTGGCACCAGCAGACAGAATCATCCGGTTTCAAAGGGGGGGAGGTAGTCCTTCAGTCGTTGCTAATAATGGCCTTGAGCCCCAAAGGAGTATTTTGTGTGCGTCTTTTTGCCGGAAATTTCCTGGTGTGAGGTGTAGGGGTTTTAAGCGTCAATATATCCTTGGGGAAAGGAGAGTAATATGGAACTAGCAAAAACCTTACAGAAAACCTTGAACCATAAAGCAAACCCGAAAACAGATCTATATGTCGATCTGGCTGAATCCATCACCGGTATTATACTGGTAGGTTTCCTGTGGATGCATATGCTGTTCGTGGGTACCATTTATTTCAGCGACGGTGAATTGTTTAACAGGCTGTCGGAAGGACTGGATAAATACTATTTAGCTCAAATTGGTGTACCCGCGACAATTCTGATTATTCTCATCCACATTTTTATGGCTGGGCGCCGGGCACCAATGCGCATGCGTGATCTCCGGATTGCCTGGCGGTTGACTAAATCGATAAGACACACAGATACCTGGATCTGGGTCGGCCAGGTAATCACTGCTCTAATCATCGGTATTATGGCAAGTATACACCTGTGGGAAGTTATGACAACTTGGCCCATTGAATCAGTAAGGAGCGCCCATCGCGTGGCCAAAGATGGCATCGCTTTTATGGGCGGTTTTAGCATTAAATATTGGCTCTGGTTCTATATTGTCCTGTTGCTGGCAGGCGAATATCACGCCGGTTTTGGTTTGTACCGCATTTTTGTAAAATGGGGCTGGTTTGACCGCCACAAGATGGGTTACGTTTTGAAGGGCATTACTGCCATTATCCTTGTGATTGGATTTGGAGCTCTTTATATGTTCATTAGACTTGCTGAAATGGTTCCAGCGGGAGGTGCCCTACATTGAGTGCAAAACACACGTTTATAACAGATGTTGTTGTTGTTGGGGCGGGTCTTGCTGCAGAGCGGTCTGCCATTGAGGCTGCTGCAGCTGGCTTAAACGTAATCATCCTGAGCCTGGTACCGCCACGCCGTTCCCACAGTACGGCAGCCCAGGGCGGCATGCAGGCTTCCCTAGGAAACGCGGCTATGGCAAAGGGCGACAACCCTCAAATTCACTTTGAGGATACGGTCAAGGGCTCGGACTGGGGCTGTGACCAGGAAGTCGCCAAGATGTTCACGGAAACCGTTCCGATCATGATTAGACAGCTCGATTACTGGGGTGTGCCCTGGAACCGGGTTGTCGCAGGTAAAAAGAGATTGCCCAGCGGCGTTGAAATTGAAGACACAAAAGATAAAGAGGGCTTGATCACCGCCCGTGACTTCGGTGGTGTGGCAAAGTGGCGCTGCTGCTACACCTCGGACGGTACCGGCCACACTGTGCAGTTTGTCGTAGACACAGTGGTCTGTAAAATGAACATTCCTGTTCACGACAGGATGGAAGCCATCGCTCTCATCCACGACGGTGAAACTTGCTATGGCGTAGTGGCCAGGTGCCTGAGAACCGGTGATCTCAATGTTTACCTTGCAAAATCCACCATCATTGCCACTGGCGGCGCCGGCCGTCTGTATGCTGCGTCCACCAACGCTATCATAAATGAGGGTACAGGGATGGCCATTGCCCTGGATACCGGACTTGTTCCCCTCGGCAATATGGAAGCGGTACAGTTCCACCCCACGGGGATGCCTCCGGTCTGGATCCTGATGACAGAAGGAGCCCGTGGAGACGGCGGCTACCTGCTAGACAAGAACCTGCACCGCTTTATGCCAGATTACGAGCCCAAGAAGAAAGAGCTTGCCTCCCGTGACGTTGTTTCCCGCCGGATGATCCAGCATATCCGGGCAGGTTACGGTGTGTCGAGCAAGTATGCCCCACAGCACTTGTGGCTGGACATTCGCCACCTGGGCCGCAAGTGGGTTTGGACAAACCTGCGTGAGATCGCTACCATCGCCATGAACTTTAACGGATTGGATCCGGCCAAGGATCTTATACCGGTCCTGCCCACCCAGCACTATACCATGGGCGGCGTCCGGACCAATAAGCACGGTTTTGCTTACGGTCTGAAAGGCCTCTTCGCCATAGGGGAAGCAGCCTGTTGGGATCTGCATGGATTCAACCGTCTTGGCGGTAACTCCCTTGCGGAAACGGTCACTGCAGGTTATCTTATTGGCAAGGAAGTTGCCAAGTACACCCTTGGCGCAACTCAGAAATATGACTATAAATTGGTTGAGAGTTTTGTCAAGAAAGAAGAGGAACGGATCAAGAACCTTATTTCCGGCAGATACGGTAAGGAGAATGTTTGGGAAATCAGAGCTGCAGCGCAGCAAGTCATGATGGACCACGTGCATATTTTCCGGACCGGCAAGTCTCTCCAGGAAGGTGTCGCAAAACTGCAGGAGCTGTATAAGCGCTCGCTGAAGATAGGATTGCGTTCTTCCGGCAAGGGAGCAAACCCGGAACTGGCACAGGCTATCAGGATGCCCGGTATGATCCGTGTCTCCCTCTGCATTGCCTATGGAGCGTTAATGCGTACGGAAAGCAGGGGCTCTCATTTCCGGGAAGACTACCCGAAGCGGGATGACGTCAACTGGCTCAAGCGCACACTGGCCTACTGGAAGGAAGGGGCCGACCTGCCCACGCTTGACTACGAACCTGTCACATGTCCATATATGCCCCCGGGCGACCGTGGATACGGCGAAGCAAGCGCCCATGCAGCCCCTGCCAAGGGCAAATAACGTGGTACAAGGAGGGCAAAGATGAGCAGAAAAATAACGATATCTATATTCCGTTATAATCCCAACATACCCGGCGACGAACCCAGAATGCAGGATTATACACTGGAAGAGTATGAAGGCATGACCTTGTTCGTAGCGCTGAACGAAATCCGCGAAAAACAAGATCCCACTTTGATGTTTGACTTCGTATGCCGTGCGGCTATTTGCGGTTCTTGTGCCATGCTGATTAACGGAAGACCGGGTCTGGCATGTAAAACACTGACCAGGAATTTACCCAGCCGTTTCACGCTTATGCCGTTGCCGGTATTCAAGTTAATCGGCGACCTGTCCGTGGATACCGGCACATGGTTCAGAAATCTGCAGATGCGTACTGAGGCCTGGATTCACACCAGTAAAAAGTTTGACCCCAATGCTCTGGAAGTCAGGATGCCCAACGAAGTCGCGGAAGCAATTTACGAGCCGGAACGTTGCATTGAATGCGGCTGCTGTGTGGCTACTTGTGTTACTGCCAATATCCGGGAAGACTTTATTGGTGCAACAGGCATTAACCGGGTTTCCCGCTTTATGCTAGACCCGCGCGATGAACGGACTGAGAAAGAATACTTCGAAATTGTAGGAAATGAAGACGGTGCTTTTGGCTGCGTAGGCTTAATGGCGTGCGATGACTTCTGCCCCATGGATATCCCCCTGCAAAAGCAGCTGGCCTATGTCCGCAGGAGGATGGCAAAAGCTGGCTTGAAGCTCGACCTGAAGGGCATGAAAATCTCTTGATTAATACATGTAACACATGTAAAAACCCGCGGCGTAAAACTTACCGCGGGTTTTTTATTATTTTTATTTCATATCATTTTCATATTATTTTCATTTTAGACTAAAAGGGGCTTAAAACATTTCATCTGTGTATTATTGCATTTGATTGACAATCTGCATGGGTGTTCACAATGACGAAAATTAAGGCAATTGACCTCGGTTAAACAAGAGGTAATAATATTCTCTCCGTCGATAATATCCTTGTAGATTTCAATTATCTCAACAGGATGATTTGCGGCTTTGCACATTCTTTTCTTAGTAACAATCCTTAATTTTTCACCCACGAAGCTCACCATACCAGCAGAGTATCTATTTATAAAATATTGATTCTTATATATATGCAAGGCCGATACCAGAAAGAATACCTAAAATTAAAAAATAATTGTAACATTATAAACCAATTTTGATTAAAAAAAATTATAATAAAATTTTATAGACTTAAAATGGACAGCAACTGTACCTTTTTTGAGCATTTATTTCTTAATTTAGTTATCAGCTATCCATAAATAATGTAACCAGTATTATTTGCCATAATATTTTTTCTATTTTAAAGCATAACCATAGGGAAGGAGGGGGTTATATGTTTACAGTTTTTATTGCCGCGGACTTAGAGGGTATTACTGGTTATGTCGACTGGCCTGAAAAACTGCCGGAAGAATTATGGTTTAGGGAGCAAATGACAGCTGAAGTTAATGCAGCCATTGAGGGGGCATTGGATGCAGGGGCAGATAAAATAATTGTATCGGACATCCACTGGCGAAAACAAAATATTATTCCCGACAAACTGCTGGGTAATGCCTCATTAATCCGCGGCTCAAAAAGAAAGCTCATGTGGATGGACCTGGTTGAGCGCAGTAATCTCGTCTTTCTTATTGGTTTTCATTCAGGTTTTGGGCCGGGGTATGCGGTCTTGCCCCATACAATAGATACAAGGATAACAGAGCTTAAAATAAATGGTCAAAATATGGATGAGTCTTTGCTAAGCGCAATAACAGCCGGTTATTACGGGGTACCCGTTGGCATGGCAACGGGAGATCTGGCCTTTGTTAGCGGAATAAAGAAAATCCTGCCGGACATTGAGACCGTAGCTGTAAAGGAAGCTGTTTGTCCCTCTGCCGCCCTTAACCTTCATCCAAAAATTTCGCTGGAGAAAATAAAAAAAGCAGCCAAAGTAGCTGTTCAAAAAGGTATTGATGGTGTTTATAAACCCTATTTCCCGGGAGAAATTTTTGAAATGAGCCTTGAATTAAGCTGGCCTTCTTACGCAGATGCTTTGAGTCTTATACCAGGGATTGTTAGAAACAGCGGTACAAGGGTTTCTTATAGCGGGAAATGGCATGATATTATGGGTATCTTATCGTTATTTGTAAACTGGATTAGTAATAAACAACTGATCTAAAATTGTATATTTTAATATTAAATGAGCCTGGATCGCTGCATGTCCCTGTAAAATAGTTGTGTGTAAGTATATTGTTTGGTATAATAAGTAATGTTTTTTACCTATTTTATTACCTAAGTAAGGTATGAGAGGAGCAAGTATGTGTTTAGCCTGGACAAGCAACTGGAAGTAATCAGGAGGGGCGTTGCGGAAATTGTCCCGGAAAATGAACTGGCCGACAAGCTAAAGCATTCTATAGAAAGCGGGGAGCCCCTAAAAGTCAAACTTGGGCTAGATCCCACCGCACCGGATATTCACCTCGGGCATACTGTTGTCTTGCAAAAATTGAAGCAGTTTCAGGATTTAGGACACCAGGTAATCCTGATTCTGGGTGATTTTACAGCCCGCATTGGAGATCCCACCGGGAGGTCGGAAACACGTAAACAGCTCAGCGAAGAACAGGTCCTTGCCAATGCCCGTACATATGAGAGGCAGGTATTCAAAATTCTCGACCGGGCACGGACAAAGGTGGTTTTCAACAGCCAGTGGTTTACACCCATGAATTTTGCCCAGGTAATAGAGCTTGCCGCAAAATGCACATTGGCCCGGATGCTTGAGCGTGATGATTTCGCCAAGCGTTTTAAAGAGTGTCTGCCTATAAGCATTCATGAATTATTTTACCCTCTTATGCAGGCTTATGACTCGGTGATGCTGAAGGCTGATGTTGAACTGGGGGGGACAGACCAGAGATTTAATCTCCTAATGGGTCGCAACCTGCAGAAAGAATATGGTCAGGAACCACAGGTGGCTTTGATGATGCCAATTTTAGAGGGTCTGGACGGCGTCCAAAAAATGAGCAAAAGCCTGGGCAATTATATAGGTATTGACGAGCCACCCCGGGAAATGTACGGGAAAACCATGTCACTGGCTGATGATCTAATGCTCAGGTATTTTGAACTGGTTACCGCTGTTTCCCTTGACGAACTCCGCAGCATTGAGGCCGGTCTGAAAGACGGCAGCATGCACCCACGGGATGTTAAAATGAGGCTGGCCCGGGAGATTGTAACCCAGTACCACGGTCAAGAGGCAGCACTGGCGGCGGAGGAAGAGTTTAAAAGAATTTTTCAACAGAAAGACTTACCTGACGAAGTGCCGGAATTTAAGGTAACCGGGGATATGCTTGAGAATGGCGAAATATGGTTACCAAAATTAATCGCTCTTTCTGGAATGACCAGCAGTACCAGCGAGGCCAGGAGGCTCATCCTACAAGGCGGTGTGAAGGTAGACGGGGAGAAGGTCACAGATGCCGGGATCAATATTAGACCTGTTCCCGGTATGGTTATACAGGTTGGGAAACGAAAGTTTACCAGGTTTGTTTTATAGACCTTCCATATAATGGCTCCATACTCGGTATAGCTTCAATTGTATTTATTAAATTTATTAAAGCGCTTACGCGCTTTTTTTTATGCCACAGGGTATCTGTTTAAATCATTACCCTCAGGACCTTTAAACTGCTTTCAATTGCTTATTTTAAACATAGATTAATATACATAGATTAATCCAGTCTGATACCTGTCTATAGAGGTGGGAGAATTGTTCAAAAAAAGACGCAGAGCAGCGCCGGCTGTTGTTTTGATTGCCTTCTGTCTACTTGCAGCTGGTTTAGTATTGATAATTGATCTAACCCTTAGAACTGCGTTTTATAATATTGCTGAAATAAGGGCTATTCAAATTGCCACCGAGGCTATTTACAGGACCCTGCAACAGGAAGTTATCGGTGATAATATACAATACCAGGATTTAGTGTTAATTCACAAGGACAATCAGGGACGCATTACTCTTATGCAGGCCAATACAGTAATGGTAAACAGGGTTGCTGCCAAAATTACATTATCTGTCCAGAAGACTTTGGAAGAATTGAGGTTGCAAGACTTCGAGATACCTCTTGGCGAAATTCTGGACATTCCTCTTCTGGCCAATTATGGTCCCAGGATTAATTACCGGATTATGCCGATGGGGACAGTAAGGGTCAATGTTGTTGACCAGTTTGAAGCAGCAGGTATCAACCAGACAAGGCATAAAATTTATTTGAGTTTTGATACCAGTGTCCGCATAGTCATCCCCTCCAAAAGTGGTGAGGCTGTGGTTGCCGCCCAAATGCCTCTTGCCGAAAGCATCATTGTAGGCAGCGTCCCAGATACATTTGTAAGTATTTCAGGAGGAATTTTAGGAGGGAATCTGTTGAAATAATTGCGTGGGCAAGTATAAAATTAGGCGTTACATAGCAGAATATTCTTGAATTAGTGATAATAAATAATAAATAATAATATCCTTGCAGCTCTATGTCCTTGACAATAGTCCGATTGATATGGTAAATTATGAACTGCCGTTGTCAATTGAGAATCAATAAAGTACCAGTTAATACCAGTTGATCGCAATTGAATTATAGTGTAAAATAAGTAATGCCGTTAAAACGGCAGCAATAAACGGCAAGAGAACCAAAAAATACTACTTGACGCAGAAGAGGCAAAAGTGATAAGATAACAAATGTCCGCGCCGGAAGGCAGCGGCCCAAACAAGAACACGGTCTTTGAAAACTAAACAGTGGATGGATGTAAGATTGGTGGTTGGTGGTTGGTCGTTGGTGGTTGGGATTGAGTAGGAAACAATCCTGCTACCGGCAGAAGACAACCGACTGCCGAAAGAGAGGACTCTCGTCAAGCGCAAAGCGAAGCGAGCAGTACATTCCGAAACAACGCGTACGAGATGAGAGCCAATCAGACTTTAGGAATTAAGACTTTAAG
>JAKPGY010000056.1 GCA_029550685.1 Bacillota bacterium
GTAGCCCTGGGCGGTGATCCGGCTATTACCTATGCGGCTACTGCTCCCTTGCCACCAGGTATCGATGAATTGCTTTTTGCCGGTTTCTTACGTAAAAAACCGGTGGATTTGGTAAAATGCCTAACCATTGATATGGAAGTACCAGCCGATGCTGAAATCGTTCTGGAAGGATATGTTGATCCCCACGAACGACGTATGGAAGGACCTTTTGGTGATCACACAGGTTATTACTCTCTAGCTGATGAATATCCAGTTTTTCATGTAACAGCGATAACAAGAAGGAGAAAAGCTATCTATCCCACTACCATAGTAGGCCGTCCTCCTCAGGAGGACTGCTATATGGCTTTAGCTACTGAGAGAATTTTCCTTCCCTTATTGAAGTTTCAACTTCCCGAAGTAGTTGATATGCACTTACCCATGGAAGGAGTTTTTCATAACTGTGTGTTGATTAGTATCCGTAAATCCTATCCCGGTCATGCCAGAAAGATAATGAGCTCTCTTTGGGGTATGGGACAGATGATGTTTGCCAAGTTCATAGTGGTAGTAGATGAGGATGTGGATGTGCAAAATGTGTCGGAAGTCATGTGGAAGGTGTTTAACAATGTTGATCCCCGCCGGGATACTATGATTGTTGACGGGCCTTTAGATGTCTTAGATCATTCGGCTCCCATGGCCTTAATGGGCTCAAAAATGGGGATTGATGCCACTCGCAAGTGGGTTAGTGAAGGACACCCTCGGGAATGGCCTAAAGATATTAAAATGTCACCAGATATAGTGGAGCTAGTTAGCCGGAAGTGGAGTGAGTACGGTATTGAGTAAGTTAAAAGATTATTTGGCTATGATAGATTTTAGCCACACTCTATTCGGGCTGCCCTTTGCTTATTTGGGGGCTTTTCTGGCTCATAATGGTACAGTTACTCTGCACCAGTTGATCTGGATTACGGTGGCCATGGTCAGTGCTCGTACGGCTGCCCTGAGTTTAAACCGGATAATAGATTTACCTTATGATGCAGCCAATCCTCGTACAGCAGGATGGACATTGCCCTCTGGCCGCTTAAATCCTCGTTGGGTTTGGATAGGGGTTTTCTTTTTCTTAGCCTTGCTGCTTTTTGCAGCGAGCCAGCTAAACCCGTTGTGTTTGAAACTATCACCACTGGCGGTAGTGATTTTATGGGGTTATTCATATACTAAGCGCTATACCTGGTTGTGCCATCTTTTCTTGGGCATGGCAATTGGTATGGGCCCGATAGGAGCTTGGTTCGCAGTTACTGGAACTTTTGACTGGCAGCCGTTTTTACTGGGAGCGGCGGTGGCGTTTTGGATAGCTGGATTTGATACTATGTATGCTTGCCAGGATATAGAGTTTGATCGTCAGACTGGTTTATACTCTATACCAGCTCGGTTTGGAGAAAGGAACGCTTTAATCTTTTCAACTGTGTTTCATATTTTGACGGTGATTTTCCTTATACTTACTGGTGTAGTCTTGCAACTGGGCGGATGGTTTTATGGAGGAGTTGTTCTGGCAGCTGTCGTTTTGGTATATGAGCATAGAATCGTTCAACCGGGGGATTTATCCAGGGTAAAGCAAGCTTCTTTTCAACTTAACCACTATGTGGGTTTATTGGTGTTGATAGCCGCCTTAATAGATATTTATACCTGACTTGGGTTATTAACACATCAAGAAAGGACCGATTGTAAATGGCTAGATACATTGTTGGCATAACTGGAGCAAGTGGAGTAGTGTATGGGTTGCGGCTTCTAGATATTTTACTGAAGCAGGAGCATGAAGTCCATTTGGTGGTAACGGACCCGGCTCGTATTGTAATCGCTGAAGAAATGAAATGGGATATGCAAGAAGACTGGAAAACAGAAATTCATAACCATCTTTCCGGTAAAGGAAATTTAACTATATACGATAACTCCTTTATTGCTGCCCCCATAGCCAGCGGATCCTTCCGGGTTAATGGAATGATAGTTATTCCCTGTACTATGGCTAGCGTGGCTGCCTTCGCTGGAGGAACAGCCCGAAGTTTGCTGGAAAGAGCAGCCGACGTTATGCTGAAAGAAAAAACACCTTTGATAATAGTTCCGCGGGAGACCCCTTTAAGTTCTATTCATTTGCGCAATATGTTAACATTGGCTGATGCGGGAGCCCATATTGTCCCGGCTATGCCCGCTTTTTATGCGGCTCCTAAAACTATTAATGATTTGGTAGATTTTATAGTTGGTAAGGTATTGGATGCCATAGGCCTAGAGCATGAGCTTTTTAAGCGTTATGGATAGCTTTTTAGATAGTATAGTAAACTCCATGGAGAACCTTTATAATAATGTAGTAATGCCTGAGTAAGGGGACGATTATGGGGGATTTCGATTTATTTAAATTAATACGTGATGAGATGGAAATAGTTGAAGCCCGTCTATATGAGAACGTGGATACGCCGGAAACTTTACTGTATGAAGCATCAACTCATCTTATTAAGGCTGGAGGTAAACGGATGCGCCCTGGCTTTGCCCTATTGGCAGCGCGAATGTACCAGGATGACATTAGCTATGCCATTCCCTTAGCAACAGCTTTGGAATTGGTTCATATGGCAACCTTGGTCCACGATGATGTTATCGATAATTCATCCATTCGCCGGGGCACAGGAACAGTGAAATGCTTATGGGGCAACCGGATATCAATTTATGCGGGCAACTTTGTATTTGCCAAGGCTTTGGCGATTATTGCTGAATACAAACGCAGTGATATTCTAGAAGTAATCGCTGATGCCAGCATGAAAATATGCGAAGGCGAAATTGTGCAGATGCTCAGCTGCTACAATGTGAATCTGGGCTTAAAAAACTACTTGCGGCGTATAGAGCGTAAAACAGCCCTGCTCATCTCACTTAGCTGTCAGGTAGGAGCTATGCTGTCTACGTCGGATAGCCGGCAGATCGAGGCATTAAGAAGATATGGTTATGATCTGGGTTTGGCTTTTCAGATAACTGATGATATCCTGGATTTTGTTGCTGATGAAGAGACTCTGGGTAAGCCCATCGGTAGCGATATACGGCAAGGTGTTATTACTCTACCTGCTTTATACGCTTTGCACCATGATGAACACCGGGATGAGCTAGCCCGCCTATTATCTTCACCGCAGGAATGCCAGCAAAGTACTGAGCATATTATTGACATGGTGTGCGAGTCTGATGGCATTGAATACGCGTACTCAGTGAGTCAGCATTATGCTAACCGATCAAAACGCCATCTAGAATTGTTGCCGGACACACCTGTTAAAGAAACACTGCGTGAACTGGCCGATTTCATTTTGGCAAGAGATTACTGATCGGGGGATAGAAAAGATGGCACTAAGAGATATGACAGATGAACAAAAACAGACTATTATTGAACATCTGGAAGAACTACGCAAATCTCTGGTTATTAGTGTTATTGCTATTGTCATCGCGGCCATAGGCTCATTTTATTTTAGCGAAGAAATTTTATCCATTATTATTTCCCCCCTGACATCCTTAAATGAGAACCTAATCGTTACCGGTGTAACGGAAGCTTTTTTTGTAAAGCTTAAACTTGCTTTTTTGGCAGGGTTCATAATAGCATTTCCCGTGGTGGTTTGGGCTATCTGGAGATTTTTCAAACCTGCATTATATCCTCATGAGAGAAAGTATATTTACACGTTATTTCCTATTAGTATTATTCTGTTTACAGTAGGAGTACTTTTTGCTTACTTTGGTATTTTGCGTTTAGTATTGAATTTCTTTATCTATATTGCCGGTGAAAATCTGGAAACCATGTTTAAGGTAGATCAATATGTTTCATTCGTAATGGCTTTTACCATCCCCTTTGGTTTAGTATTCGAACTTCCCGTTGTGGTGTTTTTCTTATCGAAGCTAGGAATTATTAATTATGAAATGCTGTCCAAGAACCGAAAGTATGCGTTATTGATAATTGTTATTCTGGCAGCAGCCCTTACCCCTGGTCCTGATCCCGTGTCCCAGATGTCCATGGCTATACCGGTTTATTTACTATATGAAGTTAGCATTTGGGTGTCCAAGTTTGCGCGTTCTGGTCGCCATCGCGGAAAAAACGATTCCTAAGAAGATTCCAGTTGAGAATAACGGTTTTCACTAGCTTGGTGGTGTCTGATAAGCCTTGCATTGCTTTACAAAGTAGGCGCCTTTTGTCATAATAACTAATATCAAGATCAGCTAAACTCCACAACAGTAGTTAAGCTGCCCCAAAGGAGGAGTCTTGTTTTGTTTGGCTTAATTGGTAATTTCGGACCTTGGGAACTTGCTCTGATATTGATAATCGTGTTGATTATTGTTGGCCCAGGAAAACTTCCCCAGGTGGGGCAATCCTTGGGAAAAGCTATACAGAGTTTCCGAAAAGCAAAAGAAGACGAACTGGATGAATTAGAAGAAAAGACAGAAAAGTAGACTGGGTCTGACTTCAGACCTTTTTTTTAACATGCAGGAGGATGGGGCGTGGCAGATTTATTCCCAATATTTGTTGCTATGAACAATCAACGTTGTGTGGTGGTGGGTGGAGGCCAGGTCGCTGAGCGGAAAGTAGAGAATTTATTGGAATATTCTGTGCATATTGACGTAATTAGTCCGGAAGCCACTCCTAAATTGCAGAATTGGGCAGAAAAACATTTGATTAATTGGATTGCCAGGGGTTTTCAACCCACTGATATTCAAGAAGCTTTTTTGGTTTTTGCCGCTACCGATGATCCAAGAGTAAATCGTAAAGTCGCTGGTCTTTGTCAGGAGAAAGGAATTCTAGTTAATGCGGTTGATGATCCCGCTTATTGCGATTTTTACATTCCCTCTACCATTCGCCGTAATTCATTGGTTTTAGCAATATCAACTGAAGGCAAAAGTCCAGCCTATGCCAAAAGACTGCGTAAGCAGTTGGAGGAGAGCATAACCGACCTGCATGGCAAATTCGTGGATTTGTTAGGGGAACAAAGAGAACTGGTGAAGCAAAGGGTTCCCGACATTGAAACCAGGCGGGCCATTTTTGAAGCCCTAGCTAATTTGGATATTCTTGATTTAATAGCTCAAGGTGACGACGAACAGATAAGGGAGCGGATGGAAGAATGTATGTCCTTGTGGCAGGAGTAAACCACAAGACGGCTCCGGTTGAAATAAGAGAAAAGTTTTCAATCTCTGGGCCTGCATTGCAGGAAGCTTATGCTTCATTAAGCAAATGCAGTGGGGTTGAAGGAACAGTAATACTTCACACCTGTAATCGAACGGAAATTTATGCTACCACTAGAAACATTGAGGCTGGCACCAAGGATTTGGAAAACTTTCTAAGAGGGTATTCTGGGCTTGGTTATCATGAATTAAAAAAATATTTGTATCAGCCTAATTGTTATGATGCGATTAGTCATATCTTTAAGGTATCATCCGGGCTCGATTCTATGGTTTTAGGAGAAAACCAGATTCTGGGTCAGGTTAAGGAGGCCTACCTAGAGGCTATAGAAACGGGTGCATCCGACGGGGTCTTGAATGCTCTTTTTCAAAAGGCCATATACGTGGGTAAAAGAGTTCGTACGGAAACCGAACTGGATAAGTATCCTACCTCCATCAGTGCCGCAGCCGTAGAATTAGCTAGACGAAGCCTAGGTGATTTACAAGACAAGACGGTTATGGTGGTGGGTGCAGGAGAAATGAGTGAACTAGCTACCCGCTACCTTATGCATAATGGAGTCCGGTCGGTTATAGTATCGAACCGCTCCTATGATAAGGCATTATCACTGGCTGATTCGCTGCAGGGAAGAGCGATTCGCCTCGATGATCTTCCTGGCGAACTTCCGCAAACCGATATAGTTATATCCTGTACAGCAGCAGCCCATTATGTAATAAATACTGAAAACTGTGATGATAGTCTGAGAAAACGCCAGGGACGGCCTATTATTCTGATTGATATTGCAGTCCCTCGCGATATCGATCCAGCTTTGGGCAACATCCCGGGAGTTCATTTGTACGATATAGACGATCTACAAGGAGTAGTTGATGCCAATTATCTGGAACGGCAGAGGGCATCCAGGCAAGCAGAAAAAATTATCGCTGAGGAGCTGGAAAAGTTTAATCAATGGCTGGGTACTCTATATGTTGTACCGGTAATAACTGCCTTAAAATCCCAGGCTGAGGCCATAAAAATGCAGGAACTAAATAAAGCCATGAACCGTCTGGGGAAAATATCTGCTCATCAACAAAAGGTTTTGGGATCTATGGCCAATTCCATAGTCAACCAGCTGTTACACCGTCCAGTGGTAACCTTAAAGGAAATGGCAGTGAGCAATGATGGACACCTCTATGCGGAAGTGGTGAAAAAACTATTTGACCTAGAGATTGAACACGAGGAGACATTCATTGATGGAACGATTGAGACTAGGAACCAGAGGTAGTAAGCTGGCTCAGTGGCAGGCGCAAGCTGTAGCTGAACGGCTTAAAGCTTGCCATCCTGGTTTACAGGTCGAAATAGTGATTATAAAAACAGTAGGAGATAAGATTCTGGATGTAGCTCTGTCCCGCATCGGAGACAAAGGATTATTTACCAAGGAACTAGAAAAGGCGCTGCTTGAGGGTGATATAGACATCGCGGTTCACAGTCTTAAGGATTTGCCTTCCCAGTTGGGGGAAGGATTGAGACTGTCTGCGGTTCTTCATAGAGAACATCCCGGTGACGTGCTGATTAGCAGACGAGGAGTCAAATACCATGAAATTCCGGCTGGAGGTGTTTTGGGAACATCCAGCTTGCGTAGGACTGCCCAGATCAAAGCCCTGCGTCCAGACTTGCAGGTAGTTGATATTAGAGGCAATGTGGAAACGCGGATAAAAAAAATGGAAGAACAGAACCTGGACGGAATCATTCTGGCTTATGCCGGGGTAAAAAGATTAGGCTTAGAACACCTAATTACTGAACAACTGAGCTTTGATACTATGCTTCCTGCTACAGGCCAAGGAGCAATTGCTATTGAAACCCGCGACCCTGATCCGCAGATAGATAACTTGCTAGCTCCTATCAATCATATGGAAACCTTCATAGAAATACAGGCGGAACGTGCTTTTTTGGGTAAGATGGAAGGAGGATGTCAGGTTCCCATCGGTTCTCTGGCTAAATACAAAGGGAGTGTTATAGAACTGAAGGGCCTGGTAGCCTCATTGGATGGAAGCAAGATAATACGTGATTCTATGATAGGCTCCAGCCAAGACCCGCTCCAGCTAGGCGTTGCTTTGGCTGAGCAGATGCTGGGAGCAGGAGCTGAAAATATTCTCAACTCCATAAGGACCATGGAGGATTAATTTAATGAAGAAAAAAGGTGTAGTTTACCTAATCGGTGCGGGGCCGGGAGACCCTGGCCTGTTTACTCTAAAAGGACAGCGTATCCTGCAACAAGCAGATGTTATCATCTACGACCGTCTGGTGGGGGACACTCTACTGAATATGGCCAGAAGTGATGCCGAGAAAATTTATGTAGGCAAAGCCTCAGGCCGCCATGCTCTTTCCCAGGAGCAGATCAACCAACTACTGGTGGAAAAGGCCTCCCAGGGTTTGATAGTGGCCCGCTTAAAAGGGGGGGATCCCTTTTTATACGGGCGGGGAGGAGAAGAGGCGCAGTATGTACGCCAGCATGGCTTGGATTTTGAAGTAGTACCTGGAGTGACTTCAGCCATTGCTGTACCAGCTTATGCTGGGATACCGGTAACCCACCGTGATATGACCTCCAGTTTTGCTGTCATTACCGGCCACGAAAAACCTGGTAAAAAAGAAAGCTCTATTCGCTGGGAACATATAGCCCCTGGTATCGGAACCTTGGTTTTTCTCATGGGGGTAGAAAACTTACCCTTCATTTGTCAGAATTTGATCAGTCATGGCCGGGATCCCCAAACCCCGGTAGCTTTGATTCGCTGGGGAACCCTACCGGAGCAGGAGGTTTTAGCTGGTACCCTGGATAATATAGTCGATTTGGTGCGGGAACATGATTTTCAGCCTCCCGCTGTTATAGTGGTAGGTGAAGTGGTCCAACTGCGTGCGGAATTGAGCTGGGTTGAGAACAAACCCTTATGGGGCAAACGAATTGTGGTAACCCGTTCCCGAGCCCAGGCTAGTCAGCTGGTGGATAGGATTGTAGATTTAGGAGGAGAAGCTATTGAATTCCCGGCTATTGAGATAAAAAAGGAAGCCAATCTCAGTGGATTGCATAATGCTTTAAGTCATCTGGACAGTTACGACTGGCTGGTGTTTACTAGTGTAAATGCGGTAGATATTTTCTTTGAGGAACTGATAGGATGCGGATATGATATCCGTGATTTAAAGGGGATTAAGCTGGCAGCTATCGGGCCAGCGACCCAGGAGCAACTGACCCGAAGAGGATTAAAAGTAGAAGTTGTTCCTGAGGAGTATCGAGCAGAAGGAATCATCAGGGCTCTGCTTTCCCTGAGTAAACCGGGACAGTGGGTACTGCTGCCCCGGGCTCGAGGAGCCCGGACTATTTTGCCCGATGAGCTGAAAAAGGCGGGGCGGCACGTAAATGAAGTTTTTCTATACGAAGCGATAACGTCTTTATCGGTGAGCCAGAAAACTTTGGAAAATATTAAACAGGGATTAATGGATTATTTGACTTTTACCAGTTCGTCAACGGTACATAACTTTGTTAAAATCGTGGGCAGAGAGAATATAGCACGAATTAATCATAATACTAAGGTAGCCTGTATTGGGCCTATTACGGCTGATACAGCACGACAATACGGGTTTACTGTAGACATACATGCCTCTGAATATACTATCCAGGGTTTGGTTGAGGCTCTCGTAGAGGAGAGCAAAGCTAGCAGGGAGGACTAATACTATGATTGGATGCACCAAATTATTGTGTGGTACAGCCACAGTATCTGATGTTATAAAGCACAGTTCCATTGAAGGGGAAGTGCCCCCGGAGCTGCTGCAGTTTTCCAACCAGAATCGGCCGTTAGTAGTATGGAACATGACCAACCGCTGTAACTTACGTTGCCGGCACTGTTATATTAGTGCGGAAGACCGCCGGTATCAAGACGAACTGACTACTGATGAAGCAAAAGCCTTTATAACTGATCTGGCCAATATGAAAGCACCGGTTTTGTTGTTCTCCGGAGGGGAGCCTCTGATACGCAAGGATATTTTTGAATTGGGCAGAATGGCGGCTGATCTAGGTCTGCGACCAGTCATCTCCAGCAATGGCACGCTGATAGATCAGAACATAGCCCGGCAGATCAAAGAGGCGGGTTTTCAATATGTGGGCATAAGCATTGATGGAAAACCTTCTACCCATGATGAGTTTCGCAATATGCCCGGAGCGTTTGCCGCAGCCTTAAAAGGCATTCACGCTTGCATGAGTGAAGGGATTAAAACCGGGATCAGGTTTACTGTTAATCGCTATAATCAAGCCGATTTGCCGGAGATACTGGATATTGTGGAGAAAGAGAATATACCTCGTTTCTGTATGTATCACCTAGTATATGCAGGCCGGGGAGCAGAAATGGCTGATATGGACACCAGTCTGGAAGAAACCAGGCAAATCTTGGATTTCTTAAGCCAACGCACTATAGATCTGCACCAAAGAGGCGTACAGGTTGAGATACTGACCACGGATAACCATGCCGACGGTATATACCTATTGAACCGTATTCGTAAGCAGGAGCCGGATAGGGCAGAGGAAATAATTAACTTATTAGAGATGCATGGGGGATGTTCGGCAGGAACCAAGTTTGCCAATGTTGATCCCCGTGGCAATGTGCACCCCTGTCAGTTTTGGCAGGACTACACAGTAGGTAATGTGCGGGAAAGGCCTTTTTCGGAAATCTGGAATTCCGATGATGAGCTGATGGTTATGCTGCGGGAAAAGGAAAAGCATGTTAAAGGGCGTTGTGGTGAATGTACTTATAAATCGCTATGTTCAGGGTGCCGGATTCGAGCCCGAGCGGTTTACGGTGACCTATGGGCTGAAGACCCAGCCTGCTATTTGACAGCTGAAGAACTAACTGGATAGGGGGAACATCAAGTGGCTTTCCCAAGTCAGCGTCTCAGAAGACTTCGTTCTACACCAACCCTGCGCAATATGGTGCGGGAGACTTGGTTAACCAGTAATGATTTTATTTATCCTCTTTTTGTAGTATATGGAGAAAACAAACGAATACCTGTTGCGTCAATGCCCGGAGTATTTCAATATTCGGTAGATAGGTTATTGGAGCCGGTTCAACAATTAGCTGAATTAGAAATACCGGCGGTGTTGTTGTTCGGTATTCCTGAGGTCAAAGATGCTCTTGGCACCAGTGCTTGGCAGAATGATGGGGTAGTTCAACAGGCTATCAGAGAAATTAAGAAACTGAGTCCCCAGACTATTGTCATAACCGATGTGTGTATGTGTGAATACACGGATCACGGCCATTGCGGTGCATTAGACGAGAATGGACAGGTAGTAAATGATATTACTTTGGATTTATTAGCCCGGGAAGCTCTGTCCCATGCTAAGGCGGGATGCGATATGGTGGCACCTTCTGATATGATGGACGGTCGAGTGGGAGCTATCCGTAAAGCATTGGATGAGGGGGGCTATGCTCATTTACCCATTATGGCCTATGCAGCCAAGTATTCTTCGGCCCTTTACGGACCATTTCGTGATGCGGCTGAATCTGCTCCTCAGTTCGGTGATCGCAAGACTTATCAAATGGACGGAGCGAATCGTTTGGAATCTCTTCGGGAGGTTGCCTTAGATATCGAAGAGGGGGCCGATATTGTTATCGTAAAACCGGCTCTAGCTTATCTTGATATTATTAGGGAAGTCAAAGATACTTTTAAGTATCCAACCGCAGCTTATCATGTGAGCGGTGAGTATGCCATGCTTAAAGCCGCTGCATCTAATGGTTGGCTAGATGAAGAAAAGGCTACTTTGGAGATTTTGACCAGCAT
This sequence comes from Bacillota bacterium, assembly GCA_029550685.1. Taxonomy (GTDB): domain Bacteria; phylum Bacillota; class Syntrophomonadia; order Syntrophomonadales; family Syntrophomonadaceae; genus DTU018. The sequence goes on from JAKPGY010000056.1 coordinate 10,958, forward strand.
TAAGCGGGCTGGTGCGGATATGATAATTACTTATGCGGCACTGGATGCAGCCCGTTGGCTGAAAGGTTAGTTGGAGGAGGTGTTTTTAAGCCGGGCACATCCGTCTGGCTTATAAATATATGCTGGTTTCATGGAACACCACCAATCAGTGCAATATGTTTTGTGACCATTGCTACCGTGATGCCGGGGCTCGTTTAGATGAGGAACTGACTACCGATCAGGCGCGAAATTTGATTGACGGGATGGTTCGAGCCGGCTTTAAGATTATGATTTTTAGCGGTGGTGAACCCTTGATGCGCCCTGATATCTATGAATTAGCTCGTTATGCTACTGATAAAGGGCTGAGAGTGGTATTGGGGACCAACGGTACATTAATCACCGAGGAAGTAGCACAGGAGCTTAAAAGGGCTGGATTCATGGCTGCCGGGGTAAGTCTCGATAGTTTGGATCCTAACAAAAACGATGGCTTTCGTAAGCTAGAGCATGCTTTCGATCTGGCTGTACAGGGGATGTTCAACCTTAAAAAAGCCAACTTGCCCTTTCAGATTCACACCACAGTGATGGACTGGAATGTTGATGAGCTAGAAAGCATTACGGATTATGCAATAGAGATTGGAGCTATGGCGCATCATGTTTTCTTTTTGGTTCCTACCGGACGGGGGAAAAACATAGAGGAGGAAGCCCTTCGGGTGGCGGCTTATGAAAAGACCATAGCTCGCTTAATGGAAAAACAGAAAACGTCTCCTATTGAAATCAAACCTACCTGTGCTCCCCAATTCATTAGGGTGGCGGATAAGAAGGGTATTCCTCTGCGATTCAGTAAAGGCTGTTTGGCAGGGATAAGCTATTGTATTATCAGCCCCAAGGGCGATGTTCAGCCTTGTGCATACCTTGATATTTCTTTGGGAAATGTCAAACAAACTCCTTTTGATGAGATTTGGAAGGAGAATGTTATCTTACAAAAGCTGCGAACTATGGAGTACGAAGGAAAATGCGGTATCTGTGATTACCGGGAGCGTTGCGGAGGCTGCCGGGCACGGGCTTATTATTATAGTAATGGCAATATTATGGCGGAGGATGAGTGGTGTCTCTATAATCCGCCAGGATGGGAAAGATAATGATGTTGACTTCTCTGGACCGGAAGATTCTCGATCTTCTTCAAAACGAGTTTCCTATTAGTGTACACCCTTTTCATGAACTTGCAGATATACTTGGTATTGATGAGGCAGTTCTGCTACAGCGCATTCAACACTTAAAAGATACCGGTGTTATAAGAAGAATAGGCGGAGTTATGGATACGCGAAGTATAGGTTATTACTCGGTATTGTGCGCCTGTGAAGTAGAAGAGGAGAGATTAGATCAGGTAGCCGCGCATATTAGTGAGGAACCGGGTGTGACTCATAACTACCAGCGCAATCACCGGCTGAATCTGTGGTTTACAATAACAGCGCCTTCTCAAAGGGAAGCGGAAGACACTTTACGGCGTCTAGAAAATGATTTGGGAGTCATAATACATACCATGCCAGCGGAGAAAGTTTATAAAATTAGATTAAGTCTGCCGATGGGGGAGGATGATTATGCTGACTGATACTGATATTCAGATTATTCAGTACCTGCAGGGGGATATTCCCTTAGAATCCAGCCCCTATACTCCCTTGGCGGATAGATTGGGAATCAGCGAAGAACAAATTGTACAGCGGATTCAATGGCTGCATGACCAAGGTTTGATCAGGAGATTAGCCGCGGTTCTGAGGCATCGGGAAGCAGGTTTTACAGTTAATGCTATGGTGGCCTGGCAAGTAGATGCTGATAAGGCTGATAAAGTGGGTACGTTTTTTGCCGGAGATGCCCATGTAAGCCATTGTTATTGGCGGCAGGTTCCTGAGGATTTCCCTTATAACCTTTTCACCATGATCCATGCCCGCTCACCCGAGGAACTGCAGGAGCGGTTGGAGAGATTGTCTCACTACCGGGACGTCAAAGATTACGTAGTACTGGAAAGTTTACAGGAATACAAGAAGACCAGCATGAAATTTTTTTAGTGTTATCAAGGGATGGAAATAGTATTAGGGGGAGATTGGTAAATGAACACTAGCAAGTCAGACGAATTATTTTCCATTGCCAATAAGTATATTCCTGGGGGAGTAAACAGTCCGGTGCGTGCTTTCGGGGCGGTACAAGGAAATCCTGTTTTTATTAATAAAGGCCAGGGGTGTCGCATATGGGATGTGGATGGCAATGAATACATAGACTATGTATGTTCATGGGGACCTTTGATTTTGGGCCACAGCTATCCGGCTGTGGTTGAGGCCATTCATGAGGCGGCATCGAAGGGGATCAGTTACGGAGCACCTTGTGAAACTGAGGTTGAACTGGCCCGGCTCATATGCGAAGCTATACCTTCCATGGAAATGGTGAGGATGGTTAACTCGGGAACCGAGGCGACTATGAGTGCTATTAGACTGGCCAGAGCATATACAGGCCGACAGCTTATCCTGAAATTTGAAGGATGTTATCATGGACATGCCGACAGCTTTCTGATAAAAGCTGGGTCAGGTATGATGACCACTGGTGTTCCTACTAGTCCTGGAGTTCCAGAAGTGTTGGCGGAAAAGACTTTAGTGGCTGTATACAATGATATATCTTCAGTCGAACAGCAATTTCGTCGTTATGGTCAGGACATTGCTGCAGTTATCATAGAGCCGGTAGCCGCCAATATGGGCTTGGTTCTGCCTGAACCTCAGTTTTTGAAAGAATTGCGCCGCATTACGGAACTGTATGGAAGCCTGTTGATTTTCGATGAGGTAATTACCGGTTTTCGCACTTGTTTTGGAGGATTTCAAAACCTTATAAATATCCGCCCTGATCTTACGACCCTTGGCAAAATAATCGGAGGAGGTTTACCGGTTGGAGCTTACGGTGGACGACGGGATATTATGCAAATGGTTTCTCCTAGTGGAAGTGTCTATCAAGCAGGAACCTTATCAGGAAATCCTCTAGCTATGGCTGCTGGGCTAGCCACATTGAAAGAGTTGAAAAATTCGGACTGGTATGATCGCTTGGAGGTAGTTACTTACTATTTAACTAATAAACTTAAACCAGTTTTTGAAGAGCACGATTATCTGTTTGAAATTAATCAGCTCACTTCTATGTTCACAGTGTTTTTTACCGAGAATGCGGTTAATTCATATGATCATGTCAAAACCAGTGACACAGAGTTTTATGGTCGTTTTCACCGAGCCTTATTAAAACGGGGAGTATATTGGCCACCATCCCAATTCGAAGTGTGTTTTGTTTCTTGCGCTCATGAATTGGAAGATGTAGATATTACCATTGAAGCCGTTGATGAAGCTCTGGATGAAGTTGGCCAGAGGTGAGATTATTGGTAGAAAACAGTTGGGAATGGTTTATTAGCAAGTTTGAAGACTTAAGCCGTATAGATTTAACCGCATATAAAAGACCACAGATGGAAAGGCGCATTAATAGTTTTATGCGCTCAGCTGGAGCAAGTGATTACAAGTCTTTTTTAGAGTTAATTAAAAATGATGCACCAATATATAAAAGGTTTCTTGAGCATATTACTATTAACGTGTCCGAGTTCTTTCGTAATGCTAACCACTGGAGCGTCTTGCAAAATCAAATTTTGCCTTTGTTGCTAGCTGACAGAAAATCATTGCGGGTATGGAGTGCAGGTTGTTCTACTGGGGAAGAACCATATTCACTGGCAATGATATTTAAGGAAAAACGCATACCCTTAACCGATAAAATTCTAGCAACGGACCTGGATCAGGACGTCCTAAACCGGGCTATGCAGGGTATTTACAGTTCCAAAGCGGTTCAGGGTATTCCCCCAGCATATCTCAATCGCTATTTTATCAATCAGGGTGATAAATATCAGGTCAGCGAGGAACTCCGCAGTATGATAACATTTAAACGGCACGATTTGCTGCGAGAACCGTTCGGCCATGGTTTTGACCTTATACTATGCCGCAATGTGGTGATATATTTTACTGAGGAGACTAAAAACCGCCTCTATCAACGGTTCACAGATTCACTAACTAATGGAGGTGTTCTTTTTATTGGCAGTACTGAACAGATATTTCTAGCCCGGGAACTGGGGTTAAAGACGATAGCCACCTTTTTTTACCAAAAAGGAAATTGAGCTTAGGCTGCTACAAATTTTCCACCTTTGCAGGAAATGCTACATATATAGCGAATCAATATTTTGATGTGCTATTTTTTTAGCCAAATATTTTTAAGTAAGGCGGTAATTTGCCGGTGGGCAACCGATAGAGATTCAACATGGGGGTGGTGGTGTAAATTTCTGTCATCAATTATGTCTGCGAGTTGTGAGGGGTTTAGGTTAGTATTTTAATGAACAATTAATGAGTTGGAAAAGGAGGAATGAACTTGAAGGTTCTGGTATGTGTGAAGCAAACATTTGACACCGAAGCCAAAATCGAATTAAAGGATGGCAAGATATCTGATGCAGGTATCAATCTGATCATTAATCCTTATGACGAAGTGGCTGTGGAAGGTGCAATCCAATTGAAGGAAAAGGGCATCGCTAAGGAAGTAGTGGTTCTATCAGCGGGTGCTGACAAAGCCATGGATGCCATTCGTACTGCCCTAGCCATGGGTGCTGACCGGGGTATCCTGGTGAAACAAGATACTGCTGCTGATGAATACCAGAGAGCTGTTGCCTTGGCAGCTGCTATCAAAGACGAAAATCCCGATTTAATCCTCGCAGGTCATGTCGCAGCTGATGATGGATCCTCACAGGTGCCTACCCGTATCGCAGAAATTCTGGGATTACCGCATGTAAACGTAATTACCAACATTGAAATTGCTGATGGCAAGGCTGTTTGCACTAGTGAAGCTGATGGCGGAACTCAGGTTACTGAAGTAAGCATTCCGGCGGTTATTTCCAGTCAGGTAAGCTGGAATGAGCCTCGTTATCCTTCCATGAAGGGTATCATGCAGGCTAAGAAAAAACCGGTCGCAACCATTGATGCCGTAGCTGCTGACGCCAAGTCTACAATTGTGGAATTCTCCCTGCCGCCTGCTAAGACAGCTGGTGTTAAGATCGAAGAAGATCCCGATGTTGCTGCAGCCAAACTGGGCGACTGGATGAAGAATACCGTTAAGGTAGAAGTAAAATAGTTTTGCCTGAAATAATGGTATGAGATATAAAGGAGGGTAATCGATGGCCGGAACTTGGGTATTTGTCGAACAAAGAGATGGAAACGTTCGTAAAGTTACCTACGAAATGATTTCCAAAGCTAAGACTTTTGGTGATGAAGTTAGTGCAGTGGTTTTTGGCAAAGGCGTTGAAGGCCTGGCTGCTGATTTTGCTAAATATGGTGCTGATAAAGTCTACGTTGTGGAAGGTGATGTATTTGCCAACTACAACACAGGTGCTTTTGTAGCCCAGATAGCAGCTATGATTCAGGAATACAATCCTAATGCTATCCTGTTTGCACACACTTTTAATGGCAGAGATTTTGCCTCCCGGCTGGCACAAAAGCTGGAAGCTGGTTTAGCAACTGATGTTATTGATGCTGAAATCAGTGCTGGCAAAGGAGTATTTACCCGTGCTATCTATGCTGGTAAAGCTCTTGCCAAGGTGGAAATTACTACCAGCCCCATTCTGGCAACAGTTCGCGCTGGTGTATTTGAAGTAGTGGAAGGCGCAGGTGCTGGCGAAGTAGTTAAACCGGCGGTAGCGGCTACAGATGCTGATGTCTATCAGACCGTTAAGAGTTTCGAGCCCACCGTATCTGCTCGGCCTGAACTTACTGAGGCTGATGTAGTGGTATCCGGCGGACGTGGATGTAAAGGTCCCGAGGGCATTAAAATAGTGGAAGAGTTAGCTGATCTTCTGGGAGCTGCTGTGGGTGGATCCCGTGCAGCTATTGACTCTGGCTGGCTGGGCCATGAACTTCAGGTCGGACAGACTGGTAAAGTAGTTAACCCCAACTTGTACATTGCTGCTGGAATATCCGGAGCCATTCAGCATCTGGCTGGCATGTCTTCTTCTAAGTTTATCGCCGCTATCAATACTGACCCCGAAGCCCCCATTTTCAATGTGGCTGATTTCGGCGTAGTTGGTGACCTCTTCAAAGTTGTACCGCTGCTGTGCGAAGAGCTTAAGAAATAAGGTCTCACACAGGGGGGGAATAAACGGTTATTACTGGATATGCTTTACGTATATCCAGTATTAACCTGTGGTTGTTTAAGGAGGGAAGTTTTCGATGATTTTTGGATATCATCCACTCGAAGGCGGCTATGATGTTCCCATGCGGATTGTAGGAGCCAATATCCCTTATGAATGGCTGATATATATATTCATGTTCATTCCGATAGGGGTTTTGCTGTATGGCATCTACAAACGTTATCAAGTCTGGACACTGGCCAAGGGAGAAATTCATCGTAATGATCAAGTAGGGGCCCGTATTTTATCATGGCTTGGCTATACATTTGCCCAAGCCAGGGTTATACGAAAACCACTGGCCGGCATGATGCATGCCCTGCTTTTCTGGGGCTTTGTTGTACTTGCTTTGGCTGCCGGTGTGGATGCCGCTCATTACTGGATAGGCTGGCCGCATATTGAGGGTGCATCTTATATCGGTTTCTCTTTATTCGTCGATGTTCTCGGACTGCTTGCCTTGATTGGGATTATCGGCCTGGCAATAGTTCGTTACATACAAAAACCGGATCGCCTTAATGATAACAAGGCCTCTGATGGCTGGATCATCCTGTTAGTATTTGTCGTTTTGTTCTTTGGCTTCGTTATTGAAGGCCTTCGTATTGCGGCCCAAATTAAGCTGTCTACTACTATGGAGCAGATTGCCTACGAACAGGTGGCATCTCCGATCGGATGGCTGTTTGCTATGCCTTTTGCCAACGCTTCTCTGGAACCGGTATTAATGTGGCACCGTATTCTTTGGTGGTTCCACATGGCAACTGCATTCCTGTTAATAGCCCTTATCCCATTCACCAAACTATGGCACATATTTTCCGGCATGCTCAACTATGTATTCCGCGACTTAGGTCCCTCAGCGGTACGCATGGTTGAAAACATTGAAGAGGCAGAAACTTTCGGTGTAGAGAATATCGAAGAGTTCGGATGGAAGGACTTGCTAGATTTAGATGCCTGTATTCGTTGTGGCCGGTGTCAGGAGAACTGTCCAGCCTATAATACTGGCAAGCAACTGAATCCTAAAATCACTCTTATTCAGCATATGAAGGAACACTTAGACGAAAAGGCTCCCTATTTGCTAGCCCTGAAGGATCAGCCTGAAGAAGCTGATGTAGTAGCTATGACCGAAGAAGCTGCTGAAGAAGTCAGCCCCATGGAAAAGAGCTTGCTTTACGACGTGGTTACTACAGATGTTATTTGGGACTGCACCAATTGCCGGGCATGCATGGAACATTGTCCCATGTTCATCGAGCACATTCCCAAGATTGTTGAAATGCGCCGTAATTTAGTGATGTGGCAGGGTGATATGCCTAATGAAGTGCAAATGGCTTTAACCAATATGGAGCGTAACTACAATCCCTGGGGTGTTGGTTTTGCTAACCGAGCAGCCTGGCTGGATGAGCGGGGTGTTCGGGAGATGGTTAATTTATTACCCGAGGATTGCGGAGAATTTGAATACCTGCTGTACGCTGGCTGCGCCGTTTCCTTCGATGATCGTTATAAGAGGGTGGGCGAAGCACTGGTTAAACTGTTAAATAAAGCAGGTGTCAGCTTTGGATATCTGGGTGTGGAAGAATACTGTTGCGGTGACTCGGCACGTCGTCTGGGCAATGAATACCTGTACCAGACTTTGGCGCAGCAGAATATCGACACCTTCAATAATTATGGCGTCAAGAAAATTATCGTGGTATGTCCTCATGGGTACAACACTTTGAAGAACGAGTATCCACAGATGAATGGAAATTACGAAGTATATCACTATACAGAGATACTGGCCAAATTAGTAGCTGAGGGCAAGTTAAAACCAGAAAAATCCTTGAATACCAGAGTTACCTATCATGACTCCTGTTTCTTGGGACGTCACAATCATGTTTATGACCAGCCGCGTAATGTAATTAAAGCAGCAGGTGGAAACATCATTGAAATTGATAAATCAAAGCAGTTTGGATTCTGCTGTGGCGCTGGTGGTGGACGGATGTGGATGGAAGAACACGCTGTTGAGGGTTATAAGAGAATCAATGACACACGTACCGATCAATTGCTGGCTCCCGCCCCTGAAATGGTAATTACTAACTGTCCATTCTGTTTAACCATGATCGATGACGGTGTCAAAGGAGCTGGAGCTGAAGAAAAGACCAAGGTCTTTGATGTAGCTGAAGTACTTTGGCAGACCATGCAGTAAAATAAATAATTATTATACGCTTACCAAAAGAAAACCTCCTCAACTGTTTTCGGGAGGTTTTCTTTTTTATTGGTAAGAAACCGAACTTGTTTGGTGAGTTTATTTCAGCAATGCTTTAAATTTCATTGCCAAAAGCTCTTGAACAATTCGAAAAAATGGAGTATAAATAGACTACATTTAGGCTGATAATGATAATCAATATCAAATAGAAAATACAACAAAATATATTTAGTATTAGTCTTTTAGGATGAAAGGTATGGATCCCTAACACTGAGGAGGTAAGATCATGGAGCAATTATGTATAGGTGCAATATTAGTTTTAGCCCTGGTGATTATTGTCAATAGAGTGAGGAAGTTATTTAACCAGGACTGTGGGGAGTGCAGCCAGGAATGCAATAGCTGCTGCCAATCTGCTATGCCCCAGCCTCGAGTAATTGAACTGGATAGAAACGGGGAGGAGTGATGGTAATGAAAAGCCTTAAAAATTTAATGCCTGGGGAAAAGGCCAAGGTAGCCAGGCTCGTCGGCAATGGTGCTATTAAAAGACGTATCATAGACATGGGGATAGTGCCTGGAGTGGAAGTTGAAATGGAACGTTATGCCCCCCTCGGTGACCCGGCGGAAATTAAACTGAGAGGCAATCACCTGTCATTGAGAAAAGAGGAAGCAGATGGCATTATTTTAGAATAATTGCGGAGGGAACCTTTGATGTCGAAAAAAACTATTACTATAGCTTTGGCGGGCAATCCTAATTCAGGAAAGACCACTATTTTTAACAATTTAACCGGAGCTCGTCAACACGTGGGTAATTATCCTGGAGTTACTGTAGAACGAAAAGAAGGCAGGGTAATATATAAAGGTTACGATATTAAAGTAATCGATTTACCTGGTACTTACAGCCTGACCGCCTATTCTCCAGACGAAGTAGTGGCTCGTAATGTGATAATCGAGGAGAAACCTGATGTAGTCGTCAATATTTTGGATGCTTCTAATCTGGAACGCAATCTGTACTTGACCACTCAGTTAAAGGAATTAGAGGTTCCCTTAGTATTAGCTTTAAATATGATGGATATTGCCGAGAAAAACGGCATTAACATACAGCATAACCTTCTATCACAGTTGTTGGGAGTACCCATGGTTACTTTGATAGGTACCAAGAATCAGGGAACCATGGAACTGCTGGACATGGCGTTAGAGAGTGTTCAAGGCCGTATAAATATGACTCCTAAAACGGTAAAGTATCGTCATGAAGTAGAAGAGGAGTTAGCCATCCTTCAAGGTATGCTGGCTGATAGTCAAGTGCTCAATGTTCAAGTGGCTGCTGGAAATGACAGCAGCTACGCGGGTAATCCAACTTATCCTTTACGCTGGCTGGCTGTGAAACTACTGGAATACGACCAGGAGATAGTGAGAAAGGTAAACAGCTGGGCTGGTGGTGAGAAGATATTGGCCGTCGTAGATAAAAGCCGGGATAGAATAAGAGAAATGTTACATGACGATCCTGAATTGGTAGTGGTGGATGGACGGTATGGATTTATCCGTGGAGCTTGCCGGGAAGCGGTTACTTTCACGGGCAGCGATCAGATTACTGTAACCGAATTAATTGACAAGGTATTATTGAATAGGGCACTGGCTTTGCCGATATTTTTGGGGATTACGTGGTTATTGTTTCAGCTGACATTTACTCTAGGAGCACCGCTAATGGAGTGGATAGAGGCCGGTTTTACAGCTTTGGGCGGATGGGTTGCCAACCATATGGATGAAGGATTATTGAAGTCTCTAATAGTTGACGGTATCATCGGCGGTGTAGGCGGAGTAATAGTATTCTTACCCAATATTCTCTTACTATTTTTAGGGATTGCCTTTCTTGAAGCCACCGGATATATGGCCCGGGCTGCATTTGTTATGGATAAGTTGATGCATAGGGTTGGTTTACATGGAAAATCCTTTGTACCTATGCTTATCGGTTTTGGTTGTACTGTACCGGCTATAATGGCTACCAGAACTCTTGAGAACCCTAAAGACCGTCTGGCCACTATTCTGGTAACTCCTCTAATGAGCTGTGGTGCCCGGTTACCCGTTTATACCCTGTTGATATCTGCATTCTTTCCCGCTAAAGTAGCAGGAAATGTTTTATTCTCCATCTATATCATTGGTATTATTCTAGCTATGTTAATGGCTAAGGTATTTAGGACCTGGCTATTGCGGGGAGAATCAGAACCTTTTGTTATGGAACTGCCCATTTATAGGCTTCCTAGTCTTAAAAACGTTCTTATGCATATGTGGGAAAGAGCTTGGCTTTATCTAAAAAAGGCAGGCACCATTATTTTGGCGGCTTCCATTCTCATCTGGGGACTGTTTACTTTTCCCACAGCAGACGTCAACGGCAATGAATATACCAGCGCAGCTCTACAGATGGAGCAGAGTTATGCAGGTCGTATGGGCAAGGCCATAGAGCCAGTACTTACTCCCTTGGGGTTTGATTGGAAGACTGGTGTTGCTTTAGTGGCTGGTTTTGCTGCCAAAGAAGTGGTGGTGAGCACACTGGGGACTCTTTATAGCATCGAAGATGAAGAAGCTTTAGCCGGAGAAGAAGACGTGGCAGTCAAGAGTTTTGCTCAGAGAGCCCGAGAGCAATCGGGATTTACTCCATTTACTGCCTATATATTGATGTTGTTTACACTGATATATATTCCATGTATTGCTACCATCGCCGTAATCAAACGAGAAACCAATAGCTGGAAATGGCCGCTTTTTACTGTTGGGTATACAATTGCCTTGGCTTGGATAGTGTGTTTTCTAGTCTATCAAGGAGGCAAAATAGTGGGATTGGCCTAAGCAAGATAGGTCGACCATTACTGAAGTGGACCTAGAGACAATAGCACCTTAAGGTGAGTCGGTAGAGACAATCCTGAAAGGCTGTCAATTGAGCCGGGGAGAAATGAAACCTGCTGGAAAACAATGAAGCTGTTATGAAATAAATACCCATTATCGGCAAGAAGGCAGATTTTGTTACCTAGTGGAGCTAAGAATTGAAATCCGAAGTGTATTGCAGGACCGGCACAAGAGGGGTACAATTATAATTGGTAAAGAATAATCATAGTATTCAGTAAATTATCAACAGGGCAACTTTCACAAATGAGGCATTTATTATATCAAAATCTATAACAATGTTTTGAGTAGTGGATAAATCAATCATTAAAGGAGGAATTTTATAATGAGTCGGGAGGTAGTATTAGTTGGTGCCTGTAGAACACCGGTAGGGACCTTTGGAGGAAAGCTTAAGGATACCAAGGCTGTGGATTTGGGTGCCTTGGTAATGCAAGAAGCTATCAAAAGGGCGGGACTTTCAGCCGATCAAATTGACGAAGTGATTTTCGGCTGTGTTTTACAGGCTGCTCAGGGACAGAATGTAACTCGCCAGTCAGCCATAAAGGCTGGTATACCGGAAACAGTACCTGCCTTCACTATTAATAAAGTGTGCGGTTCTGGTTTACGTTCCGTTAGTTTGGCTACCCAGGTAATCAAAGCCGGTGATGCAGATATTATCCTGGCGGGTGGTATGGAAAACATGTCGGCAGCTCCCTTTGCCTTAGAAAAGGCTCGTTTTGGCTATAGGATGAGCAATGGAACTCTGGTGGATGTAATGATTAGAGATGGTCTGTGGGACGCCTTTAATGATTACCATATGGGCATTACCGCGGAAAATGTAGCCGAAAAGTATGGCATTACCCGTGAAGAACAGGATGCTTTTGGTTTGCGCAGTCAGGATTTAGCCGCTAAAGCCCTTGCTGAGGGAAGGTTTAAGGACGAGATAGTACCGGTAGTAATCCCATCTAAAAAAGGTGACATCGTATTTGATACTGATGAACATCCCCGGGCCACTACTGCCGAAAAGCTAAGCCAACTCAGACCCGCCTTTAAGAAAGATGGTACCGTAACTGCTGGTAACGCATCGGGCATCAATGACGGTGCGGGAGCTGTTATTGTTATGAGCAAGGAAAAAGCTGATGAATTAGGAATTAAACCCATGGCTAAAGTAGTCAGTTATGCTTCAGGTGGTGTTGATCCTAAGATTATGGGAGTGGGACCGGTACCAGCTACCCGCAAAGCTTTAGAAAAAGCAGGTTTATCTATAGAGGATATAGACTTGATCGAGGCCAATGAAGCTTTTGCGGCTCAATCTATCGCTGTGGCTCGCGATCTGGGCTGGGAAAACACCATGGAGAAAGTCAATGTCAATGGGGGAGCTATTGCTTTGGGTCATCCCATCGGTGCTTCTGGAACCAGAATTCTAGTATCACTACTGTATGAAATGCAGAGGAGAAACAGCAAAACCGGATTGGCGACTCTTTGTATAGGTGGAGGACAGGGGACTGCTCTTATCGTAGCCAGAGACTAAATCCTTAGAATAGCTTGTTATAGGATCATCCGGTTGATGACTGTGGGTGTTCCGGTTTTATAGAAGGAGTGCTTAACAGCAGTAAACCGGCAGAAAATTTTGTTTATAAACACGGGAGTTGTGTACTCCCGTGTTTTATTTTGGGCAAAATGAGGAATAAGGCAGGGAAATGGTATATTGGAATCGAAAGATAATCGGAGCAATCGGTTACGGTAATCCGAACGGAAAGGAGGACAGCAAGTGCGGGTAGCAGTATACCCAGGTAGTTTTGACCCGGTTACTAATGGGCATATCGATATAATAGAAAAGAGCAGTCGGCTTTTTGATAAGATTATTATTGCTGTGGTACATAACATTACCAAAAAGGCACTTTTTACCTTGGATGAGCGAGTGGCTTTGATAAAAGAGAGTACCCGGCATATGGAAAATATAGAAGTAGACTGTTTCAGTGGGTTATTGGCCAACTATTTAAGGGAAAAGGAGGCATGCGCCATTATCCGTGGGCTAAGGTCCATGACTGATTTCGAGTACGAAATGCACATGGCCATGATGAACAAGCGCCTTATCCCGGAGGTTGATACTATTTTTATAATGGCAGACACTGACCATGTGTTTGTCAGTTCCAGTGGAGTGAAAGAAGCCGCTCTCCTGGGCGGAGATGTGAGTTCCCTGGTGCCCCCTCAGGTCAAGACAGGCTTGGATCAAAAATATAAGCAACTGCGCGGATAGAAAAGAAGGACTGCCAACCAAGGGCAGTCCTTCTGACTAAGGTTTTCTTAAAATTGTTGTACAGCGGTTCTCAAAGGGCTGGGATTACTCTTCGATTAACTTTAATCCATTTGTACAGCGTTGGGCCAGATCTTGATAGAGCTTAACCGCTACCTGATTATAAACCAAGTTATAATCATCCATATCTTTTACTACCCGGGCTGGATTACCCATGGCTATTTTTCTAGGAGGAACGCTTTTCCCGGGGGGGAGTATACTACCGGCAGCCAACAGGCTTTCCTCTCCCACTTCAGTATTGGAAGAGACTATAGAACCCATTCCAATAGTAGCGTTGTGCTTGATAAGGCAGGGACCATGTACAATGGCCGCGTGTCCTACCAATACGTTTTCCTCCAAAATAGCTATAGTATCTGGCTCAGAATGTAAGGTACAGTTTTCTTGGATATTGCTGCCGCTGCCCACCACGATTTTACCATAATCACCTCGTACTACAGCCCCGGCGCCGATATAACAGTTATCACCTATTTCCACCTCACCAATTACCACCGCTTGGGGATGTATAAAGGATGAGACCCCTATAATTGGCCGTTTACCTTCGAATTCATAGATAGCCAAGTCTATTTCCTCCTTCTAATAAAGCTTTTGTCCTTATTCTTCCAGACTTTATTAGTAAATCCTGCCTTGCTTTTCAACTTGTTTTTGAAAATAGTATAATTACGGGTATAATTACTAAGGAGAAATCAGCTTAAAGAAAGGCACTACAATTATGCTCAACAAGGATTACTTAATAAAAGCCGTTGATGGGGACCAACAGGTTCGCCTCATACTATCTCATACTACCGGGGCTGTACAAGAAGCCCACCAGCGCCACCAGACCTCCGCCACCGCTTCGGCGGCAATGGGGCGTGTTCTTACTGCGGCTTTAATGATGGGTAGTGATCTTAAAGGTGACAAGGATACCTTAACGGTCAGAATCGATGGTGGAGGTATTTCTGGACCAATTGTGGCTACCGCTGATGCCCATGGCAACGGTAGAGCCTTGATTTCTAATCCTCAGGCGGATTTACCTCCCCAATCCCCTGGTAAACTTGCCGTAGGGGCACTGGTAGGCCGGGACGGCTTTTTAGAGGTTATAAAGGATATGGGGCTAAGACAGCCCTTTATAGGCAGAGTTCCACTGGTGAGTGGTGAAATAGGGGAGGATTTTGCCAACTATTTTTTAGTCTCTGAACAGATTCCTTCCCTAATATCGTTAGGTGTGCTGGTAGCTCCTGATTTATCCATAAAGGCAGCCGGGGGGCTTTTTGTCCAGGCTATGCCCGGAGCCGATGATAAGGTGTTGGAGAAAATAGAACGGCAAGTTTTTTCACTGGGACCTATTAGTTATCTCTTGGATAAATCGTCTTCTTTAGAAGAAATCATGGAACAGATTATGCAGGATATACCCTATAAACTAGTAGGAGAAAAGCCTTTGCAGTTTAAGTGCAACTGCAGTCATGAGCGTTTGGCCCGCATAATGGCCAGTTTATCATCTGAAGAATTGCAGGAGATTGAAGCAAGTGTAGGTAAGTTAGAGGTGTGTTGTAACTTCTGTAATGAAGTATATGGTTTTACTCAGGAGGAAATAGCGACTATAAAAAAGCAAAAGCCTTAGGCTGAACTAAGGCTTCTTAAGGTTATATGGCTCTTTGAACTTTGCCTGATCTCAGGCAGCGAGTACAAACATAGATCCGGCGGGGAGTTCCATTTTCGATTATTTTAACTCTCTGGACATTTGGTTTCCAATCCCGGCTGGTCCTTATATGGGAGTGGCTATATTTTTTACCAAACGTAACGCCTTTTCCGCAAACTTCGCATTTAGCCACAAGTGACGCCCCCTCTCATTGACAATGCACTTAACTATTTTAGCAGAAGGTATTGGAAAGGGCAAGAAGAAGGAATAAACTAACCACCAGAGAATTAAATATGGATAGATAGGAGGGTACCATCATGTTCAAAATCAAGCAAACTGAATTGGGTGAAATAACTGTGGGACGCGAAGTTATTGAAACCATTGCTGGACTTGCGGCAATTGATTGCTATGGTCTGGTAGGAATGGTGGCCCAGGATATACAATCTGGATTTTGGAGCATCCTGGGAGTAGATTCTATCCGCAAAGGCGTGTCAGTACGCTCATCAGATCAGGGATTGATTGTAGATGTTCATGTTATCGTGGGATACGGGATCAAGATCCATGAAGTAGCCCATAATGTAATGCAAAAAGTGGCTTATGTTTTAGAAAATAATGCTGGTATAACCATAGCCCAGGTGAATGTAAATGTTAAAGGAGTAAAGGTACTAGGCGAAAAATAGGGGAGGAACAGGGTTTTGAGTCTATTTGTTATGACCGGTAATGATTTCATTAGAAGCATTAAGGCCGGTTGCATTAAACTTGAACATAATCGCGACAGCGTTGACCTTCTTAATGTCTTTCCGGTACCCGATGGAGATACTGGTACCAATATGTATTTGACTCTCATGTCAGCTGTACGGGAAGGCGAAAAGAATCGGGACCAGCCTTTGGGCAAACTAGCTAAGTCTGTTTCCATGGGATCTTTAATGGGAGCTCGGGGCAATTCTGGGGTTATCCTATCCCAAATTTTCCGAGGTATGGCCCGGGTTTTGGAAGGCAAAGAACAGGCTGGGGCGATGGATATAGCCCAGGCCTTAAAGGCTGGAGCTGACACTGCTTATGAGGCAGTTATGAAGCCAGTGGAAGGAACCATACTAACCGTATCCCGTGAAATTGGCCGGGCTTGTGAAGCTGAGGCCAAGAAGAATGATGATATTATGGCCGTATTACTGGCAGGAATTGAAGCTGGGCATACTACTTTAGCCCGGACACCTTCCATGCTGCCTATACTCAAAGAAGCGGGGGTAGTTGATGCCGGAGGGCGTGGATTTCTTTTTTTCCTGGAAGGTTTTGTAGAGGGTCTGGCTCAAGAGCGGGAGATTAAACTGGAACAGTACCGTGAACAGACTCCTGCAGAGGTGACCATATCCAGGGAAGATATTGAATTGGATTTTCAATACTGTACTGAGGTACTGATTAAAGGACAGGACCTAGACCCTCTGGATGTGCGGGATCATTTAGCTCCTTTGGGGGACTCTTTGCTGGTGGTAGGCGGTGATGATCTGCTCAAAGTCCATGTTCATTCCAATCATCCCGGCAAAGTATTAGAGACCTGTCTGCAATGGGGTCAGTTAAGTGATATAAAAATCAACAATATGCTGGAGGAAGCTCATGAACATCGCTTGCTAGTTGAGGAAGCTGGGGATAACCAGAAGAGCATAGGGTTGGTAGCTGTTTCTGCCGGAGATGGGGTAGGAGAGATTTTGGAAAGCTTGGGAGTTGATTTATTAGTAGAGGGCGGGCAAACCATGAATCCCAGCACCGAGGATTTGCTAAATGCCTGTAACCAGGTGGATGCACAAACAGTTATTATTCTCCCCAATAACAGCAATATAATTATGGCTGCCCAGCAGGTAGTGGAACTGTGTGGCAAAAAGGTGGTAGTAGTTCCTACTCGATCCGTGATGCAGGCCATAACTGCTTTGATTGCTTATGATGCGGAAGGAGATATCGAAGCAGTGGCGGAAGAGATGACTTCCCATATCGACAATGTAATATATGGGGAGGTTACTTATGCAGTTCGTGATTCAGCTGTCAATGGACTTACTATTAAAGAGGGCGATACCATTGGGCTTATTCAGGATAAGGTAGTTTTAACCAGTCCCAATGCCGAAGAGGCAGTTGTAGGTTTATTAAAAGAAATGCTTAACGAAGACAGCGAGTTGATTACCCTGCTATATGGCGAGGGTATAACTGAAGATGATGCCCAGGCTTTATTGGAGCGACTGCAAAAAGAATATCCTGATAAAGAAATTGAGGTTCATTATGGCGGACAGCCCCATTATAGTTACTGGATTTCAGCAGAATAAGAATAGTAGAAAAAGGCGGGCGATCCCGCCTTTTGCCATTTAGGAGGAGAACATGGAAAGGCTGTTGCAGAAGGTACAGTATCTGAAAGGAGTAGGACCACAGAGAAGCAGACTTTTGGCCAAAATGGGCATAATTAATATATTTGATCTTCTCTGGCATTTTCCTCGTACTTATATGGATCGGAGTTCGGTTCAGCAGCCTGGACAGCTAGTGATAGGGGAACAGGCCAATATTATTGGCACAGTAAAAACCATTCGTTCCAGCCGCAGCCGCAAGGGTATGTCAGTATTATCAGCGATGATAAGTTCTCCAGGGGGCTCAATTCAAGCCGTCTGGTTCAATCAACCGTTTTTGATAGATACCATAAAAAGCGGGCAAAGAATCTGGCTACACGGTAAAATAAAGAATGTCCTGCCTCCTGAAATTCATGTAAGTGAATATGAGATTCTAGGACAAGAAGATACTGTACCTAGTATAGTACCCATTTATACTACTACGGAAGGGATATCCCAGAGAGTATGGCGTTTGCTGATGGACCAAGCCTTAAAAAGTTATCTCTCTGATTACCCGGAAATACTGAATTCAGGACAGCGTGAGCATTATGGGGTATGTGGGATTCGGGAAGCCTTAGCCAATATCCACTTCCCCCTGGATCGTAATGCCTATGTTCAGGCTCGTAAACGGTTGGCTTTTGAGGAACTGTTGTTATTTCAGATGCGCTTGCTTGAGTTATCGGCGGAAGATACTCATGCGGGATTAATTCATCGTGAAAAGAATGACTTAGTCCAGCGAGTCTTGGCAGCATTGCCTTATAAGCTAACTGCTGCCCAACAGAGAGTAATTGCCGAGATATTTGCGGATATGGAATCACCTAGAATAATGAATCGACTCTTGCAGGGGGATGTGGGGGCTGGTAAAACGGTAGTGGCGGCTTTGGCCATGGCTAAAGCTGTAGCCAGCGGTTACCAGGCCGCCCTTATGGCACCAACAGAGATACTGGCTATACAGCATGGACAGGTTATCAACGATATACTCAGCGGCTCAGGAGTTAAAACCGCTTTACTGACTGGGAGCAGCACTGCAGCCCAACGTTCTGATATTTTATATCAAACCCAGCACGGGGAAATTGATGTTCTTATCGGCACCCATGCCCTCATTCAGGAAGGAGTGGCCTTTGAGAAGCTTGGATTAGCAGTAATAGATGAACAGCATCGTTTTGGAGTACGTCAGAGAGCTGCGTTGACCGCCAAAGGAGACCATCCTGACACGCTTATTATGACAGCTACTCCCATTCCACGAACCCTTGCTTTAACAGCTTATGGAAACCTGGAGATCAGTATTATAGATCAACTTCCCCCGGGCAGGAAACCGGTTAAAACTAAATATTTGCCCTATAAGGCCCGGGTTCAGGCATACCGCTACGTGAAACAGGAGATAATGGCCGGACGACAAGCCTATATAGTCTGCCCTCTAGTGGAGGAATCGGAAACACAGGATCTTCAGGCGGCTGTTAATTTGTATGATGAATTAAGGAACGGTATTTTTACCGGCTATGAGCTTGGCCTTTTACACGGTCAAATGCGCCCTGTAGAAAAAGAAGAGATTATGAGCCAGTTTAAGAACGGGAAGATCAAAATACTGGTGACCACTACGGTAATTGAAGTCGGTGTGGATGTAGCCAACGCCAATGTGATGCTCATAGAACACGCTGAGCGTTTTGGGCTATCCCAGCTTCACCAGTTGCGCGGGAGGGTAGGCCGGAGCAGTGTACAGTCTTATTGTATTCTGCTGGCAGAACCCCATACCGATGAATCCAAACAGCGTTTACGGGCTATGGAAATTAGTAATGATGGTTTCTATTTGGCTCAACAAGATCTGAGCATAAGAGGTCCCGGGGACTTCTGGGGGGTGCGCCAGCACGGTCTGGACCAGTTAAAAATCGCCAACCTGACCAAGGACTTGGTACTGGCGGAAAAAGCCCGGCAGTGCTCCCGGGAATTAAACCCTCTGGACTGGCAGAACTATGTAAATGCCAGGTTTCCGGTGAGTGAAGGTACTGCTATGAACTAAAGACATTAAGGAGATAGTCAAAAAAGCTAAGAAACTGCTCTTTGCTTATAGTATAATTAGGACAAATCAATTCAAGGCCCTTAGCATGGGTACCTATTAAACCGGCTCGCTAAGCGGGAAGAATATTAAGACATATTATTGATGATACCCAGGGAACAGACTGTTCTAGGAGGGATAGCGAATGTATAAGCCGGATGATTTCAATAATAAAATAATTGACGAGAATAAACTTATATCTCTTATCGAACCGGGAAATCGGATATTTCTCTCCAGTGGTTCTGCCATGCCTGTTAGGGTGGCAAAAGCAATTGCAACTTCTGAAAATCTCCTGGGTTATGATCTGGAAATAATTCAAATTACCGCTGCCAGAGATTATTTTACAGATGAGTCATCTTCTAACCGTAATTACCGGTATAAAACTTTTCACAGCGGAGAAACAGCCTTTGAAGAAGGCTATTCTGGAAAAAAAGATTATTATCCGGCCAATCTTTTAGAGATACCATATCTTTTCGCTATCCAAGCAATTGAGATCGACATAGCGGTGGTAGCTGCATCCCCCCCTGACAAGCGGGGGTATATGAATCTTGGCATTGCCATTGATGTAGCGGATGAAGTTATTAAAAATGCTGCTGTTGTCATCGCCGAGGTAAATCCCAATATTCCCATTACATATGGTGACACTTTGATTCATGTTGACCAGGTAGATCATATCATTTTTAGTGATGAACCTTTGATTGAAAGGAAAAGAACACCTTATGACAGTCTCCAGGATCGAATCGGTTGGCATGTAAGCAATCTTATTCCCGATGGAGCAACGGTTGTGATGCACGTGGGCAGATTATTTGATGCCATTGCCCATCACTTAAAAACTAAGAAAGATCTCGGTATCCTTACTAACGCTGTGTCCGATTGGGTCATTGACTTGGTGGAAGCTGGTGCGATTTCCAGGGATCGTAAGCGGGAACTTGGCGGGCAGATAAATACTAGTTATTGTTATGGGACCCAAAAGCTGTATGATTATGTAAACAACAACCCGCTGATCGGGTTCTATCCTATTACCAAACTGGCAACCCCTCTTATTATTAGAAGAATTCCCAAACTCATAAGCATTATGAATGTAGAAAAAATTGATGTAACGGCTTCTAGAGTTCTGGTTTACGCAGGGGACGATCTGCTGTCAGGATATGAGAGCAAATTCAACTTCGCTGCGGGAACAGCCTACTCAGGCAGCGGCAAAGTTATTTTCGCTCTAAAATCAATAGACCAAAACGGAGAGAGCAACATCGTTATATCCCATACTGAGAATCCGGAAAGGGTCAGGTCGACCCTCAGTGTTGCCAGATATGTGGTAACTGAATATGGAGTTGCTTCTCTATTCGGCAAATCAATCAGAGAGCGGGTACTCTCCCTGATAGAAGTTGCCCATCCTGATCACAGGGAAACTCTTTTTAAGCAAGCGAAAGAGAGAGGTTTTATTTATCCTGATCAGATATATAGATCCATCGCTGCCAACTACCCTGCCCACCTCGAAACAGTAAAAACTTTCAAAGATGGATTGGAATTAAGAATCCGGCCCATAAGAGCCTCGGATGAAGATATGATGAGGAGACTTTTCTACAAGTTCTCCGATCAATCGAAATATTACCGGTATTTTAGCAGTGTCAGAGTAATGCCTCATGAAAACATGCAGAAGTATCTCAGCGTGGATTATGAAAATATCATGTCAGTTGTAGCTGTTCACCAACATGGCAACGTTGAAAGAATAGTTGCAGAAGCCAGATATGCAGCATATCCAACAGGAGATAATTATGAGATGGCTTTTCTAGTGGATGAGGAATTCCAGGGCAAAGGCATAGCCACTTATCTGGCGGAATTTCTAATAATGATCGCT
The DNA here is from genome assembly GCA_029550685.1 of Bacillota bacterium. Classification (GTDB taxonomy): domain Bacteria; phylum Bacillota; class Syntrophomonadia; order Syntrophomonadales; family Syntrophomonadaceae; genus DTU018. Next base: position 32,416 of record JAKPGY010000056.1, read on the forward strand.
AGAGAAAGAGGAGTTAAAAAGCTCAGTGCCCTGGTTTTGGCTCAGAAT
>JAKPGY010000063.1 GCA_029550685.1 Bacillota bacterium
TGGCCGGTTGACTGCCAGCATTCCGCACCGTACTGTAAAACATTTGGGGGATGGTAGGCACATTTGACTTGTAATAGTCTAAAATACCGATCCCCGTGTTCGTATTGATACTCATCCCTTCACATTCTCCTTTCCTTAAAATTCCCTCCCCCGGGTGGCATAACCGGCGAAAAATAATTGCCTCTATGTCGATTTATAATAATTATATAATTATGTCATTGTAATATCAAAGATAATTATTTATCATTCATTACTTTTTGCATTAGTAATATCTCAACATGAGAGGTTATGATGCTAACGCGAGGGCTTGATACTCGAGTTGAACGAAAAAAGCCTCGGAAAGCGATAGCTCAATCCCGAGGCTGCGAGTCAATTGATTAATTATCATTCTTTGTAATACTGTGCTGTAGATGGTTAAATTATACCTGTTGCTCGATCTTGCTGGCTACAATTCCACCCGCCGGTTATATACCCAAGTGGACAAGGCGAAGATAACTGCTGCTACCAGAGTAATTACCCCCAGCAGTAGCCAGAAAATCTGAGCAGTAACATCTGGAGCTTCGATGGTTCTTTGTCCCAACATTAAGCCCATCATCTTAACTGACAGCCAGAGGGTGGCAAAAAACGTAACTATGGTGACCAGCCCTGAGAAGCGGCTGACCAGCTTGCCAATAATCTGGCTGAAAAAGCTGACTGAAAGCAGGTAACCCATCCATACAATGGTGAGCAAATACAGCAGCACGGCTATATCCAGGTAGGGCAGCAACTCGTCCAGATAAGTATAAATTGGTTCCGGAGCCAATCCTATAACGAGCAGTACTCCACATATGCCTACAATCAAGGTACCGAACACATACTGGGTTAAAAGGGCTGCCAAGCGGCTGCCCAGTATCATACCGCCTCCTACGGGAAGGGACATCATCAAATAAATGGTGTGATTATTCCATTCCTGTCCCAGCCGGAAAGAGGAAACAATAGGCAAGAAACAGGCCAAACCCATTACCATCATCATAGCAAACAAAACCGCAGTGTGTATGGAGCCTATTTTCAGGTAGAGCACCAGGCTTACTAGAATGGCTGTTCCTCCTATTACTGCCAGTTCGGGTGCCATTTCCCGCATTTGCTTTTTGTAAAGAGCTCCAAACCTTGAGAGGGATTTAGCGAGCATCCCGCATCACCTCCTTCATTATTTCCACCAGGGACATGTTTTTCTCTTCCCGTAAATCTTCGGCATTACCAGACAATACTGTTTTACCATTGCGGATAAATATTACTTCATCCACTAATCTTTCCACCTCTCCAATCTCATGAGTGGAAATAATTACGGTTTGCTCTCCTTCTCGATAGTCCCGGATAACCGAGTTGATGATCTCTTCCCGGGTGAGCAGATCGATGCCTGACAAGGGCTCATCCAGCAGCAGGTAGGAGGAACGTCTGGACAAGGTTAACAGCAATTTGACTTTGGCCCGCTGCCCTTTGGAAATTTTACCGATTTTCATAGCTTCATTTAAATTTAAGTAATTCAACAGGTCATGGTACTTGGTGTGATCCCAGTCTGAGTAGAAAGTGCTTATAAATTCAGCGGCTTTTCCTACTGTCATCCAAGGGTACAAATGATCTACTTCCGGCAGATAGGCTACCCGGTCCCGGGTCATCCAGTGATTCAACCCATCTACCAGCACCTCTCCCCGGCTAGGACGATTCAACCCGGCAATCATTTTGAGAGTAGTTGATTTGCCGGCTCCGTTAGGGCCAAATAAGCCAATTACCCGTCCTGAAGCCAGCTGCGCCTGAAAATTGTCTAAGGCGCGTACGGTACCAAAATATTTGCTTACCTGTCTAAACTCAATCACTGGTCTTCCGCCTCCTTGGCCTGCATGTAGTCCTGCAGCATCTTAATCAGATCACTGCCCTGGTAACCCAGAGCATCCATTTCGGCAACAAAGTAATTTAAAATTGATTGGGCCATCTCTTCTTTCATACTGGCCAGCATCTCCTGATCAGCGCTGACAAAGGTCCCCTGGCCCCTTAGGGTTTCTACCATATGCATAGCTTCCATCTCCCGGTATGCTCTCTGAACAGTATTAGGGTTAACCCTGGCCATCTCTGCGTACTCCCGCTGTGAAGGAATACGATCCCCATTTTTCAACTCACCGCGAATCATCTTTTTCTTAAAATCATCAATAATTTGGCGGTAAATCGGTTGAGCAGCATCAAAGTTCACGATTACATCACCTGCCTAGTGCATTAATTACCTAGTGCACTATCATACTATTATATTATATATAAACTGTCAACTAAAAATTTGATTTTTTTTGGAGAGTTGTTGGGGGAAAGTTTATGGTCAATCATGTCAGCGGAGATCCAGGTACGCTGATTTGGCCTTTCAGCCTTTGGATACCGTGGGATATTGATTCGCTGCAACTGTCACGGGTGGAAACGGTAACGCCTCTTTCGTCACCAGGATTCACCACTTTTATTGACGCATTTTTCCTGGCCAATTATAATATGAGACTTTTGCATATTAGGTAAGCCCGAAAATAGTGAAGTTTTATTAGTACAGAAAAAGGACTTCACCCCCCATTTTGTCGAATAAATAAGTGACCAAACAAATCATCCGAAGGAGGCGAAGTCACCTATGAATATTCGA
>JAKPGY010000073.1 GCA_029550685.1 Bacillota bacterium
GCCCAAAATTGCTCTTATCCAGAACTCTCAAGACATGACAGAAAGAACCGTCCCCTCTTGCACTACCTCGTACTCTTTGACTTGCGGTTGGTAATAGTTTACTATGAGGCTAAATGACTATTGGTTATAATGCCCAAAGGAGGATAAGCCATGGAGGCAGCCTTGGTCAATAAGGCTCGTGAGTTGTTAAATGCTAATTACATTTCCACCACCTTGAGTACGGTGGATAGGGAATACAACTGTAACATTGCGGTTATATCCGTTCTGGAGATGGTGGATGACAAGACTATTATCTGTGCCCGTTTTGGGGCGGAGCGGACATACGCCAATCTGAAGGAAACCGGCAAGGGCGTTTTCCTGGTTCTTTTAACTGACAATGAAAAGACTAAGGATGGGATACGGGTTTATGTTAAGCTGGTGGACGATCAGCAGGAGGGTCCCTATTATGAGCGGATCAAGGAAAGGCTGGCCAATACCCGTTACCGTAATTTCCCCCTGAAAAACTGCCTGGTCTTTGAAATCACAGATATTTTACCGGTGTCGATGCTGAGCAAGTAGGAGGAAGGGAACGATGCAAGAGGGGACGGTTCTTTCTGTCATGTTATGCCGTTCCTCTCTTCAACATACTTTCATCAGGCATGACAGAAAGAACCGTCCCCTCTTGCATCTTGCGGCATATAGTAAATTATAGGAAAAAAATAACACAAGGGAAAGAGTTTTTAAGGAGGATACCATGCATCTTGGCAAAGTACTGGTAGTTTTCGGCACCCGTCCGGAAGCGATAAAAATGGCTCCGGTTATCAGGGAATTGCAGGAAGTTAAGGATATCGAAACCGTTGTGGTTGTCACTGCCCAGCATCGGGAAATGCTGGATCAGGTATTAAACCTGTTTGCTATTAAAGCTGATTATGACTTGAATTTAATGAAGGAACAACAGGACCTATTCAGTATTACTACCGGAGTTCTGAACGGTCTTAAAGGAATTCTGGAAAAGGAAAAACCGCATCTGGTTCTGGTGCATGGTGATACCACTACCACCTTTGCAGCCGCGCTGGCCGCCTTTTACCAGCGTATCCCGGTAGGCCATGTGGAGGCTGGCCTGCGCACCCGCAACAAGTATTCGCCTTATCCCGAGGAAATGAATCGCACTCTGGCGGGTCGTATTGCTGAGCTGCATTTCGCCCCTACCGATACTGCCCGGGATAACCTGCTGGCCGAATCCACGGCAAATTTTAAGATATGGGTTACCGGCAATACGGTGATCGATGCCCTGCTGGAAACGGTACAGCTTGATTATAAATTTGGGCCGGAACTGCAGGGTATAGATTTTAATAAGCGCTTGATTTTAGTTACCACTCACCGC
>JAKPGY010000102.1 GCA_029550685.1 Bacillota bacterium
AGGCTGGCTCTAGCCTAAGCCAAAGTCAGCCTTTCTGCTATATTTTTATTAACCCTTAAACTAATCTTATAAACAAACCATATTTACTCGGTTTTAGCTTGCGATTCATGTGGAATTCTCACACAGTCTGACGTCCCCGTGACAACCACCCGTGACAACCATCATTGGAATAGTTCGATCTGCTGGGTGTCTCCCAAGCGGCGCAGGGATTCGGGAGCATGATCCTGGAAATAAGCTTCGCGGATTTCCTGTTCGGTAGTAACTAAGTACTTGTCCTCATTGCTAGTAGGACGCAAGCGGCAGCTGTAAACCACCGGGAAGTATTCCCGCACAAACTTACCCTCTGCCAGAGCGGTTAACGCAATTATTTGAAATCCCAGTTGCTCGGCAATGAAGAATACCGGATCCAGAACATGATCACTGGACGCCTTTCCGAAAGGATTATCGAGAATAACGGTACGGCTGCGCTGGGCCCGGGAGTCAACCGCCTGGCGTTTTTCAGCCAGGTAATTAAGCAAACCTAGGAAAAGGGCCATATTCTTGCTCCATTTTTCTCCCCCTGACCAGTGGTTGGAACTCTCCCAGCTATTGGGATAACTGCTCACTTTCCCATCGGCAGTTACCTTGCGGCATTTTACCTTGATACTCTTATCATTCATTACAATTCTCAACAACTGCTGAGATTGCAGCCATTTTTGCAACTCCTTATGAATAAGGGCATAATCCTCGTTGCCAAATTCATCGCGATACTGCTGGCTTTCAATCCGGTGAATAATCCAGTCCACATAGGACTGCAGCCGTGCCTTACCTTCCCTCTCCTCCCAGGAAGGCACATCAAAAATAAAGACCTCTTTCCAGCCTTCCTCCACTTTGACCCGGGTTTTGCGTGGGATGAGGCGCAGTTCCCCGGCCAAGGTAACCAAGTACCCATGCAAATGATTGATAAATTGCTGCAATTCCCGGTCATGCTCGCGCAGATCGTCTTCATACAAACGGACAGTGTAGGCTATACGTTCTGTCATATGGGTTTTCCAGGACCATACCTCCTGATACTCTTGATAACTTAACCCAGCTATCACCATTTTTCTTAATTTAGGATCACTTATTTCCTGTTCGCAGAAAATATGTAGCCGGTTCTTTTCTTGTTCCAGGCGTTCTATATGATGATTCAGTTCTTCCTGTTGTTCTTGCAAGCCCCGGACATATCGTTCAATTACCTGCATAGGCCGGTAAGGAAACTCTTGCTCGACTGCTGCCGGCAGTTCACATTCATTAACTGCCTCGGGCAGGAAATCATAACGCCAATTTGCTTGCTCTAACAAGTTACGGGCTCGTTTTGTCAAATTGTCTTCCTGAGTTAATCTAAGTAACTGTTCTCGCAGGTATGCCTCTTGCTGCTGCAAAGCTTCGCTCTCATGCTGCAGTTGCTGCCGCACCAATCCTAAAGGCTGGGTAAATATTACCCTTTCATTATAGTCACGCAAAAACTCCTCTTCCTGGTCCTTAAAACGAGCCTCTTTGACCCGGTAATCCCTGTCAGCCTTATCTAACCGGGCTTTAAGCTCATCTAGCTTAGCCTTACCCGCCTGTACCTGAGGAAGCAGAAGGTCGATTTCTAGTTCTCCCCCTGGTGGGAAAGCTAATTGGTGATCTATTTCGTATTCGCATTCTTTAATGCTGCGACTCAATTCCAGCTCCAGTTGTTCCTTTACCTGGCGAGCTGTCTGCAAACGCTCCTCTAGAAGCTGGCGTCCCTGCTGCTTGTCCCGCAGGTTGTCCTGCAAATCCTGCCGCTGGCGAGTCAGTACCGGACGCGGGGTGTCAGTGGGTTGGGGCGGGCAGTTCTGCACTTGTTTATATAACTCCTCATTGCGGAGGTTATCAATTTGCAACTGCACTATGCGCAGGTGCTGCTGGCAATTACCTAATTGTTCCTGCAAGCGGCTGCGCTCTTTTTCCCACCGCTTGAGATCCATACTGCTGGCTCTAATTAACTGCTCATCTTGTTCGATGTCAATGCGCAATCTCTCTTTTTCCGCGGCTTTACGCAAGTATTTCTGGGCTTCCCGCAGCCGGTGACTGAGATGATTAATTTCTTCTCCTATATCCTGCAGCCTTTTCTGTAACAAGGCGATACGGACACTTATTTCCTGTTCTCGGGTTTCCTGGGCGCGGACCGACTGGTCCAGCCGAATTACCTTTTCACCAGCAGTCCGTAGCTGGTCGCGCCATTCATTATACTGTTCATAAGGAAACTGATGCCAGAAGTCTTGCACCTGCCGCCAATACTCCTGCAGACTCTGCAGCTGGGCTTCTCGATGCAAGCGGGCTTGACGCAGTTGCTCTGCTGTGTCCTGCAGCCCCTTTTTCCAGTTTTCGAAAACAGGTTGAGCTAGATTGGATTCCCAGCCCAGCGGAAACACCTGTCGTTTAAGCTCCGGGCTATGCTCCTCTGGCCTTTCCACCTGATCAATTACCTGCCGGGCCTCCTCGGTAGTAATAATGAAGAGAGGATGAGTCATTTCCTTTTGGTATTTCGCTAAGCGGTTCACTAAACGGTCCGCTTCACTAGCCCGGCAAACCAGAGTAATAGCCCAAAAAGGGTAAACCCAGAAATAGTCAATCTCTTCGCGGTTACGTTGCTCCGCCGCCTTTTGCACAAATAAGGTTCCGGCTTCCAGATAAGAAAAATGCTCCCGTTCCTCCTCGATCCATCTTTCCACTTGAGGATCAGCCCCATAATAAGTACTGGGTTCATACAAAGCAAACAATGCCCAGGCCTGGCTGTCCTTGAGCAGAGCTCGCTCCTTATAGTCCCGTAAGGTTTCCAGTTGAATGGTAATGTGCTCACTGATCCGGTTCTGATAAAGGTACAATGAATTAATGGTAGAAAACTCGGGATACATTTCCTGCAAATGAAGCAGCAGCTGTTGCTGTTGTTCTTCAACGTTATTTATGTGATGCTGCAGTTTCTCTTCTTCCCGGATAACTGCTTGCAGCTGCTGGCGCAATATGGGCAATTGCTCCAATAAGGCGGTCCTTTCCTGGTTTAACTGCTGCAATTCTGTTTCACTAGACTGTCGATCCTTTTCCAACAGTGCCGTCCGCTGCTCCCAGCGCTCTTTTTCCTGGGCCACCTCATCGTGCTGGTAATTGTCCAGTATACTGCGGGCTATTTCCTGCATTTCCTTTTCTGCCAGTTCCAGTTGGGTTTGAGCCTGCGCCTCTTTTATGCGCAGCTTTTGGATTTCCGTCTGGCACTGCTCATAACGCCTGTTTATATTCCCTATATCCCGCTTAAGCTGTCGTTCTTGGGACAGGATCTGCTGCTCCTGGCTTTGCAGTTCTCCTTCCTCCCGCAGGTAGCAATAGCGCAGCCCTGCTTCAACTTGCTGTACTCTTCTGACCAATGCCTGTACACTGGCATCAGCCTGGAGATCATCCAATTGTTTCTGATGCAGATTTATACTCTCCGTCTGAACTCGGATTCCATCCCTTAATTTAGCCAGTTTTAAGTTTTGTAAACGACGGTGCTGGTTACGATAATCTTCCAACTGAGCCTGCCACTCTTCCTGACGTTGCTGCCATAGTTGCCGGGCTTGGTTCATTGACAACTCTAACTGGGCCAGTTCATAGGATGCCCACTTCCTATCTAATTCCTGACGCTGTTCCTGGCACGACTGGCTGGCTTCCTGATGGTGCTCCATGGATTGAGCTACTCGCTGCTCCTCTTTTAAGGCCAATCTGTAGAGTGATTTAGCCTGGCCTCTAACATTATCCATTTTCTGTCCAGCCTGATGGTAAAAGGCAAAGGCATCTACATAGTGGCCAATTTGGCTATTTGCCTTCTGACTTTCCTCAATGCGTTCCTGCAACTGGCTGTGTTTCTTAAAATGCTCCCTTTGTTTTTGAAAGGTTTCCACAAAATCTTGACTGCCGCTGCCGGCCATGGCTTCTTCCACAATGGGAATAAGCAGCCTGTCTACCAGCTGGGCGGTGGTTTTACAGCCCTCAAAAAACCCTTCAACTTCACCTTCGGCACTGTTAATACGAGCAATACTGCGCCATTCGGAGATGATAATCTTGAAATTTTCCTCTATATACTGCTGGTACTCACGGATACTAGGAAAATGGTGAGCGTTCATGGAGCTGCGGCTCATAGCCAGGTAATAGTCGTACATCTCCTCTTTGCTGGCAGGCCGCAAGCGGCCATCACTGCCCTGGCGTACCAGGGGAAGGCCTTCCAAGGAGTTTTTATCCCCGCTTTCATACTCATAAACATATTTATAGGAATCCATCCCCTCCTTGCTGCTAAACAATGTAACCACTGTAAGAGCGTAACGACGCGGTTTTTCATTAATGATCCATTCCACGGCAATATGAGCTGGGCTGTTTTCCAGACTGAAAGTATCCTTGGCCTTGCGTTCGGCCAGAGCTGCATGGGGCAGGACCACTTGTAAAAGTGCTTGCACCAGTACGGTCTTCCCTCCGCCATTTTCCAGCAGAATAACTCCATTGTGACTGTCAAAACGGAAAATTTCATCCCGGTAGCGCTTGGCTCCGTTTTCATAAACCAAATTCGTAAACCGAATTTTGGATATAGCCGGCATTTATCCTCCCTCCTTGGGAAGCTCCAATTGGTACATAAATTCCAGGATACCCCGGTTATGTTCCACTTCCATATAATACCGCTGCACTATGATGTGGGTTTTCTCCGTCAACTGCAGCTGATCTTCGCCAATATCCCGAACCAGATCCTGGTCCTGGAGAAAACGTTTGACCTGGTTTAGAAAGGCCAAGCGGCTAATGGTGCGTCCGTCTTGAGTTTTAGCGGTTTCCCTCAAATCATCTAAAGCTTCCCACTTTTCTATAATCAGCTTCCAGTTATACTCCTGTTCCTGCTCCACCTTAGCCAATTTCTCTTCATCAATCTCCTTGAGAGCTAATATCCGTTGATTCATGCTGTTCAACCATTCGCCCATGGGGAGAAAATCCCGGGTAGGGTTGGTAGTTTGATAGCTGTCATAAAACTCTCCCAACAGGATAATAATAGCTACATACATCAGGTAAATATCAGCATTCACAGCCCGGGATGTCAAGTACTTACTTTTTAAGGTCTCATTGGACACATGATAAGGAGATGAGACTACCAGCGGAACCAGATAAAGCTCATCTCCAGCCGCAATCACCCTACAGTCAACTTCCTGAGCAAACTGTTCTACCAGGCCACGTACATTGTCGTCGGCAAGGTAAAGGCGCAAGGCCTCCTTATCTGCTCTTCCCTGGGTAGATAGCAGGGCAAATATTTTGAAGGCAGCGGTTACTTGCGCTTGGTCATATAACATTGTTGTCTACCTCCAGCACTAATTCCATATCTTTTATACTATAGCGGTCCGTAACCTTAAGCACCTGCTCTCTTTCCTGTACGGTTAATCTCCTGGCCCGGCGGCCAAAAGCCTCCATCACTCCCCCCAACAGTCCTTCCGCCTCTTGAGCTTCAGAAGATAGCTGCTGCAGTTCCAGGGGAGCGCGCTGGTGCAGTAAGATCCAAAATTCATAGAAATGCCGGCTGTCCAATATATGTTCATAGCCATTGGTACGGCAGTAATGCACTATTTCTTGCAGGGTAGTACCATTTGCTTCTGGAATAGCTCCCATTATTAACTCCGCTATGTACTGGTAGTTTTGCCGTAGTTTCTGTTGTTCCTGTGCTAGCTGGTGTTCATCCAAAGGTTCCGGGAATCCTTCCTGCCCTCCGTACACTCGCCGCCCTTCCAGCCGCTGAGGGGCAAAGACCGTCAACAAAGACCAGGTTTGATGCCTTTCCAAAAACAGCAGGGGTTTAACCAGCTGACGGGCTGCGGTCAAAGGTAAAGGTGTGGATAAAAGCCGGTCCCCAAATTCCTTCTGGAAATTAAAAGATTTGATGCCCGCATAATACAAAGATTCCTGGGCGGCCTGCAAAGCGATGGTCTTCATCTCAATGCTCTCTCTTAGCAAAAGTCCGTGCTGGTGATGCACCTGACTTAATTCACCATCTATGCGTATTATGAGTTGGTAAGTCTGTTGATCCTTGGCGGTACGACGTTCATAACTTAGGCGCTCCCGAGTCTCTCTGACGAAGGCCTGCAGTTCTTCAAATTCCCGGTCTTCCCGGCTAAGACGCAGGTGAATCTCTTCCACCGTATCCCGGTAGCGCTGGTAGATTTGCTCGGATACAATGTTGCGCTGAATTTCATGACGCATGCGGGTAATTCGCTCCTGCAAACTTTCCACCGCAACCCGCATTTCATCAATTTGGCGCAGGGCACCCCAGAACTGGCCTCGCTCCAGTTGTTTGCGCAATAGCAGTTGGTTGATAGACACCTGGAATTCGCTGAAATATTCCCGGGTAGCAAAAACCAGTTCCAAGCCGTCCTCATCCAGGCTATAGTACTGAGTGTTAGTACGGGTATCAAAGCGATCGGTTTTAAGAATCGTATAATAAACCGTATCCCAGGAACGAGTGTCCCAATTATAAAAGGTTCGCGAGTTTCTCTTACCACTGGGCGGGCGAAACACTTCAATAATATCGCGAGCCAGTTTTTCGAAGCCGCTGTCATCCAGATCCAGTTCTCCTTGATTAATGGATTGCAAAAACCGGGCTAATTCCCGCACCCCTGTCTTGCGGTTGCGAACCAGCATGTTTTCGAAAAAAAACAGCAGGGTCAGCAAGCCCAGACTGTAATAATCGATAGGCCGGCCGCTTTTATCTGTAGTCTTTTTATTCTCCAGGCGGTATAGAGGGTCGAATAATGCCAACCGTTGCATCCGTTCCCGGTAGCTAGCAGTTATATTCCGGCTGTCTATCTCCACACTGAATTCCTCCAAATACCCGCTAACTCTTCTGAGCTCAGCCCCTCCTGGGGATAGTAACCACCGGTTTTCAGCACCGCCATGATCTGCTTCTGCTGCTCAGGAGAAAAAAAGCTCAAAAAAACTTGTAGGGCTTCATCATTGCAACGTTGATATTCCTTGCCCTGGGCAGCTGTCTTGTTTAAAAGAGCCTGGTAAAAAGGTACTGCTGGGAGGGCATTAGCACACCGGTATAAAGCATACCAGATACTGATTCCCTCATAATCCAAGTCACCAAAATAGTAAATACGGCGCGGTCTGCCCACCGTACCCACCTGCTTGTCCAGCAAGACAATATCTGCCGTTATCTTCCATCCTGCCCCATAAATCAAGCTAAAAAATCCGGTATCAGGCAATACATCCAGCAAAGCGTGAAAAGGCGTTTTATTCTCCACAGCCAAATGCAGCAGAATATCGTGATGCCAGGCTTTGGGATTAACCGCCAACATAATCGGGTCGGGCTGTGGCATTACCAGCATGGCCTCCCAAATATTAAGACGCTCTAAAAGAGCCTTTCCGCCGCCTTCCTCAATCCATTTTTCATCCCCTACCATTTGGTAGGAACGTTCCGGTGCCGAAGCTGGGCGGTTAGGGAGACCATGTCGTTTTAAGTAAGCATCAATCAACTCGATATAAGGCCGATCCTTATCCCAGGCAGAAGCGGGCAAGGTATAGTAGGGATTCAGGTCAATATGGGGATCAAACTTTAACTGATAGGCCTGTATGTCCTGGTGGTGCTTAACAGGAAGCTTGGATTTTACAATACGGTAGGAATTATGCAGCAGGGGATTTTTCAGACTTGTTCCATGGCTTTTAACAGGCTGCAAAACACCACTTTTAGTAAACTCAATTATCACCGCCGCAAAGTCCTGGTAACAAGTATCTCCTCCAGCTAGCTTCTCTAATTCCCCCAAGGATACCGTTTTCTTGCTGTAAGCATGTAGAAAGGACAGCAATATATCCTTCATAATTCGACAATCCTCTAGTCGTGTTTTGGAATCATTATAACACAGGATAAAATGCATGGTATCCAGTAGGTTCACCATGAGGACTACTGAAGCAAGAGGCTTTTTTACAGCAATTGATGTTAATAAACGTCCCCTTGTGTCATATTTTGAATTCAGCTACTAGTGAATCCAGTTTACGAGTTCCTTCCACCAGCTTTTTGCAGGCTTCGTTAATGGCTTCCGCTGCCCGAGTAGCCGCTTCACTGGCCTGAGCAATGCCCTGGGCTCCGGAAGCTGATTGCTGAATTATACTGGTGGTGGATTCTAAGGCATGATTGATTTCCTTCATGGAACCACTGATTCTTTCTATCTGCTCATTAAACAACCGGGTTAGTTGGTAGAAGTGATTGCTGTCTTCCTTGTACTGCATACCTATCTGGCCCATAGTATTGTAATCATTCATTATGTCCTTGTTAACAAATTCTAGAATACTGCTGGTATTTTCTAATAAATTATCCAGTGCCACGCGAACTTGCCGGGTCAGGTTCTGGATGCTGTCTACTGTTGATGCTGAGTCTTCCGCTAGCTTGCGCACTTCTTCGGCTACCACGGCAAAACCTCTCCCGTGCTCGCCAGCCCGGGCTGCTTCGATGGCAGCATTAAGGGCCAGTAAATTGGTCTGGTCAGCTATGGCAGCTATATTCTGAGCTAGACCTGCTATTTGTTCAACCACCCGAGCATCTTCCATAGCCTGCTGTACCCGGGCCTGTATGTCTTGATATACTCCCAGGGTAGTATTTTTAGCTTTATCCGCATTGGCCTGAATAGTTAAAGCTCTTTTTTCAATATCCTGGGCTTGTTGATTACCTTCTGCAGATTTTTGGGTTAAATCGTTTAACATGGCGGCAATCTCTTCAGCGGAAGCAATTATTTGCTGGGTAGAAGCGGAAACTTCCTGCATACCGGCTGCTATCTGTTGGGTAGAAGCGGTATTGTCTTCCATACCGTTGACGATATTGTGGCTTTGTTCCAGCAGATTGTCAGCAATAGAAGAGGATTCTTCAGCGTGCTGGGCAATCTCCTCCAGGGTTTTGGTCAGGTTGGCAGCCATTTGGTCAGCCTGGC
>JAKPGY010000106.1 GCA_029550685.1 Bacillota bacterium
ACCCCGGCCTCTTTTTATTTCACCAACCCCCTTTTAGCAGCTAGGATCACCCCATACGTCACAACCCTCTGCCACCACTTGTCCACGCTATCCATGCCTATACACCAATCCTTTCCTAATTCCCTACTGACAACTTCCGACAACTCGAGCGCGATTAGCCAGCGGACTGGCCTGCCTTTTACCCCTACCTTGTACTTCCGTTTCAACCTCAAAAGTATCTGCATCTTCCAGGGCAATCTTTTTTCTATCTCTTCGCACAAATTCAGCCATTCCTCTATTTTTCCTTTGTCTCCCAGCATTGACCCCTTCTGCCCTGTTATATCGCTTATTTTCCCCTTCACCGGCACACGATCATGGAGGGGAGCGGGAGAAGATTCAAGGATCTCCTCCCTCAGTTCTTCATATTCCTGTTTCCGTTCCTCATACCACAGAAGCCATTCAGCCACAACCCGCCTGTCCTGTGCTATTTCTTTATCCAGTGGCTTCATGTGATCACCACCGTGTTCCCCATCTGCCTGATTGCTCCCCTGATTCTCCGGTAGCTGTCATGCCTCATGAGCTCGACAGCCTCAGCAAAGGTGAGAGTAATTTCCGGTTTTCGGGGGATCGCAAATTCCCTGCTCAACAACCCTCTTTTTATTAGTTCGTGCTGCACCCACGGTTGCACCCAACATACATATTCATAGATAGAGATCAAATGCGCTCCCCCTCCTTGGGTCCTTATAAACCCGGATCTCTTCCCCTGGTCCCGCTGTGACTACATAGAGTCCTTTATTATCAGTTCTGCGAAATCTCGGAATTTTCTTGCCGCCGTTCCGGTTGCATCTCATGCCCCATTTATCTATACACAACCATCTCTCTATACATTTCCGGCATACATCAGGCTGCATGTTCACTCACCTGCCTTTATACCGCTTTACCTTCCTGCCTCTTATGCCTCATATGCAAAAAACACGCATCACATCTGATATTCAACATCATCCAATCTTTGACAAGCAATATCAAAATATTCTTTTGATATTTCAAAGCCTATATAATTAAACCCTAAGTTTACTGCGGCGATACCCGTCGTACCGGTGCCAAAGAACGGGTCAAGGACAATCCCATTCGGAGGGGTTATGAGTGTAATTAGATATTCCATCAGTTTAATAGGCTTGACTGTAGGATGGTTGTTACCTTCGCCACGTTCTTTCTTACTTGCTTTAGCACAGTAGAAGAACCGTGAAGCCCCGCCTGTATCGTTAAACCCTCTTTCGGTGTTAAAGTTTTTATCGCCTGTGCCATAAATATCACTATCTGTATAACCTACACCACGCATTGATTTTTTACTTTTACTTATCCCACTCTGTTCATCTAATAACCGCCCAGCTTCTTCGTCAAGTATTACGTTGGCGGGGAAACGTCCCAATTTGCTACTGGTAACGCACTCTCCAGAGTACCCTCCCTTATATACGTTCTTAGCCATCTTTTCGGTCTTCCATGTTCCCTTGCCACCTAACCG
>JAKPGY010000128.1 GCA_029550685.1 Bacillota bacterium
GTGTACGGCCCAATGAAGGGAGGCGAAGCGGAATGCCAGAATTAAAAGACATGCAGTACCTGAGTAGTTGCGGTAATTTTGAGTATTACTTTGACGGCTTGATAGTTTGGTCAGTAGCCAAGCCGGGCAGTGGTTGCACCACTACTGTATTTGGCAGCATGAAACACTACAAAAAGGTGTATCCAGACAAAAAGGTGTATCCAGACACTAAAAAGCCCTCGACTGCCATCGAGAGCTAATCCAGGACCACCGGGGTAAAGTGTACCCTCAGCAAGTACATTTTACCCCTACCAACTCAAAAAGGAAAGGGGTTTGGACTATGGAAAATACATTGAGGTTTGAAGGCGCAGGCTGGGCAGATTGCGACACTAGCAAGGCAACAGACTTGCAGAATTGCCGAATCAGGACGGCCTTTTCAGTAGGTGAAAAAGCCTATTACCTGGAATGCTTGGTTTGCAACGCCCGTGAAAAGCCGGGACAGCATCAATTATTGGTGGATGCTTTCAAGGACATTACGGAGGCCCACAGTCTGTTTTGTGATTATGTCAGATTGCCGGAAGAACACATTTGGCTGGATGCTTGTAAATCTGCATTATTGGACTTCATCAACACCACTACGGGTGCAGGTTTTGCCGATATCGAAACAGTCAACGATGATAGTTACCGGGTTTTCCCTCCAGCACCGGAAGGCATCGATCATAGGCGGGTTTTCCGGTTAGGCAACACCGGTGAGGTTTATATTGCGCCGCAGGTTTTGACCGGATATGAGCAGTTTGTTTTCGATGCTCGCAACTCAGAAGGCTCTGTATTACTGGAGTACGGTTTTATTCAGCAGGTAGATATGAGCATTGATTTTTGCCGGAAGATACTGGCGCGCAAGGGATATAAGTTCACTGGCACCGCTCAAGGTAATGCGGTTTTTAATGACTCCCACATTTGGGCGGGAGCCGTTCAGGATGGCCGTAAAATAGCCATACGGTTAGATCAAATAGCGCAGTAGATTGACCAACAACCGGAGCCGGGGAAACCGGCTCCATAAGGAGGCGAAAGCATGGCAATATCCCAGGTACAGCTATCAACCCGCATATCATACGAAACCGCCCTGCGCCTGGATCATATGTCCAAGGAGACGGGGCAGAGTAAAGCAGGTATCGTTGAGGCGGCGTTAAAAGCCTATCTTGACGCGCAGAAGCAGAATAGTTAAGCCGGGGCATAGTCCCCGGCTTTTTGCATTTTCCTATGTTGCTTCAAAGTATCAATCAATGTTTTACCTAATCCAAGTCAACCAGGTATTGCTTTTATAGCCGCGAAAGCCGATTTATAGCCATTCTTCCCTTCGCCACAAATTTT
>JAKPGY010000189.1 GCA_029550685.1 Bacillota bacterium
CTCCTGGGGTGGCAGGGTAAGAGGCATCAGACAATGGGAAATAGCAAAGCCGTCATAATTCACCATCACGGGTATGTTAATCTGTTCTGCTACCCGGAAGGCCTGTAGAATGGTATTAAAGACCTCTTGGTTCGATGAGCAATGATATTGAATCCAGCCGGTATCCCGCTGGGCAAATGAGTCCTGGTGATCGGACCATAGAGTCCAAGGAGCGAAAATACCCCGGTTGACGTTCACCATTACCACTGGCAGGCGTCCCCCCGAGGCCATATGCAATACTTCATGCATATATAGCAAGCCATTGGCCGAAGTGGCGGTAAAAACTCGGGCTCCGGCCGCTGCTGCAGCCACAGCCGCAGCCATAGCGCTGTGTTCACCTTCCACAGGAATGAAGCGGGCGTGCAGCTCACCCTTCTCTACCATAGCAGCGATGGCTTCCATAATACTGGTCTGGGGCGTGATGGGATAACCGGGCACCACGTCCACCCGGGCGCTTTTTACAGCCAGTGCAGCAGCATTGTTACCGGTCTCCATTATGACTTGGGCTGTTTTCATGGGGCTACTCCTCCTTCTGCATGCTGATGGCACCGGTAGGGCATTCTAGAGCGCATACCCCACAGCCTTTACAGTAGCGGTAGTCAACGGTTATTTCATAGCGGTCAATAACCGCTTCCGGACAGTATATCCAGCAAAACTGGCATTTGGTGCATTTGGACATGTCCACCACCGGACGGTGGGTTCGCCAAGAACCAGTATCACCGCCGGCTCCTTTCGTTGGCCAGGAAATAGGCCGGTAGGCTTTAGTTACTGATTTCACTTAAATTCCATCCCTTTCGCTAATGCAAGTATTAAACCACCTGTCGTTGATAGTTAACCTGTTTTACCGCGTTATAAGCGATGCGGGCGGCTTTTATATTACTGTCGCTTTTGCTTCCTGGCCACTTATGACGAATGGTTTTTTCCATTACATCAGGCGGGATATTTAGCACCCGGCACACAGCGCCAAACAGCGGCACATTAATAAAAGGTCCATCCGCAGAGATCAATCCCGATTCCCAAGCGATAGCATCCGCATCCACCTGCCAGGTAGCGTGTTTACCCACAGCCACGGCTTGAGGAGCATTTATAATAATGGTGCCCCTTTCATTAATGCCTTCCTTTATTGCTGCTTCGGTGAGTTTTTCACTCATCACTACCACATAATTAGGCAGGTCGCATTGACTATGGGCATAGATAGTAGTGGGAGATATGCGTACCGCTGCCCGCACTGGCGCTCCGCGGCGCTCTACTCCAAAAAAGGGCAATGCCTGGCCCTGCTCACCATTTTCCAGCGCAGCCTGGGCCAGCATATGAGCCAGGGTAACCGAGCCCTGCCCGCCAAATCCGTTTATACGAAGTTCTAACATATTTATTCCTCCATTCCCCATGGTGTTTGTCAGAGTTATGTTAACGTATCATCGCCGAGAAAAAGAATTCCCTTACCAAATTCTACTTGCCAAGTGTCCTGGTGGTCTGACCAGCTACATATATTGTAAGGTATAT
>JAKPGY010000226.1 GCA_029550685.1 Bacillota bacterium
GCAATAAAGAGAGAGGAGATGTACGCTGGATGGAAACGAGCAGTGGAAAGGGCTCGGGGATGGACCCAGTAGCTAATACCACTTCGTTTGATGTGGTCATTATTGGGGCGGGTATTGTAGGTGCCGCTGCATTCCGTGAGCTATGCAAGTACGACTTGAAAGTGCTGCTACTGGATTCATTGCACGATGTAGGAGGTGATGCCAGCAGAGCTAACTCAGCCATATTGCATGGCGGATTTGATCCCCAGCCTGGTACGCTCATGAGCATTTTCAACAAACAGGGTATTCAGCTCTGGTTCCAGTGGGCGCAGGAGCTTTCCATTGATGTGGAATGGACAGGCTCATTGGTGCTTGCCTTCAATGATGCTGACATAGCCGAAATTACCAGACTTTACCACAACGGCAAGAAGGTAAGGGTTCCTGTGAAATTCTTAGGACGGGACGAAACGTTAAAAAGAGAACCTGTGGTTAATACGGAAGTAAGGGCTTCCTTATATGCGCCGGTTTCAGGTATTATTGATCCTTTCCAAGCGGTGATTGGTTTGGTTGGTAACGGTTTGAAAAACGGCGGTCAGCTTATGCTGGATACGGAGGTTACCAATCTTAGAAAGTCATCTGATGGTTACATAACTGTGCAAACAAACCAAGGCGAAGTAAGAACTAAAGTAGTGATAAATGCGGCTGGGCTAAACGCGCATCACATAATGCGTATGGCTGGTGAGGATTGGTTTTCCATTCATCCCCGTCGTGGTCAGTATTTTATCTTGGACAAGAATGTGAGTAACTTGGTGCGCCATGTAGTCTTTAGAGCCCCTACACCAAAAGGAAAAGGCGTTTTGGTCAGCAGAACCACCCATGGCAATTTACTCATTGGACCCACAGCTGAAGATCTTACTGAGCCTGACAGGAGAACAACTGCCGAGGGTTTGGCTGAAGTCCTTGAGGGCGCAAAACACTTAGTTCCATTCCCCTATGAACGCTATGCCATTGCGCAGTACGCTGGACTAAGAGCCGTTGGTTCAGTGGATGACTTCGTGGTACAGCATTCCAAAACCATGGAAGGTCTTGTAAACGCAGCAGGTATAAAGTCTCCGGGACTAACTGCAGCACCAGGCATTGCACAGGAGTTAGTTAAGCTAGTGGCCGATTTATTGCCCTTAGAAGAGAAAAAGAACTTTGACCCTTATTTTGAGTTTCCACCCATACTAAGAGAACTGCCCTTTGCGGACCGCGAAAAATTGATAGATGAAGATCTCGCCTACGGACACATGGTTTGCCGCTGTGAACTGGTGACTGAAGGGGAAATCAAAAGTGTACTCAACATGCAACCAG
>JAKPGY010000244.1 GCA_029550685.1 Bacillota bacterium
TTGGTTCAGGGTCTTCGGGAGGCTTCTTGTCCTCCATCGGTTCATAATTATCAGGTATCTTCTTTTCTTTATCCTTATTCTTGGTACTCATATACATCCTCCTCCACCTGTTCGATCGGCAGAGCTACGGTCCAAATAGTAATAATTTCGCCTATCCATATCGGGTACGGCTGCTCCTCGAACAGTTTCCACTTCAACGGCAGCTCCATTCTGAACTTTTTCCCCAGGGTCCGGTTGATCAATAAACACTGTCTGATGCGCAGAATAACGTTAACTGCATCTTTCCATCCATCAATATCTTCAGAATAAGTCCCAACCAGTATTTTGATATTCACCTGGGATTCATCCGCGTTATCTTCACCTTCAATCAGGCGCGGCATTACATAAGGGACATCTGGCACATCAGTGGATTCCTTGGGAGGCAGCCAACCCTCGACCACCTGTGGAGCTTTTGCCTGGCCTCTGTTTGTCTCTAACTTATAGTCAGCAACTACACATTCCAGGAACAGTTTTAACTCTTCCAGCAGCAGCAACGGAGTCAGCCTAATCACCTCCCAGCAATCGCAGAATCTCATGATCCAACCGCTTTTCTAAGCGAATAACTGCTTGCTCTTCAATGTGTTGTCTCACCCCAGGTTCATCCAACATAACAGGAGTTGGCGGGCCAAATAATTCCCTGATAGGTAAACGTTCTTTACCGACCCGTTCAAAAACTCCTGTATGACCGGATTTCA
This sequence comes from Bacillota bacterium, assembly GCA_029550685.1. Taxonomy (GTDB): domain Bacteria; phylum Bacillota; class Syntrophomonadia; order Syntrophomonadales; family Syntrophomonadaceae; genus DTU018. The sequence continues at coordinate 735 of JAKPGY010000244.1, forward strand.
TAGTAGACACAAATGCTCCCGGTATTGGCTTGCCGCCACTGCGTTTAACAGATGCAGTCAGTACTACAGGAGGCCTTTTGAGAGGTTTAGATGGACGCACCTTAAATTGAATCAGTGGTATAGCACTGCCCAATGATTTAACACGAGCCGTTAAGTTGCCCTTGGTAGCTTTAGTAATTCTTATAGTCCTCCTGACATCAGTTGCCTTAATGTCATAGGTTTCTCTTGTTTTCCGAACTGCTTCAGCTGAAATATTCTGAGCAGTACGATTAAGCGCACTGGCCAATGCTTTAGGAACTCCATCCTTAACATTGGCCAGCCAGATATCCGCTTTCTGTAGTTGTTCTACCTTAACCTCTATGCTCATGTCTCATTGGCCTCCAGCGTCA
>JAKPGY010000162.1 GCA_029550685.1 Bacillota bacterium
GGTAGAAGAACTGCCGATGCTGGCGGCGAAGTATAAGTTCGTCGTGTACAACAAGGATACGGGCCAGGCAGTGACAGCGACATTGAAGGCCTATGCTTACTGCTACCGGTTGGAGGATTAAGCGATGCCGCCGCTGTATCCTAAGATGCGGGAAAGGCCTGCGGAATTTCAAATAAATTATTCTTCGCCGCTTTGGTCGAATTTATGTCTTGCGGTGTTAGGACCTAACGGATTTAATAATTCAGCACGAGTCCATGAGGCTTCCGGTTATCGGACAATTGGTTCAATTAATACGGCCAATATATGGCAATGGATTGAAAAGATAAATAGATTCGCTCTCATATTTCCTGGGAAATCTTATGCGACATTTTCACCCGCTAATCATATTCCTAAGCCGGGGCCTCTTACAATTATGTGCTTTTTCAGCTGGAATGCTGCAACCGAGCAAACGACATTTATCAACCATTATACTACAAACGCCAATGACGGTTGGCGTATCCTACGCCGTCAGACCGGGAATTTAACATATACTCTTGGTGGTGTAGGAACTTATGAGTTCACTGAATTTCCGATTTCTAGTAATGATATATATTTTATCTTTGCTCGGGTTACAGGAAATGGTGGGCAAATTAGCATGATGGCTGCTAGAAATTACAATATACCTACTGTAGCGGCACCGAAAACCATAAGCACAATGATAGGGGCACCGTACCAGTTTTTCTTGAGTTCGAACGCTTTCCAAGGTTGGCTAACAGACGTTTTAATATGGAATACCATATTGCCCGATTCCATAGGTTACCGACTTGCTGATCCTTCTAATGTTGACCTGCGTGTTGACGGTGTACCATTGATTTTACCTCCACGGCGTCGTATTTGGTCAGCTATTGCTATCGAGCCTTCGCATGCAGTACTTTCACGCAGACAATTCGGACCACGGGTGGGTATAAGACAGATACAGGTGTAACTATGCGACTAATAAAGCAAGGCGATACATCAAAGGCCATCGTTTTCCTGATGGTGGATTCAAACGATCACATCACGGGTAAAACAGGCCTTACCCCGACAATCACCATCAGGAAAAACGGTGGTGCATTCGCATCGCCATCAGGTACTGTTAGTGAGATCGGCAATGGCTGGTACAAATTCACGCCAGCCACAGCAGATGTGGACACACTCGGCCCCTTGCTGATTCACGCAACGGCAACCGGTGCCGATCCTATGGATATTGAGTATCAGGTTGTTGCGTTCGACCCGTATGCTGCGACGAACTTGGGGTTGAGTAATCTCGATACTACCGTCTCTAGTCGTTCAAGTCACACCGCGGCTGATGTTTGGAGCGTGACATCGCGCACTATCACCGGCGGCACTGTGGACACATTAATGAACAAGACTGGTTTCGAGCTGTCGGCTGCTGGTATTGATGCCATCTGGGATGAGTCGCAAAGCGGCCATACGACTGCCGGTACTTTTGGTGCATATCTTAATACACAAATTTCAAGCAGGGCACCAGCAGATACTGCACTTTCGAATCTAATTTGGACAAATGATAAGGCTTCTTATCTTGATGCTCCGATT
>JAKPGY010000013.1 GCA_029550685.1 Bacillota bacterium
CCTGGTCAGCCGTTCCACGCCGATCTTCCTCCGCAGCCATTCAGCCAGCATGACCGCCAGGATGGGGAGCAGGATAGAAAGTATATCATAGGCTAGGGTCACGATTCTATCATCCATAGCCAGTCCTCCCTCCCTATTTCGTTATGATGACCGTCTTAAACATTTATCCCGTTCTTCTTACAGAACTCCCGTAGGAATTCAGCTCTCACAGCAAAGCCCATCCCTTCCACGGCTACGTCAACAAACTTGGAGCGTACCACGCCTACTACCTCACCCCTGCCGTTTATGACCGGTCCTCCAGAGTTGCCCGGACTTATAGCAGCATCAGTGCTGAATAAGTTTGGATCATCAATGGGGTTATCGGCCCTCTTCGGATTGGTGATCACGCCCTGGGAGACGTTGTATGGATAGCCCTGCGGTGATCCTATTACAGCTACGTGCTGGCCATGATAAATTTCACCCTGGTAGACCTTGAGGTAGTTATCATTGGCTACCGGGCATTTTAGTAAGGCCAAGTCGTATTTAGAGTCTGTGGCCACGATTGTTAAATTTTTACCATGCAGCTTGTCGTCGTCAGAAACAATCATCAAGGACTTAGCCCCATTGACCACATGCTGATTGGTAATTATGTGTTGCGGACTAATAAAAAAGCCTGTACCTAACCCGCCATCATTCCTATAAACGGTGACAACAGCGGCCAGAGTTTTCTTAATGAGGTCTCGTCCTATCAGGCACGCCTGGAAAGTAATTCTGGAGGCGATGGAGGCCATTTCCTCCCTGGTTATCTGCTGTTTCGGCTTAAAGGTCCCATCCGGATAACCGCTCATGATACCGACGTCTACACACCGGACTATATCCGGATATGCCCAACCATTCGGATCCACATCCTTAAAGATACTGCTCATATATAACTCTCCTTTCACTAACCGTTTTACCTTCTCGACATCAAAATTCTTGCCTGGGCAAGCAGTAGCGTCATAGTCTCTATGCCCGCCAATCTCCTGTATAGGGTGACGGGACATAATCTGTCTGCACAAGTCTGCCACAAACATATAAAGTTCATCGGTTGGAACAGTTTCTTGGAAATTGCCCACAATGCAAATACCAATACTGTCTTTGTTCCGCGGTATGCAATGGGCTCCATCATCCCATTCCGGACGGCCTGGTGAAGCAACTAGTTTGCCATCAACCATCTCTACCACCCAGTGATACCCTATGTCACGGTACCCCCGCGCCAAGTGCTCGCGTTTTATTGCGTCGAAGTCTTTATATACAACGCCATCTGGTGTAGCGCTATGATGGAGAACTATATACTGTTTCACGCTCCCACCTTCTCTTTTAATGCCTCTAGGTCACCCTTTATCTCACCTACATCGTGGCTTAGCCCCTCATACTGGGTTGTTAACCTTTCCAGGCAGTTTAGGAGCCGTTCTTCCCGCTTTTCGTTGTGCTTGAGCACATAAAAAAGCAGTGCCACAAAAAGCACTGCGAATATCCCTTGGCTGGCAGCCATTTTGATGATTTCAGCTTCCATTCCCATCTCCTCCCCATAAAAATAGCCGCCCGTTGGGTAGCTGAGGTATTAGGCGCAGAAGTCGAATGGGATGATGCTAATAAACAGGCGATCATAAAACTACCGATAGAACAGCCGGGGGATTAAGCCCCGGCTTCTTCTTCTGTTTCTTCATCTGGCAAAGCCTCCAGCAAAGCAAAGAGTCTGGCTTGTTCGTCCAGGCTCTTGTTTTTTTGGATAATCAATCCCTCGATATTGCGGTCAGCACTTGCTATCCTAGCATCTTCGATTTCAATCCGTTTAAGTATTTCTTCTCGTGTCATACTTGCCATTAATTCGTCACCTCCATCAGTCGTATTCCCGCGTAGTTTTTGCGGATAGCCTCAAATCGCCAAATAACCTTGTTGTTACTCGTTCCGCCGTTCCGTTCCTTGACCTTAAAATAGTCTGCTCCGACCTCGCTTACATAGACACCATTTTCACCATAACATTCAACCCAAATCTGCCACGGAGTTAATTCTGTATCAGGCTCAATACATTCTAAGAATATCGGGTCTAAATGAACAGTAGCCTCGCCGTTTTGGAGATAAATAACTCCGCTGTCATAATACTTAAGTTCTGGAGCCTCAACAGCATATAGCAGGCGGTTGCCATAGTTCAAAGTAGGCTCCAAAGCAGAGTAAGTTCCACCTTTTGATATATTCCCAATTACATACAAATTATTGCCTATTAAGATGTTACCAGTATCAATGCCAATTAACCCTAAATCTTGCCCTGAAAACGCCCCTGATAACCTGCCTATCATGCTACCGTTTCTATAAAAAGTGATCCTACCACCACTCACAGCCTCAATAATCATCTGTAGGTATCCACCATAGTACACTTCCAGGATATTAGGTGGCTTAAACTGGATGTAGGTATCTGCATCCTCTGCCCCTGATCTTATGAGTGACGAGTAAATTTCCCCATCAACAATCTTAATCCCGTACTTCCTGACAGCATCTTTCAGCCACGAACCTACCAGCACCCTCAAAGCATTAGACGAATCATAAACCTTCAGTCCATCCGTCTCTGCTCTCATATACCCCGGCCACTGCTTCATGTCCTCGGAAGTATAAAACGGCACTCCCGTCTTATGCCAACCCGTGCGAATATTGGGTTCACGATAAACCTTGTCAATCCGCAACTCATCCACTAGGGTATTGATTGCATTTGCACCGTTCCGATCAGTGCCGATGAAGACATGGCTACCTAGGCTTGCAGGTAAGCCGGGATTCTCTATATAGCAGGCTTCTTCGTCGTTCACTACTAGAGACAATCGCTCGGGCTTCCAAGCTAGGGAAATGCTATCCCAAGCGGTCAGGGTAGACTTGTTGGGGCCGTAGGCGGTAGTAGTGGTAGTCCCCTTAATATAAAGCTTGCCATCAGATGCAATACCCGCAACAATCCCCTGCGTATTATCAGACTTCGGCAGGTCAACCAACACGCTACCATTAGCCGATGCAGATAGGTTTTTAGCTCGAAAGTTGATAGTTCCTTTATTGGCTAACATTCCTGTGGTTGGTGCTTTTAACCGCTTGCCTGTTGCGACATTAAGAGCCTGTCCGAAGCACCCGCCACCGAATAACGCATCAGAGTCTGCCGCCACGCCCTTGTGACTATTCAAGCTACCGTCAAAGTGCCACAATCCTACACAGTCAGCGTCTACACCCATGCCTACAGACGGTTCTGTGATTGGGCTGAAATCACTCGCAACAAACGAGCCAGAAGCTCTTGCATTAACACAAATCTGCGTGTTCTTGCCATCACTCCCGCCTATCCAGAGGTCGCCAACGTCATAGGGAGGCGTAGGCTGAGAAGTAAACTTCCTTACGTCCTGCCCATCCTCACCTTTTACTTTGTTCCAAGTGTAGGCATTAAAGTCTGTGGAATCTACAGGATTAAAGTCTATATAAGTGCCAATGTAAGCGCCGGGGGTTTCACCATCATACGATACTATATTATATCCCTCGATTTTGAAAGTAAGGTCTCTATCTAAAGACTTGGTCCAACTTGCCCCCTTATTGCTGGACGTGCACCTATAACCATCGGTATAAACATCACTACCGGAATACAGAGCTTTCACCCGATTAGAACTATCTCCGTTTTCAGACATAACTACTAACCAATACTGCTGGCCTTCTTGCAAAGGCTCACTTAATTTAATTTCGGCGGTTGACCATGAAAAACTTTTTGCCCAATCTACCCCTAAAACTGTCCCAAATCCATCTTGGCTAATAGATACACCGGGAACCCCATTATTATCAGTATATACATGCCAATAAGTATCTGGTGGAACCCCATCATAGCCATAAGACCTTAGCGATGCCTTTATTGTGGTGGCACCAACTAAATTCTCCGTAGGTTTAAATCCTTGGGCGGCCCATGATGTTCCGTGTAAAGATTGAATGTAACCAGAACTTACGTTTTCAATTTCTGTTCCCCAGTCCCATGTAGGAGTAAATGTCTCCCCATCGTCGCTATACTTAATATGCAGGTAAGAGGTCCGACCATCTGCTCCGGGTTCGCCGGGAATACCGTCAGAACCTTTGATTAATGA
>JAKPGY010000045.1 GCA_029550685.1 Bacillota bacterium
AGGGCTATTTCCCCAGTAAGAGTCCTCTGTTTACAGGTAATCGGTTTTTTTGTAATACTCATATACTTTTTGTATTTATAATCCTTACCGCATTGAGTACCGCAAGCAATGCTACTCCAGTGTCAGCAAATACTGCTCCCCACATAGTTGCTATGCCAAGTACACCTAGAATAAGAATGATCGATTTAATTCCTAAAGCTAAAACTATGTTCTGATATATTATACGTTTGGTTTTCCGGGCAATTTTTATAGCCGTTGCTATTTGGGAAGGCGCATCATTCATTATCACAATGTCGGCAGCTTCTATAGCCGCATCAGATCCCAATCCTCCCATAGCTATACCTATATCAGCTCTGGCCAGTACGGGAGCATCATTAATACCATCTCCAACGAAGACCAATTTCCCTTTAGGGGATTTGCTCTTATACAGCATTTCCAGCTGGTCAACTTTATCAGCCGGTAACAAATCTGCATGGATTTGATCTATACCTAATTGGGTTCCTATTCTTTTGCCTACCCCAGCCACGTCGCCGGTCAGCATTACCGTTTGCTTTATTCCTAATCTTTTAAGGTCTCGGATGGCCTGGGCCGCATCTTCTTTTACTTCATCAGCAATTATGATCTGACCAGCATACAACTTATCAACAACTACATGTATTATGGTACCTGTGGTATCGTTAGCCTGGTTCTCTGCAGGATAACCGGTCAATATCCGGCTATTGCCTACCAGAACTTCTTTACTATTGATACGAACTCTTATGCCCTGTCCTGCCATTTCTTTGTAGTCTTCAATCAAGGTTTCATCTAAAACCTTACCATAGGCCTTTCTTATAGAATCTGCAATGGGATGATTTGAGTAAACTTCAGCATAAGCGGCATATTCAAGCAACTCTTCTTTGGTGAAACCTTGACAGGGATTGACAGCGGTCACCTCAAATATACCCTTGGTTAAGGTGCCGGTTTTGTCAAATACTACCGTTTCCACATAATTTAGGGCTTCCAGATAATTACCGCCCTTTACCAAAATACCTCTTTTAGAAGCTCCTCCAATTCCGCCGAAGAAGCCCAGGGGAATGGATATTACCAGAGCACAGGGACAAGAGATAACTAAAAACACCAGGGCTCTGTAAATCCAATCAGCCCAGACTGCGCCTTCAACTATCAAGGGAGGTACTACTGCTATAGCCAGTGCGGCAAATACCACTACCGGGGTATAATAATTGGCAAATTTAGTAATAAAGTTTTCTGTAGGAGCTTTTTTACTGCTGGCATTCTGCACCAGATCCAAAATCTTAGCCACCGTAGATTCATGGTAGTTCTTGGTTACTTTAACGGTTAAGAGACCATTGATATTGATAAATCCGCTCAAAACCTCCTGACCTGGTTCCAACTGACGGGGAATTGATTCCCCGGTCAGAGCTGAGGTGTCTACCATGGAGGTCCCCTCAATAACCTGGCCATCCAAAGGAACTTTTTCTCCGGGTTTTACCAGAATAATATCGCCAATATTTACATCTTCAGGAGAAACCCTGCGCACTGTGTCAGCTGTTTTCAAGTTGGCATAATCGGGTCTAATGTCCATCAGGGAACTGATAGACCTGCGCGATTGGTTTACGGCCCGGTCCTGGAGAATTTCCCCCACCAGGTAGAACAACATAACAGCTACACCTTCAGGATACTCACCAATTAAAAAGGCGCCGATAGTGGCTATACTCATAAGAAAGTACTCACTAAATACTTGCCCCAGGGCAATACCTTGGATAGCCCGTAACAAAACTGCCCCGCCAATTATGACATAGCTCAGCAAAAATACCGTCAATTCCAGCCATGAGCTCAAATCCAATATAATTCCCGCTGCAAATAATGCCCCTCCCGCAACCAACTTGATTATTTGCTTGTTATCGGTGAGGGAATCCTCCTCGCTGTTGTATAACTGATCAACAGCCTGGTGATCAGCCGGGATCACTTTAACATCTGGCTCTATTCGCTTTACAACCCCTTCTATACCGGCAAAAAGTCGGTAAATATTGGTGCTTTCCTCCGTTTCCACAGCTAGTTTCCGGGAGATGATATCAACAGAAGCCTCATGAACTCCTGGTAAGGTCCTTACTTCCATTTCTATTTTGGCTGCACAATTAGCACAGCCCAATCCTTCCAGGATGAGGATTTGCGTATTTCTTTTTGGCAATTGGGCTACCTCTTCGTTCACTACCAACTGGCTATTTTGCATAATTATCCTCCAATATATGACTTAATCCTAATTCAAAAATTTGCTCGATATGCTCGTCATCCAAGGAATAAAATACTATTTTACCTTCCCGGCGGTTTTTAACCAGTTTAGCCTGTTTTAATACTCTCAGTTGATGAGAAATAGCAGATTGGGTCATGTTTAATAAATAAGCAATATCACAAACACACATTTCCTGTTTATCCAATGCCCACAGAATTTTGATGCGGGTTGAATCGCCAAAAACCTTGAACAATTCGGCCAGGTCGTAAAGAGTTTCTTCCGGAGGCATCTTGCTCTTAACCTGATTTACGATGTCTTCATGAATTACCTCACAAGAACATTTTTCAATATCCTGTTTAATTCTGGTCATACTGCCCTACTCCCTTACACACATTTGAATATATGAATAATTGTTCATGTATGATTTTATTCTATTTCCCGGTTGCCAGGAAGTCAATAGAAAATAAAAAAAACCTCCCAAACAGAGCTGGATGCCTGTTTGAGAGGGGTCCGTCAGCCTATAGCAATTATCACCTGAAGAACAGACCACGATATTGAATATATTTGATTGAATTACCTGTAGTTCTTGTATTTATATACCCGTTTTTCCCAGGTACGGATAGTTGCCTCATCTTCATTAAGAGACAACAAATACTGCGGCAGAATCGGGGTTTTGCCTCGCCCTTCCGGAGCATTGATTATATAAGTGGGCACTGCCAGACCGGAAGTGTATCCCCTTAGATTCTCCATGATAGCTATTCCCGTCTCAATAGGAGTAATGAAATGGGAGGTTCCTTTTACCTGCTTGGCATGAAATATATAATAAGGTCTTACCCGTATTTTCAGCAGTTCCTGATTTAGCTTTTTCATTACATGGACATCATCATTGATTCCTTTTAACAGAACTGCTTGATTGCCAAGCACCACTCCTGCTTTGACCAGCCGATCGCATGCTTGTTTGGCTTCCGGTGTTACTTCCAGCGGTGAATTAAACTGGGTATTAATATAAATGGGAGGATGCTTTTCAAAAATTGCGCATAATTCGGGTGTTATGCGCTGGGGCAGGGTAACTGGTGTCCTAGTACCCAGGCGCTTGATTTCCACATGAGGTATCCTATCTAATTCACCTAACAACCAATCCAGGGTTTTATTGCTTAGAAGCAGCGCATCGCCACCGGTGATAAGGACATCCCTTATCTCGGGATTCTCCCGCACATACCTTAACGCTTCCTCCATCTGCTGGTGAGTACAATGTTTATCTTCTTCCCCAAAATTGCGGCGTCTTTGGCAGTGGCGGCAATACATAGCACACTGATTGGTAACATTGATTATCAAACGATCCGGATATCGTCTGGTAATGCGACTGGCAGGATTGGTTACGGTTTCTCCCATGGGATCTGCTGATCCATGATGATCCCAAAGTTCCATAATACTAGGAACCGCTTGTTTATAAACCGGGGAATCCTGGTAATTATCAAAATCAATTAAACTAAGATAATAAGGAGAAATCCCCCAGCGGAATCGCTTAGTAATAAGCTTGAGTTCCTCTACTTCCCGGGCAGAAAGATTCAGGAAACATTGCAGTTCCTCAACAGTGGTAATTCGATGCTTCATTTGCCAGGCCCAATCATCCCAGTTATCCTGCGAAGCATTATAATGTTCTAAAATACGTTGCTGGTTTTTGAGGGTTCTGTCTTGAACTCTAAAACCGGTTTCAATATAGGGTTCCCTGTTAAGATATTCTCTGATACTTTCCCGCAATTCATCGGCACGTTGAAGTGATAAGCTGCGATTGACAAGTTCTTCATAAGTCATACAAAAACCCTCCTTTCATTTATATATGCGGAGGGCCACATAACTGATGACAATATGACATCATAGTACCCTCCCAAACGACGCTTACGAGGTTAGCTGACGGGTTAGGACTGCAGGGTAGCCCCTCAGGTTATAACCTGATTAACCCCAAATAACGGTTCCCCCGCTCTGTGATAATCAGACTCAGCGGTCCAAGATACAATGACTTTGGTTTTTATTTTAATTATAAATTATAATACCCGTTTAACTCAACCATTTTTGTCCATGTTTTTCCATTTTATTATAGTTTCCGTGCTCCAATAAATCAAAAGAACTGCCAATACAGCAGAAGTAGATATGTGCGTTAATCCCGCACCTATCAGCATACCTACGATAGCGCTCAGCCATATACTGGCGGCTTCTGACAAACCCCGTACCTGTTTGTCAGAGCTAATCCATATCAAACCAGTGCCAATAAAGCCCAAGGCTGACACTACCTGTGCCGATAACCGTCCTGGATCGCTGAACCAGGGACCGGCAACTTCTTTGAAAAACTCAGTGGAAGTTATGGTAATCAGAGAGGCTGCAGCAGTAATCATGCCAAATATGCGAGCACTGCGGGCATTGGTAGTGAACAGGCCGATAATCAAGCCGACCACACCAGCTACTAGCACACGAACCACAAAATCTATCATTTTAAATTACCCGGTAGTTGGGAGCCTCTTTGGTGATAGAAACATCATGGGGATGGCTCTCGATCAATCCAGCATTAGTAATGCGGATGAATTTGGTTTTTGTTTTCATTTCCTCAATATTTCTTACTCCGCAGTAGCCCATACCTGAACGGAGACCACCCACTAATTGAAAGATGGTTTCTGATACGTATCCCTTATAAGGAACCCGTCCTTCAATACCTTCCGGTACCAACTTAGGTGCATCTTCCTGAAAATAACGGTCACTGCTGCCTTCCACCATAGCACCCAGCGAGCCCATCCCGCGATAGACCTTATAACTGCGCCCCTGCAGAATAATGGTTTCTCCCGGACTTTCTTCGGTACCTGCCAGAAGGTTGCCCAGCATTACCACATCGGCACCAGCCGCAATCGCTTTGGCAATATCTCCGGAATATTTAATTCCACCGTCAGCAATGATCGGTACTCCATATTTAGAAGCCACTTGGGCACAATCCATAACAGCGGTAATCTGTGGTACACCGATACCAGCCACAACCCGGGTAGTGCATATAGACCCTGGCCCAATACCTACTTTAACCGCATCAGCGCCTGCTTTTATCAAATCCTCAGTGGCTTCAGCTGTAGCCACATTGCCACCAATAACATCCATTTCGGGAAAGCGCCTTTTTATCTGACTGACGATCTCCAGAACATTTTGGGAATGACCATGAGCGGTATCAACCACTATTACATCTACGCCTGCCTTCTTTAATGCCTCCACGCGTTCCATAGTATCCTTGGCAGTACCTACAGCTGCTGCTGCCAACAACCGGCCTTTTTTGTCCTTGGCAGCATTAGGATATTTATAACTCTTCTCAATATCCTTGATGGTAATTAAGCCCATCAGATTATACTTATCATCTACCAGGGGAAGTTTCTCTATTTTGTGACGGCGCAGTATTTCCTTGGCCTGTTCCATAGTAGTTCCTACCGGTGCAGTTACTAGATTTTCGCTGGTCATTACATTGGCGATGGGTTGGCTGAAATCGGTTTCAAAACGTATATCCCGGTTGGTAATAATGCCTACCAGTTTCATTCCCTCGGTTATGGGAACACCAGATATCCGGTAATGCTCCATGATATCAAGTGCATCCTGTATAGTGTTGTCTGGCGACAGGTAGAAAGGATCAGTTATAACTCCATGTTCAGATCTTTTAACCCGGTCCACCATTTTAGCCTGTTCTTCAATTGACATGTTCTTATGAATTACCCCTATGCCACCTTCACGAGCTATTGCAATTGCCATACGGGTCTCGGTAACCGTATCCATACCCGCACTCATAATTGGAATCTCCAAGCGAATGTTACGGGTTAAGCGAGTAGAAACATCGATATCGCGAGGCAGGATTTCTGATGGTCCTGGAATAAGTAGTACATCATCAAAGGTCAGACCTTCCTTGGCAATTTTGTCCATCTTCTAAGGGCCTCCTTTGTAAAATTTAAGTAATATTAACTTATCAGCAGCTATTTTTCAAGGTTTATTGCCGGTCTCATGAAAAAAAAGAGAGGCTTAGTCGCCTCCTTGCACAGATCCTATACCATAGCGTAAGAAATGCTCCTGCAGGGATTCGATAGTCTCTTGACTAACCTGAAACTGCTCCGACATTTCTGCTATACTGGCCTGGTTTTTTATGGCTTCTATAAACTGGTCAAAATCAATTCCCGCTTCCCCGGTCATCTCATTTAATGCTTGAACACGGCTCCAGGGAGGCCATCGTCCCGAACCATTAGTATCCATAAGGGTCGTGGTGCTCACCCCCTTTATGCCTTAGCATTTCCACCGAGCCGCGTCTTTCATACCTGTAAAAAAAGAAAAAGCCCGCAGGCTTTGAGATTATTTATATAGTATGGTTTTTCATACGCATATGAGTGTTATCCAGATCAACTACGATTACCTCCCGGCCGATTTTTTTCACTGCTTCCCAGGGTATCACCAACTTCTGTCGATCAGCCCAAAAGGTAAAGGCATTGCCCCGGTTAGGAAGAATAATGGACACTATTTCACCGGTCTCTTGATTTACCAGCATATCTGATTCCCCTACCGTTCCCATGCGCATACCATCATAGATGTTAACCATTTCTTTTCCTACCAGTTCATTTAGACGCACTGTATTCCCCCCTAAACCCCGGTATGGCCGAACCCCCCTCCTCCGCGCTGGGTATCGTTCAGAGATTCTACCTCCACCAATTCCACCTTCTGAACAGGGGCAAAGACCATCTGGGCTATACGTTCACCTCTTTTCAAAATATACTCTTTGTCCCCCAGGTTTATAACCAATACTTGAATTTCACCTCGATAATCGGCATCAATGGTACCTGGAGTGTTTAATAAAGTTATCCCATAATTCAAGGCCAGTCCGCTGCGAGGACGTATCTGAGCCTCCCATCCCGGAGGCAGGGCTATAGCCAAACCGGTAGGTATCAATTGCCTTTCCCCAGGTTTAAGGCAGATATCTTCTTGATGGGCTGCATACAAATCAACTCCTGAAGAACCAGGGGTCATATACTTGGGCAAAGGCAAATCAAAAGAATGCAATCTTTTCAATTCAACTTTCATAAACCTAACTCCACCAACGTCTAAATTCATTTTCTACAGCTGCTAAGGCCTCTTCCGTTCCAATAGCTGCTAAAGAAATCTGTTCAGGATTCAATAATTCATTGGCAAATTTATGAATATCCTCGGGATTAACTGCCAGGATCCGGTCCATAACTTCTTCCACCGTAACCACCCGGTCATACATCATTAAAGACTTTCCTAGACGGTTCATGCGGTTCATTACGCTTTCCAAACCCATATACATACTGGCCTTTATCAATCGCTGGGTACGCTGTACCTCTTCCGCAGTTACCCCTTCCCGGGTAAACTTGTCCAATTCACTATGAAGGGTTTCAAAAAAGCTATTCAGCTTGTTGGGACCGGTTCCAACATATATGGAAAAAGCACCGGTATCCGAATAATTGGAAGGAGAAGAATAAACCGAATAAGCCAAGCCTCTCTCTTCCCGCAATGCCTGGAACAGCCGGGAACTAAGCCCTCCCCCAAGTATCGAATTCATTATATTTTGAGCGAAGCGCCGTTCGTCAAAATAAGATATTCCTGGTACTCCCAAGCAGATTTGCACTTGCTCAGTGTCCTTGACCACCATGTTTGTAAAAGGTGAGGATGGCTGAGGGGTAGTATGCGGTAAATGCACTTCATTTAAGGTTTTACCTTGTAAGTGATATTCTACCTGATCTTTGATCTGCTGGCTGTCCACGTTTCCGGCTACGGCAACTACCATATTGGCAGGAACATAATTCTGCTGGTAATGTTCAAAAATCTGATTCCTATTAAAATTAGAAACAGTCTCCATGGTACCTAGAATTGGCAAACCCATGGCATGCCCCTGCCACATCTTTTGGGCAAACACATCATGGATCAGGTCGTCAGGGGTGTCTTCATACATATTGATCTCCTCAATTACCACCCCTTTTTCCGTTTCGAAATCCCGTTCATTAAAAGCCGAATTAAAAATCATGTCAAATAATATATCCATACCAGCCGGCAAATGCTCATCCAGGGTACGGGCATAAACACAGGTATGCTCTTTGGATGTATAAGCGTTCAACTGCCCCCCGATTTCTTCAAAACTTTCGGCAATCTCCCGGGCGCTGCGCCGGGCAGTTCCTTTAAACAGCATATGTTCAATAAAATGACTTCCCCCTGATAATTGCGGGGGTTCATGGCGGGATCCAACCTTAATAAAAATTCCAACTGCGGCCGACTTCAGATAAGGAATTTCTTCTACTACCAGTTTGGCCTTATTGTCCAGTGTCCAATTCTTAATCATTAGTAACCTCCATCTCGACGGCTTGTAACATATTTCGTTTTTATGAGGAAGATTCCTTTAAGCGAGCTAAAAAATTCTTCAGCCAGTTCTCAATTGCAGTCTCTTCGCCGTATATATCTTCACCTACCATCAACGGCACGTTATCCACCGGTTTGCCGTCGGCTAGGATACTAATGCTACCCACCCGCACTCCTTTTCTAACCGGAAGCTTAATTTGGTAATTAATATCCACTCTTTTTTCTATGTTAGGGGATCCTTCACCCAACCATAGTTCAACTTGGTGTTCTGGCACTATGGGGATCAGTATCCCTTTATCTGACGGGATCTCCTTGAATGTTTCCCCCTGGAACAGTATGACAACAGATTTGGTCTGGTTGAAACCATACTCTAATAACCGGACGCAGTCACCCGGGCGACTCCCCGAATTCAAGGTTACCGCTATCAATTGGCGGCCGTTGCGCTTAGCTGAGGCTAGCAAACATTTACCTGCTGCATTGGTAGTACCGGTTTTTATTCCATTAGCTCCCGGATACACATCCAGCAAGGTGTTGGTGTTCTTTAATACCAAGGGCTGCTGGTAACCAGGATGTTTGAATTCTACCTGACGCGCATTTACCAATTCAGCTATCTTCGGAATGGTTAAAGCATATCTCCCCAATATAGCTAAATCATAAGCAGTACTAACGTGTTCCCGGGAGGGTAACCCGGACGAATTTTCAAAATGGGTTTGACTGGCTCCCAGCAGGAAGGCTTTTTTATTCATAAGATGAGCAAAAAAGCGTTCGTCCCCGGATACATGTTCAGCCAGTACCACCGCGGCATCATTGGCAGACTTGACCAGAGCAGCTTTAAGCAGTTCTTCGATCGTCAACTGTTGGCCTGCTTTTAGTCCGATGGCGTATTCGGGCGTCCGTGCGGCATTGTCACTTACAATGGCCACCTCGTTTGTATCAGCATAATCCAAAACCACAATGGCGGTTAATACCTTAGTGGTACTGGCTACCGGCCGGGGTTTATCTGCATTGCGGCTTAAAATCAGCTGGCCTTTTTCCGCATCCATCAGGCAGTAATAATTACTGGATAGGTATGGGGGTGCTGCCTGAACTGGTCCGCTCCATCCCAGGGTAAACTGAAAAATCAAGGCAAGAAAGATTATTCTAATTAGTTTTAATATCACCTTGAGTTTTTCCATCCTTTACAATTATCTTTTCCATAGGAACCATATTATAGCCATCCTGCTGCAACTGATCAAGCAGATCGGGCAGAGCTTCAGCTGTGGGCTCTGTAGGATGCATAAGAATAATGGCATCGTTATGCACTTTATTCATGACTCTCTTTACAATAGTGTCTGCATCCGGTCTTTGCCAGTCTATAGTATCAACACTCCACATGGTTAAGTCATATCCTAATTCCGTGACCACGGTCATCAGTTGCTTGTTTTGTTCACCGTAGGGTGGTGTAAAGAAAGTGCTTTTACGACCAGTAACCTCAGCGATTACCTTCTCGGTCTTCTTAATCTGTTCAGCCATCTGGTCGGGGGTTAAAGTGTTGAAATGTACATGTTTATAACCGTGATTCTGGATGCTATGTCCTTCTTGGGACATCTGCTTTAACAATTCCCGGTTCTTTTCCGCCCAGGTACCAGTAACATAAAAAGTTACAACGGTTTTATGTTTCTTAAACTCAGACAGCATCTGAGGTATATATTCTTCACCCCAGTCTACATTCACAGTGATAGCCACATTTTTCTGGCCGGTATTTCCTTGATAGATGGGTTCATTCAGCCGGGTGGCAATACCCGTTTCATTAAAGTACAGCAAAGAGAACCCCACAAAACCTGCCAGCAGTATCACCAGCATAGCCATGCTTAACAAATTTCGCCGGGAAAAATAGTATACTTTCATTCTCTTTTTTCCTCCCCTAATATAGAAACCCATACTCTGCCTTCACTTACCTGGGACTTAATAATTATTGGACTATTGGTCTGATTGCGGATACGAAGATCATTGCCTCCATATGCTACCGAAGCATCTTTGTCTTTGGGCACATAATGAACTGGTTTGCTGTGTGGATGCCTTTCCAGGATCTGCAGTTTAGCGGCTAAAGCAGCATTATAAACGGTACTGGATACCTGGCACACTCCTCCCCCATAATCATAGTTGTTAGCACCCATCAAAATAACCGGTGCTGGTTCATACCCGCGTTCCGGAGTTCTTGGACCGACTACTTCATTAAATGAAAAAACCTGATTGGGCCAGATTACCGTATTGTCAATTGCCTCCGCAGCCAGGAGAATATTGGTGGAGCGCTGCTTAGAGCCATAGATATGAGTGGAATAGGAGCCAATGCTTTTTAACCCTTCCAGGTCTTGACTGCGATACCTGCTCGGTATGCTGTTGCGAACCAGGGAAACAGTTTTATTGGTTTGGGCTTGCATGACATTGTTAACCGTAGTCAGTACATCAACCGTCACTCCTGGCTCTTCAGGTATAATTCGGCCAGTTCTCTTATCTAATTCCGGTTCTTTGGGAAGACGCCATTCCTGCATGGCCATTTCTATTACCAAAGCTTTGACTTCTTCTCTCAACATTCCGCTCATATCGTGACCTTCCAGGCTAACACCTGGTTTCACTCCATACATATCCCTGATAAAGTTGTCCAGCCAAGCAGTAACTACAGAAATACTGATGAAGAAGGCAATCATTAAAAAGATACGGCTGTTTAGGCGGATGATATAGAACCGGTTCTTAAAAAATATTGCCCACCCCTGCTGTCAAATATTCTCTAAATACTATTCCAAAATAAGCTTGCCTATTCGGCTTTTACAGGAAAAGTGCTCAGAAAACGCAAATAAACCGAGACAACTCGGTTTACTTGATCATTTGCGGTACAGGTTAATCGCCTAAATTAATTATGTTTCCTTTGTTTAAGCAAGGCTTTGCGGGATAAGTTGACCCGTCCTTGTTTATCAATTTCAGTAACTTTAACGTCAATTTTATCCCCGATGTTTACTACATCAGTGACCTTGTTAACTCTTTCCTCAGCTAACTGGGATATGTGGACCAAACCTTCTTTTCCTTGGGTTCCCAGCACGCCGGGGATGATCTCCACAAAGGCTCCAAAATCCATGATGCGTTTCACGGTTCCGGTATAAGTCTTACCCACTTCAACTTCAGCAATAATGGATTCAATGTAGAATTTAGCTTTGCGGGCAGCTTCTTCATCAGTAGCCATTATAAATAAGGTGCCATCGTCTTCGATATCAATTTTACATCCTGTTTCATCAACTATTTTGTGAATAGTTTTGCCGCCTGGCCCAATTATCTCCCGAATCTTCTCAACCGGAACAGTCATTCGGGTTAAGCGGGGAGCATAAGGCGAAAGCTCGCTATTGGGCATATCAATAACTTCATTCATTTTGCTCATTATGAACATCCGGCCCTTTCTGGCCTTTTCCAGGGCAGTAGCAACAATTTCCCGGTTTACACCGGCAATTTTGATATCCATCTGAATGGCTGTTACACCAATCTCCGTACCAGCCAGTTTGAAATCCATATCACCCAGAGCGTCCTCGATACCCTGAATATCAGTTATAATGGCAAATTTGTCATCCCGTTTGACCAGACCCATAGCTACACCTGCTACCGGGCGTTTAATAGGTACGCCTGCATGCATCAAGGACAGTGAACTGCCGCATACGCTGGCCATAGAGCTGGACCCGTTTGATTCCAGTACTTCTGATACTACCCTGATGGTATAAGGGAATTCATCTTCACCAGGCAATACCGCCAGCAAAGCCCGTTCCGCCAAAGCTCCGTGACCGATTTCCCTGCGGCCCGGTCCCCGCATGGGGCGTACTTCTCCCACACTGTAAGGCGGGAAATTGTAATGATGAATGTAACGTTTGGATTCCTCTATACCTAGTCCATCCAGGATTTGCTCCTCACTGGCAGCTCCCAGAGTAGTAACAGACAACACCTGGGTTTGTCCACGGGTAAACAGAGCTGAACCATGAGGACGGGGAAGATATCCCACTTCACAGGTAATGGGCCGGATCTCGTCCAACTCCCTGCCATCCACACGTTCGCCATCATCAATCAGCATACTGCGTACAATGTCTTTTAAAATACTATCCAGCAGGGCGTCGATTTCCTTGATATTATCCGGATAAATTTCTGCAAAATGTTCCATAATGGATTCTTTCGCTTGGTCCATAGAGGCTTCACGAGCCTTTTTATCCGGGTTGCGAACTGCCTGGTTCAGAATAGGTGTGGCATAAGTACTGACTTCTTCCTCAATAGCTGAATCTAGTTCAAAAGTCTTTACTTCGAATTTGGGAACTTGGAGTTCTTCAATAATTGGTTCCTGGAATACACATAAACGCTTAATTTCTTCGTGCGCAAAGAAAATCGCGTCCAGAACTTGCTCTTCGGGTATCTCGTTGGCACTGCCTTCCACCATCATTATGGCTTCTTTGGTACCGGCTACCGTAATATGCATGTCACTCTTGCGGGTTTGTTCCACGGTAGGGTTAATAACCAGTTGACCATCAACCATACCCACCACCACACCAGCTATCGGGCCCGCAAATGGTATGTTGGAAACATTGAGCGCTACTGAGGCTCCAATCATAGCCGTAACATCTGGTGGGTTATCCTTTTCCACCGAAAGAACCGTAGCTACCACATGGACATCATTGCGAAATCCTTTGGGAAACAGCGGTCGAATTGGACGGTCTATTAACCGAGCGGATAAGGTCGCTAATTCAGTGGCTCTTCCTTCCCGCTTAATAAAACCTCCCGGAATTTTGCCCGCAGCATATTGTTTCTCTTCATAATCTACGGTGAGTGGAAAGAAATCAATTCCTTCCCGGGGTTCCTTAGAGGCAGTAGCGGTAACTAAAACCACCGTGTCACCATACCTTACCACAGCAGCACCGTTAGCCTGCTTGGCAACCTGCCCGACCTCTATCACTAGTGGGCGACCGGCTACCTCGGTTTGATACTTATGAACTATAGTTAATTCCCCCTTTCCAAGTCAATAAAGTTAAAGAGCGGATAGCCGCTCTTTACCTGCGTAGTCCAAGTTTAGTTACAATGCTCCGGTAGCGCTCAAAGTCATTCTTTTTCAGGTAATCCAAAAGAGAACGACGTTGTCCAACCATCTTAAGTAAGCCTCTGCGGGAATGGAAATCTTTTTTGTTGGCCTTCAGGTGTTCATTCAAATAGTTAATGCGCTCAGTCAAAATAGCTATTTGTACTTCGGGAGAGCCAGTATCGTTTTCATGAATCTGAAAGGCCTTGATGATTTCCTGTTTGCGTTCTTGTGACAGAGCCAAGTAACTCACCTCCTTACATTAAATCGCCATAAACCCAGCAAAGCGTCGGTGAATCGCTTTCCCGAGCCTATGGTTAGGCAATACCCTGATACCCTTATTATTGTATTTTTCCACAAATACTTTCCTTTATACAGGACATCTTCCGGGCACCAAATTAGATTTTAACACAGCGGAAATTAATTGTAAATCCAAGGCACTACCCGGGTATATATACAATTCTAGCAGCTTCATCCCGATCTTTCTTGATCTGCTCTGTCAAGTCTTCTATACTGTTAAACTTTCGTTCATCTCTGATTTTCTTGAAAAAAGTCAGCCTCATTTCCTGACCATAGATATCCTGATCAAAGTCAATAAGATGAGCTTCTACGGTAGTAGGAAACTCCTCATGGAAAGTAGGTTTACGCCCAATATTCACTACTGCTTTGACCGTAAGGCTGCCTATACTGGCCAGGGCAGCATATACGCCATTCGCGGGAATAGTGAGTTCTTGATCCACGCTTAAATTAGCAGTGGGAAATCCTATTGTTCTACCTCTTTGTTCGCCTTTTATGACTTGTCCTGACAAAATGGGGTAGCTGCCCAGCATCTCAGCAGCCCTTTCAATATCACCCTGCTCTAAAGCTTGACGAATAGAGCTACTGGATACAATCTGCCCGTTAATTTTCACTGGTTCAATAATTACCGTGTTAAACCCATATTGGTATCCCAATTGTTTGAGTAACTCAGGAGTACCTGCTCCCCGATATCCAAAAGAGTAGTTAAATCCTACTACCACTTGCTGGACATGGAGTTTTTCTACCAGTATATGTTGTACAAACTCTTGAGGGGAGCTCTGGGCCACCTGAGGAGTAAAAGCAGCATAAATAAGCAAATCCAAACCTAGGACTTCCAGCAACTCTGCTTTGCGCTGGGGGGTTACCAGGAGTTTTGGAGCTGTAGCCGGTTTAATAATCCGGGCAGGATGAGGGTCAAATATGTAAGCGGCTGCAGTTCCCTGGTTATTCCTGGCATAATTCACACATTCTTTAATCAGCTGCTGGTGTCCTAAATGAACGCCGTCAAAATTACCCAGTGCCAGACAAAGTGGCCCTGATGGTTGATACTGCTCTAAGTTGCGAATCAATTTCATATGTGCCTGCTCCTTTGATTACTGAATATGGAACACCCGTTCTGGTTTTAAGTAGTCTTTATCGTCACGGCGTCGCACTTGCGCGATAGCTAATAAAGTTTTATCAGGACGATACACCCTTACTAAGTTGGCTGAAAGCTCCATAGCAGCAACGATAGTCTGACCGTTTTCCATCCCCCGCACATCCTCCGGGGTACGCAATATCACTGCAGGCCAATGCTGCAAAGGATAATCCAAGGGTAAAAGCAAGTTGGACCAGCAATCTAACGCCTCATCTAAACTAGTTGCTTCTGCTAGCGTAAATTCTCCGGAACGAGTCCTGGTTAAAGCCGATAAAAAAGCACCTGTCCCCAACTTTTGCCCCATATCATGACATAGAGTTCTTATGTAGGTTCCCCTGGAACAAACTATTCTTAGTTCAGCAACTGGATAACGATCCCGGTTATCGAATCCCAGTAATTCTAAAGATTTAATTTCCACTGGTCGTTTTTTTCTGGTCACGGTCTGGCCTTGGCGAGCCAGTTCATACAGCCTGATTCCATCATGGTGAACAGCAGAATACATTGGCGGCTCTTGCCAAATTATCCCCTTAAATAACGGCAGCACGGCTTCGACCTGCTCACGATTTACAAAGGCAGATTGACAATCGGTTATATTGCCCCAGGCATCCTGGGTATCCGAGACTGCCCCTAGAGTCATACTGGCTATATATTCTTTATCACCTCTCTCTAGATAGGGAATAATCCTGGTAGCTTGTCCGATTGCTATGGGCAAAACCCCAGTAGCCATAGGATCCAGGGTACCCAAATGCCCTATACGGGTACCTCTGGGGAAACATCTTTTCAGCCGGCGGATAACATCAAAAGATGTTATCCCGGACGGTTTACTGATATTCAAAAAACCGTGCATTCAACTGATCACTTCCCTGACCATCTGCACTACCCTCTGGGTTACCTGGCCTAGGCTTCCTTCAAGCCTGGCTCCGGCAGCCTGCCTATGACCTCCTCCTCCCAATCTGGCAGCCAAGCTGGCCACATCTACTTTGCCCTTAGACCTAAAGCCAATTTTGCAAACCCCAGGACTGATTTCGCGTATAAGCAGTCCCACTTCGACCCCGGCTATTGAGCGGGTGTAGTTAATTATCCCTTCCGGGTGCAGGTTTAAGGCCCCAATCCGGGCCACATCATCATAAGCCAGGGTCATCCAGGCTATATGCCCCGATTCATCCCAGGCCAGATTTTGTAAGGCTAGCTTTAAAAGCAACACTTCTTCCCGGGGTTTGGACTCAAACAATTCAATGCGTGCTCTCTCTAAATCCACTCCGCTCCTAAGCAGCTGGGCAGCCACCTCCAAAGTTTCCGGCCGGGTACTGCTATACATAAAGCGGCCTGAGTCCATAACCAGACCTGCATACAGGCACTGGGCTATTACCGGGGTAATTTCTACTTCTAATTCTTTGAGTAAATAATAAACCAATTCTGCGGTGGCAGCTGCTTTATCATCGATATAGTTATAATCGCTATAAGAAGGATTGGTGGCGTGGTGGTCAATATTAATGGTTACGGAACGCTGGTGAAGTCTACCCTGCACTAATTCTCCAGCTCTTTCCTCATCGGAACAATCCAGAAAAATAACGGCATCCGGTAAATCATCATCTGAAGGAAGCGGCCTTAACCTATCGCTGCCGGGAAGGTAATTATAAATGGGGGGTACAGGATCTTCCAATCCCAGCACCACCCTTTTCCCTAATGAGTTCAGTCCCCAGAAAAGCCCCAGTAACGAACCAATACAGTCTCCATCGGGGATCACATGTCCCACCAAAACCCAGGCAGGATATTTTTTGATAATCGCCGCGATCTCAGACAAGGTATTCATTCCTTACTCTTAGTTCCTTCCTCCATAATTTCATCTAAAAGGGAAGACATGCGAATGCCATGTTCAATGGATCGATCTAAGCGGAAGTCTATCTCGGGAGCATGGCGGATTTGTACTTCGGCAGCAACACCGCTGCGAATAAACCCGCGCGCTTTTTGCAGGGCTGCCATGGTTTCCTGTTGTTTTTGCTCGTCCCCCATTATACTTATATAAACCCGGGCATGACTCAAGTCATTGGATACTTCAACCCGGCTGACCGATACGGTTGAGAAATCCAAGCGGGGATCTTTTATTTCTTCCTGCAAAATCCGGGACAATATCCTCTTCATTTCAACAGCCATACGTTCTTGTCTACGCCGGCTCATATTATCCCCCCATTGCTGCACATATTATATTTGACGAGGTACCTCTTCAAGAATAAAGGCTTCTATAGTATCTCCTTCTTTTATGTCATTAAAATCCTTGATCCCTATACCGCATTCATAGTTTTCAGGCACTTCCTTGGCATCATCCTTAAATCTTTTCAAAGAGGATAGCTGGCCTTCATAAACGATAACACCATTTCTCAGCACCCTTACCTCCGCATTGCGCTGGATCTTGCCGTCAATAACGTATGAACCTGCTATAACTCCCACATTAGGTACCTTAAATAATGCCCGTACTTCTGCTCTGCCCAAATACTTTTCCTTATATTCGGGATCAAGCAGTCCGGACATAGCCTTCTTAACATCTTCAATAGCTTCATAAATTACTCTGTACAAGCGAACATCAATGTGCTCTTCTTCAGCATATTTACGGGCCTTGCTATCCGGGCGTACATTAAAGCCAATAATAATCGCATTGGATGCTGAAGCCAGCATTACGTCAGTTTCACTAATTGCTCCTACTCCAGAGTGAATAACATTGACTTTTACTTCCTCGGTGCTCAGTCTAATCAAGGATTGGGTAAGGGCTTCAACTGAACCCTGAACATCTCCTTTGACAATCAAATTCAACTCTTTAACTTCAGCAGTCTGCAGGTGTTTGAAAAAGTCATCCAAGGAAACTCGACTGCTTTGCTTCTGTTCCTGCATCTTTCGCTCAGCCAGACGCAGGCTGGTTATTTCTTTAGCTACTTTCTCATCACAAGCCCGAACTTTTTCCCCGGCTTGCGGCACATCTGACCAGCCCATGATTTCTACCGGCATAGACGGATAAGCTTCTTCAACTTTTCTCCCTCGATAATCGGTCATAGCGCGCACCTTGGCCAGTTCAACTCCGCAGACCAAATAGTCACCAACCCTCAAGGTACCTTTCTGAACCAGTACTGTCGCTACCGGGCCCCGTCCTTTATCTAGTTCACCTTCGATAACTATACCTTCTGCAGGACGATCCGGGTTAGCCCGAAGATCATTCATTTCAGCCAGCAGCAACACCATCTCCAGCAGTTGGTCAATGCCTTCTCCGGTCTTGGCAGAAACCGGTACAAAAATGGTGTCTCCGCCCCATTCTTCCGGCACTATATTGTATTCAGTAAGCTGCTGCATAACCTTATCTGGGTTGGCAGTCGGTTTGTCGATTTTATTAACAGCTACCAA
This sequence comes from Bacillota bacterium, assembly GCA_029550685.1. Classification (GTDB taxonomy): domain Bacteria; phylum Bacillota; class Syntrophomonadia; order Syntrophomonadales; family Syntrophomonadaceae; genus DTU018. Next base: position 18,508 of record JAKPGY010000045.1, read on the forward strand.
AAACGGCACTTTGGCGGCTCGAATATGGCTAATCGCTTCTATGGTCTGGGGCATAACCCCATCATCAGCCGCCACTACCAGGATTACGATATCCGTCAAATTAGCACCCCGGGCCCGCATAGCTGTAAACGCTTCATGACCTGGTGTATCTATAAAGGTAATGCGGTTATCTTTTACCTTTACTTGATAAGCGCCTATGTGTTGGGTAATACCTCCTGCTTCACCTGAAGCTACATCAGATTTACGTATCCGGTCCAATAATGAAGTTTTTCCATGATCAACATGTCCCATTACCGTAACCACTGGAGGGCGCGGTTTCAAACTCTTTTCATCATCAATAATTTCCTCTAGCAACCGTTGTTCTTCGGTAACTTCTCGTTCTACGGATACTTCATAAAGAGCTGCAAGTATTTCGGCAGTTTCAAAGTCAATCTCCTGATTTATAGTAGCCATGGTACCCAAATCCATTAACTTCTTTAACACCTCAGCGGGACTCCGGTACAGCTTGTCGGCCAAATCACGAATCGTTATTGATTCTGGTATCGAAATTACACTGGGTATTTCGGGAATACTCTCTTCTTTTTTACGTTTATGTTTGCTCTTTTTCACTGGCCGGCTAAAATCACGACTGGGCAACTGTTTTCCCTTAGCTTTATTGCCCAAAGTATCATGATCACCTGTATCAAACCGCTGTTTTGCCGGCTTCTTTTTGGCATCACTGCGGGGACGATCGGTTGGAATTACTGTCAAAGGTGGATTATACTTACCTTGTTCCTGAGCACGGTTTCCAGATTGATAAGGTCTTCCGGATCCGCCTGCTTGGTGCCTGGGCTGGCCGGCTCCCTTTCCGGCCTGGGAGCCTGCACGTCTTTGGTAATCTTGCGGGTGAGCCGGTCCAGAATGTCTATCTCCTGAACTATAGGGCTGCGGTCCGCGCGAGAACTGTCCTCCCCGCTGATCCCGGGCAGTCTGTATGTTTTTATTCTGTTCCCGTGATGGCTGCGGTCCGCGGGTATGCTGAGGAGTACGCTGCTGTTGGGATCCCCGATAGGATTCGTGGGAAGAATGCTCATGAGCATGATCAGCACGGGATGGCTGTTCCTTTGGCTGTCCTCCAGGGGGTGTTTTCAGACTGTCTGTCGTTGATCGGGATCTTTCCTCAGACCGGTCTTTAACCTGGGAACGTGCCCGATGCAACTGCTCTTCCTGAGTAGACTTCTGCTGTTGTCTGGCTTGAGAATCACGAGTTTGGTTAACCTGGTCTACTTGTTCGTCTTTAGCTGCTTTGGTTTCCTGCTTGGCTTTAGCAGTTGCCGAAGCACTCTCTTGAAGTTTTTTCTTAACCCAGCTAACCTGGTTTTCTTCCATGGTGCTCATATGATTCTTAACATTAAGCCCCATTGCCTGTAGAGTATCTACCAGTTGCTTACTTGGCATCCCGATTTCTTTTGCCAATTCATGTACTCTTATTTTGGCCATTGAACCACCCCCGTGCTAGTAGTGTCATTTTTCGCAGTTTCCAGACAGTCAAGCAATGCTTTCGCCATACCCGAGTCATTGATGGTCAGAGCTACCCGGTAGGCTTTACCAACTGCAGTTCCCAAATCATATTTGTTCCCAATTGCCACCCAGGGTATTTTCTGGCGTTTGCATAAAGACAACAATGATTCTCGAGTAGAATTAGAAATATCTCCACTCATAACCAGCAGGCAAGCACGCTTGCGGATAAGACTGGTGCGTGCCGCCATGGTCCCCGCAGATACTTGACCTGCTCTCTGAGCTAAACCGATAATATTGTATACTTTCCTCAAGTTTGAACCACATCCTCAATGCTGCATCATATCATCAATCTGCATTTTAATTCTTTCCAAAACATCATCAGGAATCTCTTTATTTAAAGCCTTTTGCAGCCGCTTGCCTTTAATCGCTTCACTAAAGCAGACAGTATTAGGACAAATATAAGCTCCCCGTCCAGCTTTCTTGCCGGTAGTATCCATCTCCACAGTTTCCTGCGGGGTTCTAACTATACGTATAAGTTCCCTCTTATTACGCATTTCCCGGCATCCCACACACATACGTTGGGGTATTTTTCTAGGTCTGTTCATCGATATCATCCACCTCTTCAGGGACAGCCACCTGGCTCTCACTCTTGATATCAACTTTCCACCCAGTCAATTTGGCAGCTAGCCGGGCATTTTGCCCCTCTTTCCCGATAGCCAATGACAGCTGGTAATCCGGCACGACTACCCGGGCAATTTTTTCTTCCTCATTAATATCCACATACATTACTTTGGAAGGACTGAGAGAATTAGCAATAAATCTTTCTGGATCTCTATCATATTTAATAATATCAATTTTCTCACCATTTAGTTCGGATACAATATTTTGCACCCTTAAACCACGAGGGCCTACGCAAGCCCCTACTGGATCTATTTTATCATCCTGGGAATAGACAGATATTTTAGAGCGGGATCCAGCCTCTCTGGCTATAGACTTGATTTCTACCACTCCATCATATATTTCCGGAACTTCTAGTTCAAACAACCGTTTTAGAAAATTGGGGTGAGATCTGGATACGAATATATTAGGACCCTTGGAAGTATTTTTAACCTCGTAAATATAGGCTTTTATCCTTTGTCCTACCTCATATCTCTCGGTGCTTATCTGGTCGTTGGGAAGCATGATGGCTTCCGTGCGTCCCAAACTTATAAAAAGAGTGCGATTCTCAATACGTTGAATGGTCCCGGTTAATATTTCTCCTTCCCGCTCCAGAAATTCCTCGTAGATAAGGCTTCTTTCTGCTTCACGAAGCTTTTGAATAACTACTTGTTTAGCGGTTTGGGCAGCTATACGGCCAAAATTAGTCGGGGTAACCTCAACATAAACCAGATCCTCTTCTTTACAGTCAGGGTATAATTCCCGGGCATCATCTAAAGATATCTCCACTCGCGGATCCTTGACTTCAGTCACCACCCGTTTTTGAGAATGAACACTAACTTCCCCGGTCATTTCATCGAAATTAACACTAACGTTAAGGCCGGTTCCAAAATTCTTTTTATAAGCAGTGTTCAAGGCAACTTTGATGGCATCTATCAAAGCGTCTTTGGGGATACCTCTTTCTTTTTCTATATCGATCAATGCCTGAATCAAGTCGTTCGACATTGTTGTGCCTCCTTATAATTCTGGGTGCAGTCGCACCACAGTAATTTCGCTGCGGGGAAGTTCGAAAACTCCCTCTTCATTTTTTACGGTGAGAGTCAACTCATTGTGTCCAATAAGAACCCCGACCACTTGTCGGGGACCATTAAACCTCTTGGCTAATTTAACCTTGACTGGCTGACCATTAAAACGAACAAAATCTCTATCATGGATAAGCTTGCGATCTAATCCGGGTGACGATACCTCCAAGTGGTCATACTCAATACCAGCTGCGTCAATAATATCCTTTACAGTCCGGCTAACCCGGCTACATAAATCGAGATCAACTCCCGTTTCTCGATCTATAAAAATCCTTAAGTATTGATCACCATTTTCGCGGCGGTACTCGACCTCAACCAATTCAGCCTGCAGCTGGCCAATGGGCTCTGCAATCTTCTGAGCAATACTGTCAATTTGTGATTCAGCCAATGGACCACCCCCAGTATCTTACCCTATTTTACGCATGTTACAATAGAAAAAGTGGGTGCACACCCACTAATTGTAACAGAATATGGTTCAGTCTACTAAAGAGTATAACACAGTAGCATAAATTTATTCAAGCGATGCTGATGTTTTTAGCTGCCAAACAAACTTATTTGAGTTGTCTCGGGCAAATCCCGAAAACATCCGTATTCACGCAGTACATCCACAGCGGTTTTATTGATACGGGTGCGTAGTTGAAAATCCTCTACAGAAATAAACTCTGCCTCATCCCGTGCGGTTACTATGCCCTGAGCTACTGTTTTTCCTACGTTAGGTAATGCAGAGAACGGCAGTAGTAATCCCTTTTCCTGTACACTGAATTTATAAGCATGAGAATTATAAATATCCACCGGGTAGAACTCAAATCCCCGGGCCAGCATTTCTAGAGCAACCTCTAGAATAGGCAACAGTTTTTTATCCTTCAATGATGCTCCTGTTCCCTGGCGTTCAATATCCTTAATGCGCTTGTGTACCTGATCATAACCTGCCAATATCGTCTGGGCTTCAAAGTCCTCCGCCCGTACGCTGAAGAAACTGGCATAGAAAGCCAATGGATAATAGACTTTGTAGTAGGCAATGCGAAAAGCCATGGTAACATAAGCTACAGCATGAGCCTTAGGAAACATATATTTGATCTTCTGACAGGAATCTATATACCATTCGGGAACATCATGATCCTGCATAACAGTTACTTCTTCTGGTTTCAGTCCTTTACCTTTGCGCACATTTTCCATTATCTTAAAAGCAGTCTTCTTTTCCACTCCCTTATTTATAAGGTATCCCATTATATCATCGCGGGTACAGATAACCTCTCTCAATGTAGCGGTTTGGCTCTCTATCAAGTCCTGGGCATTATTAAGCCAGACGTCGGTTCCATGGGACAGGCCGCTTATCCGGACCAATTCTGATAAGGTGGTGGGCCGGGTGGCTTCCAGCATCTGCCGGACAAACCTGGTACCAAATTCAGGTATACCGAAAGTTCCTACTGAAGAATCAATGTCCTCTTCTGTTATTCCCAGGGATTCAACACTGGAGAAAAGGCGCATGGTATCTTTATCATTGAGCTTGATAGAAGATGCCTTTATACCGGTCAGGTCTTCCAGTTCCTTTATAACCGTAGGATCGTCATGACCCAGGATATCAAGCTTGACCAATTGATCACCAATGGCATGATATTCAAAATGGGTAGTAACTACGCCGGAATCCTTGTTATCTGCCGGGTACTGCAGGGGAGTAAACTCCAGGATATCATGGTCCCGGGGCACAACAATCAACCCCCCTGGATGCTGACCAGTGGTTCGTCTGACCCCGGTTATGCCTTGTACCAATCTGTTAACCTCGGCATTGCGAAGATGCAGCTGTCTTTCTTCCGCATACTTCTTCACAAAGCCGTAAGCGGTTTTTTCAGCAATAGTAGAGATAGTACCTGCCCGGAATACATTTTCCTTGCCAAACAGCTCTTCCACGTAGGCATGAGCCCGATTCTGGTATTCTCCTGAAAAATTTAAATCTATATCCGGTACCTTATCTCCTTCAAATCCCAGAAAGGTTTCAAAGGGAATATCAAATCCATCCTGATTCATTACCGTACCACACAGCTCACAGGTTGCCGGCGGCAAATCTGCTCCACAGCCCACTGTTCCATCAGTAACGAACCGGGTGCGGCGGCAGTTGGGACATCTCCAGTGGGGCGGCAAGGGATTAACCTCGGTTATGCCGGTTAGGAAGGCTACCAGGGATGAGCCCACCGACCCTCTGGAACCAACCAGATAGCCATCTTCATTGGATTTTTTCACCAGCTTGTGAGCAATTGAGTATAGGACACTAAAGCCGTGGCGGATAATGGAGTCCAGTTCTCTTTTTATGCGGGCTTCCACCAACTCGGGCAGAGGATCACCATATAATTCTTTAGCTTTGTTCCAGCTCAGCTGGTAAACTTCATCCTCAGCCTCATCAATTTTAGGTGGGTAAAAGCCATCAGGAACTGGCTTGATATCTTCTACCAGTTCTGCAATCAAACGAGGGTTCTCCACAACCACTTGGTAAGCAGTGTCCTCGCCCAGATAGGCGAACTCTTCCAGCATCTCCTCAGTTGAGCGCAGGTAAAGACCTGATCCCTCATCAATGTCTTCATATCCCTGTCCAGCTTGAATAATGCGGCGGAAAATTTCATGTTCAGGATCTAAATAATGAACGTCACCGGTAGCTACTACAGGTTTTCCCAGTTCTTCGCCCAGGGCAACAATCTGGGCATTGATTTTCTTAAGTTCTTCCAAACCGCCGACCCGTCCATCCCGCAGCAGAAATTCGTTATTAGTCAGAGGTTGTATTTCCAAATAATCATAGAACCTGGCAATGTCTATTATTTCCTCATGAGTCTTGCCCTGCAAAATGGCGGTGAACAACTCACCCGCCTGGCAGGCCGACCCTACCAGGATGCCTTCCCGATACTTGTTTAGTACCTCACGGGGTATTTTAGGATGACGATAATAATGCTCCAGGTAAGAAACGCTAACCAGATGATACAGGTTCTTTAGTCCGCTGCGATTACGGGCAATAAGTATAATATGATAAGGTCGCTGGCGGCGCTCTGAATCAACCAAGTAGGCTTCCACCCCATAGAGAACCTTGATTCCATACTTTTTAGCCTGCTGGTAGGCATCAGGGAAGGCCTGTACACAGCCATGATCAGTAATGGCGACAGCTGAATGTCCCCACTTCGCAGCTCGCTCTATCAAAGCACCTATTTCTGTTAATCCATCCATGGCGCTCATTTTGGTGTGGGCGTGCAGCTCTACTCGTTTGACGGATGCCAGATCGGAACGGACCTGCTTTTCTCTTTTTATATAACTGTCCATGAATAAGACTATCTCGCGGACAAAGGGATCATAGCGAACACTGCCTTTTACCCTGATATAATCACCGGTCTCAATGGTATCTTCCGGGGGTCTATCCCAAAAGGCTTTCACCAATATTGAATCGGTAAAATCGGTTAGACTATAGGTAACCACTAAACGGCCGTCACGCAATACCGTGGTCTCTTTGTCCCAGATCTCGCCATCCACTATAGCTGTCTTCAAACCCTCCTGCAATTCAGACACTGGCATGGGCTGAGCTTCCGACAGTTTGTTGCTGGAACGAGAACGTTTGCCGTTGGCAGAGGATCTCTTAGCTCCCGAGTCAAACTCTGGCAGCCAGTTGCCTGAGGAAGGTTCAATTAAGGTCACTTCGGGCAGAGCTGGCTGTTTATAGGTGGGCAGAACCCTTACCAAAACTGGCAAGCGATATTCCTGCCAGTACCAGGTGGACAGCCGGCTGCAGATCTCCTGATTAATATATTGTTGATATTGGGCCTCATCAGCAGGATGAAAGTCTAAGCGCATCTCATCTGCAGAATAGGGTGCTAACAGCTGTTCAGAATTGGAGAAAACAGCAGCCACTAATTCAGCTTTATGTTTTTCAAACAAGGAAATCAAATGCTGGCTGCTGTTGCGCAGGGAAGGCACAATCTCGATCTGTTCCACAAAAGGATATTTTTGAGCCAGTTTTTGTTCAGCGGCTTGAATTTCATAAACAGGAATAGGTTGCTCCACGGCGATTACCATCTTCCAGCGCCGCTGGCTTGGAAAAACCTCTACCTTTTCCAAAGCAGAGTTTATCCAACAGGGATTTTCAGCAAAGCAGGAGTCGAAGTACACTAGACTTTTTCCTTGCATTACCTTAAATCTCCTCCTGCTCAAACTAATTCAAACGATCGATACTTCTTAAACCTTTCACTTCAGATAATTCGTTGATTACATCATTAATGTTCAATTGAGGAGGCAGGTGCAAAAGCAGTTCTACTTCCAGGTTATCATCTTCCAAACGAGTAAGCTGAATATTTTTTATCAACACTCCTAGATCTCCCAGAATTGAACCGATAATTCCTACTTGCCCAGGCCGGTCCTCTAACACCATTACTATTCCTTTATATTCCCGCAAACCCGTAAATTTTTCTTCAAAACGGATAAAATAAATGAGGACAAATAGTATAAGTATGGTGGTGGCTATGGCTGGAATGTATAGTCCTGCTCCCACCGCCAAACCAATACATGCTACCACCCAAAGTCCGGCAGCCGTCGTCAGACCTCTGACCGTAGCCCCTTCCCGCATAATAGTACCAGCGCCTAAAAAACCAATCCCGCTGATAACCTGCGCCGCAATTCGGCCTGGATCAGCATTGACAGTTTGATAGTATTGAAAATACATGTCCAGGGAGACTACCATGGCCAATGCTGAACCTACACTTACCAGGGTATATGTGCGTAGCCCGGCGGGACGATTTAAGCTTTCCCTCTCCAAACCGATCAGACCGCCTAAAATCCCCGCCAGCGCTAATTTAAAAATAATCTCATAAACTGACATGCCTTCACATCCCGGTCAAACTTACCCCTGTTGAATGATTTCCATAATGGTATCGACAACCTGATTGATGGCAACATTATGGATTTCTTTCTCCCATCTTTTCTTCACTTCGACTTGATTCTCCTGCAATGCTTTGGGTCCAACAGTTATTCGTACCGGTATACCAATTAAATCGGCGTCCTTAAATTTTACCCCGGCTCGCTCATCCCGGTCGTCTAAGAGCACTTCAACTCCCCGCTCCTGTAATCTAGTATACAGGGCCAATGCAGTGCTCATCTGATCCTCTTTTTTAGCATTAACCGGAACTATAATTACCTGGAAAGGTGCAATCGGCATAGGCCAAATTATGCCGTTTTCGTCATGTTTCTGTTCGATAGATGCCGCCATAGTGCGGGAGATACCAATTCCGTAGCACCCCATAACCAAGGGCACTGCCTGACCGTTCTGATCCAGAACAGTTGCATTCATAGCCTGGGAATACTTAGTTCCCAATTTGAATATATGACCCACTTCTATGCCGCGGGTGGCTTTAAGAGGCTGTCCACAAACCGGGCACAAGTCGCCTTCCACGGCATTGCGTATATCCACATAATCTTCCGGTACAAAGTCACGACCTGGGTTTACATTAATGAAATGATAGTCATCCTGATTGGCTCCGCAGGTAAGATTCCTCATACCCGCTACTTCCAGATCAGCATAAACCTTGATATTCAATCCCACCGGACCCAGTGAGCCAAATCCAGCCCCGCAGGCATCACGAACAGAAGCGTCGTCAGCCATGTACAATTCACGACATCCCAGTACCTGCTTTAGTTTAATCTCGTTGAGTTCCCGGTCACCACGCAGAACTGCTGCCACCAGTTTGCCGTCAGCGTAATAAGTAAGAGTTTTAACATGCCGTTGCTCAGGCTGCCCGGTAAATTCCACCAAATCCTTTATAGTACGCATCCCGGGAGTGTGGATTTTCTTCATTTCCAGCTGAGGTTCATCCTGCCCGTCATCCTTAAACACACAGGCTGCTTTTTCAACATTGGCAGCATAGTCACCTTTTTCACAGTAGACAATTTCAGATTCGCCAGTGTCTGCCAGAACCACATATTCATGGCTCTCGTTGCCGCCAATAGCTCCGCTGTCCGCTTCCACTACCCGGTACTGCAGGTTTAACCGCTGAAAGATTCGATTATAAGCAGCATACATCTTGCGGTATGATACGTCTAACCCTTCCTCATCTATATCAAAGGAATACAGGTCCTTCATGATAAACTCACGGCCCCTCAGCAATCCAAAACGGGGACGAATTTCATCACGATATTTGTTCTGTATCTGATAGAGGAGCAAGGGCAAATCCCTATACGAGTGAATATCATTATCAACCAAACTGGTGATTATCTCCTCGTGGGTAGGGCCCAGGGCAAAATAACGCTGATGACGATCCATCAACCGAAACATTTCATCACCATAAACATCCCAACGGCCCGATTGCTCCCAAAGTTCGCGGGGTTGTATGATGGGCATAAGTAATTCCTGACCTCCAGCCCGGTCCATTTCCTCACGTACGATAGCTTCAATTTTCTTTAATACTCGCCGGGCCAGGGGGAGATATGAATAAATCCCTGCACCAGCTTTGCGGATATAACCTGCTCGCAGCAACAATTGGTGACTAACGGTTTCCGCTTCACTGGGAACCTCCCGCAGTGTAGGACAAAACAATTCAGAAAACTTCAACTGCCTGTACCCCCTTGTCCACATTGTTTGTGAATTTCTGTCATTAGTTCGTCTATTAATTCTGCTTCTGGCACCTTTTTCACAATTTCCCCCCGGCGAAACAACAAGCCTACTCCCCTTCCTCCGGCTATCCCTATATCTGCTTCCCGGGCTTCGCCGGGACCATTAACCACACATCCCATCACTGCTATTTTAATAGGATCAGGAATATATTTGATTCTCTCATCCACTGCCTTTGCCAGACTAATCAAATCGATTTCACTGCGACCGCAGGTGGGACAGGATATCAATTCGGGTCCCCGGTTTCTCAAACCCAAGTTGCGTAAAATCTCGTAGGCCGCCCATACTTCTTGTACCGGGTCGGCGGTCAGGGAAACCCGGATGGTGTCACCAATACCCTGGTAGAGCAACAAACCTAATCCAAGCGCAGACTTTACCAGTCCCCGCTCCAAGGTACCTGCTTCAGTAATACCCACATGCAAGGGATAGTCCACCTGCTGGGATAACAGCTGATAAGCGTTAACTGTCATTAAAACAGAGGAAGACTTCAGGGAAACCTTAATATTATAAAAGGCCATGTCTTCCAGGATTTTAATATGTTCCCGGGCACTATCCACCATGGCTTCAGCGCATACTTTCCTATATTTATTCAAAAGTTGGCGCTCCAAGGAGCCGGCATTTACCCCGATGCGTATCGGTATATTGCTTTCCTTACAGCGGCTCACTATTTCCTGTACCCGCTTACGCTCCCCAATATTACCAGGATTGATGCGTAATCCCTGGGCTCCTGCTTCAACACTCTTTAACGCCAGGCGGTAATCGAAATGAATATCAGCTATTAGAGGAATGTTGATTTGCGGTACAATCCTGGCTATGGCTTCAGCAGCCTGCATGTCTACAACGGCTACTCTAACCAGTTCACATCCGGCAGCTTCCAACTGCTTAATCTGGCGGACAGTAGCTTCTACATTTCTGGTATCAGTATTGGTCATTGACTGGACCACGATGGGATTGTCGCCGCCTATAGCAACATCCCCTATTTTTATTACCCTGGTTCTCCTGCGCACAAAAGTCATCCCTTAATCAACCTTAGAATATCATTAAAAGTTACTATTACTATCAACAGCATCAGGAATAAAAATCCTAACCAGTGAATAAACCCTTCCTTTTCTGGTTCAATAGGTTTTCTGCGTACCGCTTGCACTACTGCGAAGACAATACGGCTGCCATCTAGAGCAGGTATAGGTAATAGGTTGATTATTCCCAGGTTTATACTTAGATAGGCTGCAAAATTAATCAGGAAAACGGTGCCTATTTGGGCAGCTTCTCCTACCAGACTAACAATGCCAACTGGTCCGGCAACATCTGCGGTAGACGCTCCCCCGGTAAACAAGGTTCCGAGCCAGGATAACAACAGAACTGTCAATTGATAGGTTTGTTCCAATCCCAGCTGAATTGATTCTCCAATACCCAGCTTGGTATAGTTAACCTGATTTAATACTCCAATAGCAGGCTTACCACCAGTTCCCTGGTTGTCTGGTACTACCTGCAAATTTATAGCCTCACCATTCCGGTTTAATTTAATATGCAATGTTTCTCCCGGTTCTGATGAAGCAATTATGGTAGTGAATTCTGACCAAGTGGCTACAGGTTGGTCATTTACACTTATAATACGGTCACCGGGATGAAGACCGGCCTGGGCAGCAGGCCTGCCTTCCAGGACTTTACCCAGCACAGGTTCATCGGATGATTCGGGAATACCTATAAAAGCAAAGCTATATATGAAAAGCAGTAAAGCCAATACAAAATTCATAAAGGGTCCCGCAAATGAAACCCGTATTTTTTCCAAGGGAGTACGGTTGTTAAACCCGTTGGGATCATCTTCATCTCCCGGCTCCTCTCCAGCCATGCGCACAAATCCTCCTAAAGGAAGTAAGCGTAATGAATACTGGACCCCATTACGAGTAGTAGAAAGCAGTTTGGTACCGAATCCCAGGCTAAACTCATATACCGGTATGCCAATGCGGCGTGCTGCTATGAAATGGCCCCATTCGTGTGCCAAAATCAATATGGCAATGATAATAATGGTTATCAATATGGACACTGATTTATCCTCCTCTGGCAATTCGTTCTTCGGTTAGTTCTCGGGCATCTTGGTCACATTGTAATACATCATTGACCGTTCTGACCACTTTTGCCTGGTGGCGGCTCATGACATAAGCCACCACTTCTGGTATTTCCACAAAACTTAGACGTCCGGCTAAGAAATGGTGAACGGCTACTTCATTGGCGGCATTTAAGACCGCTGGCATAGTACCTCCTCTGCGGCCCGCGTCATAGGCTAACTGAAGGGACGGAAATCTTTCTATGTCAGGTTGCTCAAAATGCAAATCCGCCATACCGATTAAATCAAGCCGCCGAGTAGGGGTTGCAGCCCTGTCAGGATAAGTCAGGGCATATTGAATAGGAATCCGCATATCAGGTACCCCCAAATGGGCTAGCCAAGATCCGTCTATAAACTCAACCATGGAGTGAATGATGCTTTGAGGGTGGATCAATACTTGAATTCTATCATAACCAACTTGAAATAAATGGTGAGCCTCAATAACTTCCAATCCCTTATTCATTAAGGTGGCGGAGTCTACGGTAATTTTGGGCCCCATGGACCAGTTGGGATGCTGCAAAGCCATTTCCACTGTTACCTGTTGCAGCTGTTCCCGGCTGAATTGCCGAAACGGCCCCCCTGATGCAGTGAGCCATATCTGCTGCAAGGATTTGTTTTCATCCCGCAGGCACTGGAAAATCGCCGAGTGTTCACTGTCCACCGGAATCAATTCACTGCCCATATCCTTACACAGAGGTACTACTATATCCCCTGCAGCTACCAGAGTCTCCTTATTGGCCAAAGCAATGCGTTTACCAGCTCGAGCCGCAGCTAATGTGGGCAAGATACCTACTGCACCACTGACTGCTACCACTACTATATCAGTTTCTTCATAAGCAGCAGCTTGACAAAGACCTTCCTGACCTGTTAATACTTCTACGCTATCGGGTACACGATCCTTTAGCTGTTTATATTTGGAGTCATCGTACACTACCACACAGGCAGGTCTATACCGGTGTACTTGTTCACAGAGTATATCCACTTCGTCCAGGGCTGCCAGGGCTTGAATTTTAAATAGACCGGGATGATGGGCTACTACATCCAAGGTTTGCCGTCCAATTGACCCGGTTGACCCCAGCACGGTTATCTTTTTCATTAATTATTTTTCCTCCAGTTAATATTATCAAAAACCCCCGCCCGGTAGCAGGCAATAAAGATTACTACCAAAACTGGCCCCATGATCATACCGATCACTCCACCCAACTGCAAGCCCACATAGAGGGAAATTAAGGTAGCGAGAGGATGCAAACCTATGTTGTCCCCGATAATCTTTGGTTCCAGAAACTGTCGTACCACAGAAATGATTATATATACAATTAGTAAACTTAAAGCTACCTTGGTATCTCCGCTAATCAGTTCCCAGATTATCCAAGGTACAAAAAACGTACCTGGTCCCAGTATGGGTAAGATATCGAGTATACCTACCACAATTCCAATGGTAAAAATATACTTCATACCCAGAATTTTTAGGGATACTATGGTGATAATGGCAGTAATGCTGATTAAAATGCTGTAAGCTTTTAAGAAGCCGATTAAGGCCCGGAACAATTCGGCAATAACTTCCCGGGATTTGGAGCGGGCACTGCCCGGAATATACTGCAGTACAAAAGTACGCAACAAAGCCCGGTCCTTGATAATGAAGTAAGTTGCCACCATGGCTATTAATATAAGAATGAAGGCCCCGGGAAGACTGGCAAAGATATCGATCATGTATTCGAGACTTTGCTTGGCCACATTTTGCAGCAGTTCGGAGGTTTTCTGCAGGTTTTCACCCAGGGTTTGTTGCAACTCCGGTGATAAATCCAACTCCAGATATAATAAGCGGGCATTAGAAATGGCGGTAATGAATTTGTTGATCACCTGATCCGAGTAAGAGATCATCAGCGGGTACAAGCCTGATAATTCCCTAACCACCTGGGCAACAGCCAGGGATATGAGATATATAAATCCCCCCACCGAAAGAACTAGGCTGAATACCACCGCCAGACCGCGTCTCATCCGCAGCCGGGTTTCGAAAAATACCACTACCGGTTCCACCACTACTGCTAAAGCCACAGCAATAATAAAAGGTAAGAAAAGTATGGGGATATAAGCCAGTATCTTACCCACTATGGGAAAAACATAAGCGAACAACAGGTATATGGTAAGTAAAGACAAGACTAATATGGCCAGTTTTACCAGGGTTTTTAGACTCTTCTGCAGTTCGGGATCCATCAGCAATCCCCCTCCCCTTTATTTACCCAAGGTACTGAAGGCAATAGTAAACTACCGGGGCCACCACCAGAAAACTGTCAAAACGGTCCAGAACTCCTCCATGCCCGGGCAAAAACCAGCCACTGTCTTTTACCTGGAACAATCGCTTTACTCCGGACATAAACAGATCTCCAAAATGAGCAGCTATACTGGCCACTACTCCCAGTACTAAAGCATATGCATGAGTCAAGGTTACCATATCAGTCAGAATGGATAAAACCAAAGCAGTTATAGCAGCAAGTCCAATACCTCCCAAGGCCCCTTCCCAGGATTTATTAGGACTTAATCTGGGCGCCAGTTTATGCTTTCCCCAGCGCCGGCCGACTGCATAACCTCCTATGTCACTTGCCCAGGTTAACAGAAAAGCCAGCAGGCAAGCCATGAAACCCTGTTCTAAAAAAGATAATTGAATGGCATAGAATAAACAGATTCCCAGATAAGCGGAAAAAAACATTATCAGGGCGGTGTTGTCAAAAGAAATGCGGGGATAATTCACCACTGTTATGAATACTGCCAGCAACAAAGCAATGAACAGCAAAGGTATCAAAGGCTGATTTGTCAAATCTCCTAACAGTAAGGCCATCATAAAAAGCAGGGCGGGCAGCACAGGGCCTGTTTTTCCCGCGGTTCTCATCATAGCTGTGAATTCGTATAGGCCCACTAACGCCAGCACTAGAAAAAATCCCAGCCGGAATAGTTCCCCGGCATATAATATTCCTAATAAAAGCGGAATCCCAATAACTGCTGTAATTACCCTGGTTCTAAGCATGATGGCCCTCCTGCCCATTTGTTTTCAATCCTCCGAAGCGGCGGTCGCGCTGCTGAAATTCCCATATGGCCCTGAGCAATTCCTGTTTGTTAAAGTCAGGCCACAGCAAAGGAGAAAACCAGAATTCAGCATAAGCTATTTGCCAGAGCAAAAAGTTACTTACCCGCATTTCTCCTGCGGTCCGAATCAGCAGGTCCGGATCTGGCAGCCCAGAGGTGTATAAAGCTCGACTAAAAGCGGCTTCATTAATGTCCTCTACTGCCAACAATCCCTCTTCTACCTGTTTTGCCAATAATCTGGCCGCGCGAATTATTTCGTCACGAGCACCATAGTTGAGAGCAATATTGAATACCATTCCTTGATTGGCGGCTGTTTTGTTTAAAGCCAGGTCAATGGCTTTAATACTTTTCTCCGGAAGGCTGCGGTAATCACCCAACACCTGCAAGCGTACGCCATTTTTATGTAGCTCTTCGATTTCTTTATTTATATACTCGACTAATAGATTCATTAAATAATTGACCTCATCCCGAGGTCTTTTCCAGTTCTCAGTGGAAAAGGCGAACACTGTTAGACATGAAATACCTAATTCACAGCAGGTTTCCACGACTTGTTTCAGCGAGTTCATACCGGAGCGATGGCCAAAGGTACGCGGCATAAGACGCTTTTGAGCCCAGCGGCCGTTGCCATCCATAATGATAGCTATGTGCCGGGGCAGTTTCTCTTTTTTAATAAGCTGCATGTAGTCGGGTGTGGTCCGACTCACTTGTCACCCTTCTTCCTAAAATCATAAACCCCCGCTTTACGGGGGTAGATTGACTGTCTATAAATATAATACATGGTAGCAATCACTATGACTAGACTTCCATGATATCCTTTTCCTTGGCGTTCAGAATTGCATCAATATCTTTTATATATTTATCAGTAGCTTTCTGAACCTCGTCGCTTCCCCTTTTTAATTCATCTTCGGAAATTAGTTTTTCCTTTTCACTGGATTTTAACATATCATTAGCATCGCGACGGATATTTCGTATAGCTACTTTTGCTTCTTCGCCCCGTTTCTTAACCACCTTAACCAGTTCTTTACGACGTTCTTCAGTCAACTGGGGTATGACAATACGGATAACATTACCATCATTACTTGGGTTTACTCCCAAGTCTGATTTCAGTATCGCTTTTTCTATGTTAGCGATACTGCTCTTGTCCCAGGGCTGTATGACCAACAGTCGTGCTTCAGGTACAGTTATATTAGCCAGCTGATTAAGTGGAGTTGGTTCTCCGTAATAATCAACCATTACCTTATCCAGCATAGCCGGGTTGGCACGGCCAGCTCTTAGCGTAGCTAAATCTTTGGTTAGGTGCTCAACCGTTTTTTTCATCCTATCTTCGGCTTCGCTAAGAATATCATTGATCATATTATTACCTCCCAACATAGGTGCCTATGTCTTCCCCCATAACTGCTTTCAAAATATTCCCTTCCTGGGTTAGATCGAAGACAATGATGGGTATACCGTTGTCCATACACAGGGATGCAGCCGTCGAATCCATTACTCCTAATCCCTTGTTAAGCACATCTATGTAGCCCAGGTCAGTGAATTTCTTGGCATCTGGGTTGGTAACCGGATCAGAATCATAAACGCCGTCCACTTTTTTGGCCATAAGAATAACTTCTGCTTCAATTTCAGCGGAACGAAGAGCAGCAGCTGTATCGGTGGAGAAATAAGGATTTCCTGTACCGGCGGCGAAAATTACTACCCGGCCTTTTTCCAGATGCCTGATAGCCCGTCTTCTTATGTATGGCTCAGCTATCTCCTTCATCTCGATAGCCGACATAACCCGAGTTCCCATGTTTTCCTTTTCTAAAGCATCTTGTAGGGCTAAAGCATTTATAACCGTTGCCAGCATACCCATATAATCAGCGGTTGCCCGATCCATCCCTTTGGCGCTGCCGGCAACTCCCCGCCAGATATTGCCTCCACCGACTACGATGCCAACTTGAACACCTTTTTTTACTACTTCTACGACCTGACGAGCGATGGAAGAAAGTATTTCATGGTCTATTCCATACCCCTTCGTGCCTGCCAAGGCTTCACCACTCAGTTTAAGCACTATCCTTTTATATTTTGGGGACCCCAATCCACTACCCTCCAGATTCTTTTAGTTAACCTTTAATCTGTGCCATTACTTCTGCCGCAAAATCTACCGTCTCTTTTTCAATGCCCTCTCCCACTTCAAAACGGGCAAAACGGCGTATATTAATGTTTTCACCAATCCTGGATATGGTCTCCAAAACTACTTGTTGGACAGTTTTGTCTGGATCTTTTATATAAGGTTGTTCCAAAAGGCAGTTTTCTTTGAAAAACTTCTCCAGGCGGCCTTCTACCATCTTATCCACTACTTTTTCCGGTTTGCCCTCTTCCAGAGCTTGGGCACGCAGAACTTCCTTCTCATGATCCAGCACTGCCTGAGGAACTTCCTCTCTGTTTATATAGGTAGGGTTGGAAGCTGCAATCTGCATGGCAATATTGTGGGCTAACTCCTTAAACTCATCGGTTTTAGCCACGAAATCAGTTTCGCAGTTTACTTCTACTAAGACACCAATTCGGCCACCGCCATGAATATAGGACATAACAACACCTTCACTGGCTATCCGTCCGGCCTTCTTGGCAGCTTTCGCTAAGCCCTTGGTACGAAGCTCATCGATTGCCTTTTCAATGTCTCCCCCTGTGGCTTCTAAAGCTTTTTTACAATCCATCATTCCCGCTCCGGTTCTTTCCCGAAGTTCTTTAACCATCTGCGCTGTTATCACTGTGGCAACCTCCTATAAAGTATTTAGGAAAAAGGGGGTGACTTTGGTGTTGCACCCCCTAATTAAACTTGTTATGCCGTTATCTGCTCCCCTTGTTTACTTTCTAGAACAGCATCAGCAATCTTAGAGGATATTAATTTTACTGCCCGAATAGCATCATCATTACCGGGAATAACATAATCAACTTCATCAGGATCACAATTAGTGTCTACGATAGCTACTACCGGTATATTCAATTTACGTGCTTCTGCTACGGCAATTTTCTCTTTGCGGGGGTCAACTACGAAAACTGCTCCAGGCAGTTTCTCCATTTCTTTAATCCCCCCCAGGAAGCGTTCCAAACGTTCTCTCTCATTAACTAGCTTGGCAACTTCTTTCTTGGTTAATACATCAAAAGCTCCTTCAGCTTCCATCTTTTCCAACTGCTTAAGGCGCAGTACCCGGGCTTTGATGGTCTTGTAATTGGTCAGCATACCGCCCAGCCAACGCTGGTTAACATAATGCATGCCACAACGAGTGGCCTCTTCCCGGATAGTTTCCTGGGCTTGTTTTTTAGTACCTACGAAGAGAATATCTTTGCCTTCAGCAACTACACTTTTAATGAATTCATAGGCGTCTTCAAATTTCTTAACAGTTTGCTGTAAATCGATGATGTAAATACCATTGCGCTCCATATAAATGTAAGGAGCCATTTTAGGATTCCAGCGGCGGGTCTGATGTCCGAAGTGTACTCCTGCTTCCAGGAGCTGTTTCATGGTAATAACTGACATGTTTAATCCTCCTTTTCGTTTTTCCTCCGCGGCTTCCACCTTTTCAACCACCGTTTTTCAACGGCACGGAGCTGAAAAGTCGACCAGCGTGTGTGATTACCAAAAATTAATATACCAGAGCCTCAGCGCTTTTGCAAGATTTCCAGGCATGATTAATTTAGAAGCATAAATCTGGGAATTTGCTTCCCTGAAAGCACTCATAAAAAAACCGCCATTAAAGCGGATGTTAGAGTATATCTGACGTATAGCTTCTTAAATCTTTGTGGAATATGTTTTCTCATATAGCCCGGCGTTTGCTGGTAATGCTCAAAATAAGACTTACTTCACCTTGACCACGATTTAGCCGGCTGGCAATATCTTTAATCGAATATCCCTGTTGGTATAATGACACCACCTGGTGATACAACATAGGCAATTCCATATTGCTATCCTGGTTTTGGAGACCGTTTGGATCTGAAGTCTCCATAAAAACTGGGTGGTCATTATGGAGGTAAAAACCGGTTTCCTCTGCTCCACCCAACTGATCGTTTCTATTATCTTCAGGCATAGGCTGCTTGGTCTCAATAACTGACTGCTCGAGTCTGGATACCATTTCACTGGATAATTGGACTGCTTGATTCATAAGTTTCTCCAGGTCGGATTTAACAACCTGGCTGTCCTGTAAGGTCTGTAGCAATTCCTGGTAATAACTTTCTAAAAACCGTTTGTGTTTGGTGATAGTTACCAAGGTTATCGCTAATACTATAATACTAACAATTAGTAACCCGGTCACAGCGTTATCACATCCTAAGCCTATGCGCGTATGTCTAAATTCGATCCTTTATGGGGATCATCGGTCCAACTTAGGGCTTCCTCGTCTTCTAAACCGCTTACTCTATCTTTTTTCTTTTGTTTTGGTGGCTTCTTTTTTTTATCAGATTCATTTTCCTGTATTAAGCCTGATTCACTGGCGGGGGTTTGATTCACGGTAGTGCTGACAACTTGGGTCTGTTGAGCAATTTGTTCCAAAAAAGATTGCTGTCTAACCTGTTGATCGGTTTTCTCAGTTTGCTGAATTTTAGCAATGTCGCCCACCTTTTGAACTAGAACCTGCATGTCAATACTACGGATGGTCATCGCCTCTCCCCCCATTAGCTAAGAGACGTTAGTCGCACCTCTCCATCTTGATATATAAATTCCGCATATCTAATGGGATCATTAACTATATATACTGATTGCCCTATGGTGATCCTAACTCCGGGATATACCGTTTCCAGCACTCGCACTTTGGCTGCCTGGATTTTGTCAAATTCTGCTTCTAAAAAGCTCAGCCGTTCTTCGTAAGAAGCAATCTCCTGGCGCAAGCTTTTGAAGTCATCCAACATTTTTATCAGAACCAGTCTTTTCTTGTCACTTAAATTATCCAAAGACACCCCGCTGCGCTGAAAAGACTGTAAATTCTGATTGAGAGTATCATAGATTTTCTTCTTTTCGGTCTTGGCTTTAACTAAGTTATGGTACTCTTCTCTAAGGAGTGGGTTAATCCCCACTTCAACTATGGTCTGAGTGGCTAACTGCGATCCGAGTACCTTGGATTCCACTAAATTGAAAGCCTGAATAAGTCCGCCTACAATTATAGCCCGGCGGTCAGTCACTTTTACAGTACCTCCGCTGCGAATCACCGATTGCATAATAGAATCGCGCACCAGAACATCACCGGAAGCCTCGACCGTAGAGTTCTCAATAAACCTGGAATAGATATTCTGCCCCGCTTTTATTAATCCCTTGGAACCTGCGGTTATGCCGCCTTTTACTTGAATGGACCCCCCAGCGATAACCTCGGCGGCTTCTATGAAACCTTTAACCTCTATGTCTCCGGTTGCATGTACTTTAAATCCTGAGGTTACATTGCCGTGAATTATTACATTACCTACAAAATCAATGTTACCGGTAGCAAAATCAATATCCTGGCCAATGACCAGAACCGAATCCACTACTACTTTGCCGTCAACCATGGTAACATGCCCATCACAGGTTGCATAAAGATTCCTTCCCTCCTGATCAGCTACCGTGTTTTTACCGCGGGGTAAGTGGTAATCCCGGCCTTTTTTCGGTGGTATTTCCCGGTTGGTTACATCCCGCCCCGGGGTACCGTCAGTGGGAGGAATTCTCTCTACCAATAGTTCACCCATTTTGACATTATATATTAAACCGCGTTCATGGTAGTCAACATTACCCTTTTCGTCTTCCTTTAATGCCATTCTCTCATGGGCCAAAGGGAATTTATAAATCAGTTTTCCATCCTTGCCATGTTCCGGTTCTTTTCCTGTGGCTATCAAAATTTTTTTATTCCAGTTTTGTGGATCTAGTGCCCGGTCAATAGCAGTTTCATCGATACCGTAAGTAATCTCAAATTCATTAAGAGCCTTTATGACCTGCTCACGTCCGCAGGGTAACCCCGAACCAACCGGTGCCGTTACTTCGATAAAGGCTTGCATTTTCCCAGGGCCGAAGCTGATCTTTACTTGTCCATCCATATCCAAGGTAGTATCAGACATCTGCATCTCTCCCTTCTATACGACCAGATGCTTCTTTTTGCTTAGACTGCCTCTTAATCTCAATACTGCTTTGGTGTGTAGCTGGGATATTCTCGATTCTGATAAGCCTAAAGTAAGGCCTATTTCCTTTAAGGTTAGTCCCTCGAAGTAATAAAGATATACCACAGTCTTTTCCTTCTCAGGCAGTCTGGCAATTGATTTGGCGAGCAGGTCCTTTACTTCTTGTATTTCTACCATTTCCAGAGCATTCACCGCATTCTTATCTTCCAACATCTCAACAATTCGGCGTTTTTTGTCCTCGCCTTCATCACCAGGAAGATAATCATCTAATGAAATTATCGTTGTTGCTGCAACATCCTTTAACAATACTGCCAATTCCTGTTCACTTATACCCAATTCCTGGGCTATCTCCTGGTCAGTGGCTGCTCTGCCTAATCGGGCTTCTACTGTTAAATAAGCCTTTTCCAGTTCTTTGCTTTTCTGTCTCACGGAGACCGGTACCCAATCCATGGAGCGCAAGCCATCTATCATCGCTCCGCGTATGCGGGAGATTGCATAAGTCTCAAATTTAATATTACGGCCAGGATCGTATTTCTCCATAGCATCGATCAATCCTTCAATGCCATAAGAAATCAACTCTTCAACCTCTACTGTTGATGACAAATGGATAGCCAAGCGGTTAGCTACATATTTAACCATAGGCGCATAGTGAATTATTAAGTCATCTCTTGCTTCCAGCTGAGCGTGTTCTTTGTAATTATGCCATAATGTACTAATGTCGGCTTTCACTTAAATGATCCGCTCCCCGTGTCCTATGGTTCGAATTAGCAAGCTGCCATTTTCTACATCGAAGGTTATGGTCCGCCCAAAGCTTCCGCCGGTATCCTGAGCTACTAGCTTAATACGATGTTTTTCCAAGTTCTCAATTACCGCCTGAGTATTTCTCTCTCCAATTTTCATGATGTCACTATCACCAGCAAATTTAAACATTTGGGCTCCGCCAGCAATCTTAGCCTGCAGGCGAGATCTAGAAGCACCATTGCGATCCATTTCCTCTAACAGCATTAAAATGGCACTGTCAGCAAATTTAGCACGATTTTGTGCATTCTTAGCCTGGATGCTGCTGGGTAGCATTATATGTGCCAAAACACCAACTTTGACGGCTGGGTCGAAAACACAAATACCTATACATGAACCTAATCCAGCTGTCATCAGCTTGTCCGGTGATTTTGCTAATTTCAGGTCAGCCATTCCGACCTGAATAATTTTTGCCATTAAAAACTCACCCCAAGTGCAGTAAGAATTGTGTTTAATGAACCGGGTTCAGGCAACATAAAAAAATGCCCTACCACATCTTCATCGCCTTTTTTGAACTGGGTTTCTAATACCAGAACATGGTCCGCCACTTCCCCAAATTGTGCCAGAATTGCGTTTAGTAATGCTCCTGCCATATCCATTCCCAAAGCTGGCACTGAAGGCACTAGGGTAAGTTGAGTAAACATGGCCAGAGCATTTAAGTAGGTGGCAGAAATAATGTTACCTAATTCCATCATAGCTGAATATTCTATTTCATTCATTTGCTGCGGGACGGTGTGTCCTGGCGGTTGACCCATCATCATATCTACCAGACGACATGCCTGAGCTACCGGTAGGATAAATAGTATTCTTGCCGGGGCAGAACCAGTTACCGTTAAGTAGATACCAACCACATAAGAATCAGCTCCCCCAAGTAATTCGGGAACCTTATCAAACTCTAATATGGATACCTTAGGAACATTCATATCAATTTTGCTGTTTATCATCTGCGCCAGAGCAGTAGCAGCATTGCCTGCTCCAATGTTGCCAATTTCTTTTAATGCATCCACCTGAAGATTTGATAACTCCTGGAATCTGTCCAAACCATTCACCATCCAGATTCAAAAATTTTGACCAGGTCAAGCAGAATCAATAATCGATTATCTATCTTGGCAATACCTTTGATATGATCTGCTTCCAGAGCGCCATATACTTTAGTAGCTGGTTCAATATCTTGCCCCTGGATACGTATGACTTCAGAAACTTCATCCACAATAATACCCACTTGCACTTCATCCCACTTAAAGACGATAATTCGCTTATCTTCTTGATCTTCAGCGGCTTGCAAGTTGAATTTAGAATGCAAATTTACAATGGGGATAATATTGCCCCGTAAGTTAATGACTCCTTCTATATGGGGGCCACTGCGGGGAACCCTGGTTATATTCAGCAAACGAATGATTTCCTGAACGAAGAGTATATCAACTGCATATTCTTCATTTCCCAGCCTGAAAGCAACTACCTGCATTTCTTGGTCTTCATGGTGAGCATCCTCTACCGGAAGATTCCTTACGTCCTGCATAGATCTTCCTCCTTCCTAAAACAAAGTAGCTATATCAAGTATTAACCGTACATTGCCGTCCCCGGCAACAATAGCTCCGGCTATACCGGGAATTCCTGCCAGGAACTTACCGAGAGATTTAATGACGATCTCCTGCTGGCCAATTAAGCCATCCACCACCAGGCCAACCTGTTTATCTCCTTTGCATACCACTACCACATATAAATCATCAGATTGGCTTTCTCCGGGGACCTCCAGTAAGTTATCCAGGCGATAAAGGGGCAGCACATTTCCTCTTAGTACGATCACTTCCTGGCCTTGAATCAGCTTGATGTCATCCCGGGACAACATGGTGGTCTCATCCACTGAACTAAGAGGAATAGCATATATTTCATCACGTACCGAGACCATTAAGGCTTGGATTATCGCCAGAGTTAAAGGAAGCTTTATTTTGAATTTGGTGCCCTGCCCCATTTTAGTTTCAACTTGTATCTCACCATTAATGGCTTCAATCTTGCTTTTGACCACATCTAATCCCACGCCCCGTCCCGATATGTCAGTAACATTTTCGGCGGTACTGAAACCGGGACTAAAAAGCAGGTCCAAAGCCTGTTCAGTAGTCATTTCTCCAGCTTCCTTGCTGCTGACCAGACCTTTTTCCACAGCTTTTTGTTTAACCCGTTCAATATTAATGCCCGCACCATTATCTTCAACTTCAATTAAAACATTATTTCCTTCGTGGCGAGCTCGCAAGATTATGGTTCCCATGCGCGGCTTACCCTGCTGAATTCTTACCGCGGGCAACTCGATTCCATGGTCAATAGCATTACGGAGCAGGTGAACCAAAGGATCACCAATTTCATCAATCACAGTACGGTCTAGTTCTGTTTCCTTGCCTTCCACCAGGAATTCTATCTCTTTGTCTAGTTCTTTGGCCAAATCCCGTACCATTCTGGGAAAACGGTTAAAGACCTGTTCTACCGGAACCATGCGCACTTTCATAACTACTGATTGCAAATCGGTGCTGATGCGGTCAATTTGCTCTATAGTCTCGTTCAGTTCAACAATCTTACGACTGGTACCTATCTGTTCCAGCCGGCCCTTATGCATAACAAGTTCTCCCACCAAATTCATGAGACTATCCAGACGATCAATGTCCACCCGTACTGTCTGTTTTATCTTATGAGTTCTTTTGGTATCGGAGTGTTCCTCGACTTCATGCATGGTCTCACTGACGGTGTCAACAGGGTGCTGAACTGTTAATTGACCAATATTTATAATTTCACATCGCTCCACCCGGATTTCGGAAATGTGTTCCAAGCGATCTGTAATAACAGCTGCCGGTTGTTTGGTGATCACAACTATATCGAAGTTATCATCGAATTTGCCATCCTCTAGGTCTGGTACGGCAGGAATTGATTTCAATACTTCACAGTCTTCCTCTAAAACCTTGAATACCATAAAGGCTCTTACCGACTTCATCAACGAAGCAGGATCTACGGCAATGCGCAAGGATAAAACCTGATAGGATTTTCTTACTGCTTCCTGTAATACTGTGAGATCATAATCATTAAAATCAAAGTGGAATGACCCACTTAAAGCTGGTTCTACAGCAGTTTCGAGCAATTCCTCTTCACCTTCAGCTTGATTTATATGACGGCCCTCTTTTATCTGACTTAAAGCTCTAATCAGGTCCTGGTTGTTGTAGTCAGCCGTGCCATTGCTTTCGATCTGATCAATGATCAGTTGGGCTCGGTCCAAACATTGAAACAGAATATCAACCACTTGGGAATTGGCCTGCAGTAATCCCTCCTTAAGTTCCGACAACACATCCTCCATATGATGAGTCAAATCGGCCAAATCCTCGTATCCCATGGTTGATGACATACCCTTTAAAGTATGGACAGCACGGAATATTTCGTTTAAAGCTGCCAGGTTACCGGGATTTTTCTCCAGTTCCAAAAGCTGTTGATTAAGATTGCCCAGGTGTTCCTTACTCTCCTCCAAAAAAACATCCAAATATTGCGTCATATCCATTGACACGGCCTAACCACCTCCTGATCATTGCT
>JAKPGY010000066.1 GCA_029550685.1 Bacillota bacterium
GGGAATACTGACAGAAAAAAGGAAGTTTATCACTATGAAAGAGGTGCACCAGCTAATGGTCCCGTCTGCAAGAGGCGTTCTCCTGCCACGCTGCTATTTATGCGGGGAGGTACCCTCCCAGGGGATTCATGGAGGGGTGAAGATCAGAAAAGCTTTTATTTGCTGTGAATGTGAGCAAGATATAGTCAATATGGAAGTTGGCTCCATCCATTACCAGACCGTGATTAACAAATTAAAAGAGATTCTTGGCTGAGGTACCTGAAAAGGTACCTTAATTTTTTCATGGATTAATGGTTCTCACTTCATATACAATTGATATAGGGAATAAGTTTTGCAGGTGGGAGAGAGAATTGGAAGCATCCGGTTATCAGACTCTATGTGTGGTTAATCCCAAGTCTGCCAATGGTCGTACTCGCAAAGCTTGGAGCAATATTGAACGAGCACTGGTGAACCGTAATATTGAGATAGATGTCCAGTACACAAGAGGACCTGGGGATGCCACTCTCATTACCCGGAAAGCTTTGCAGAGCGGATACAATCGTATCGTATCCGTGGGCGGAGACGGTACACTCAATGAAGTAGTAAATGGTTTCTTTGACAAAAACCAGCACCATATAAATCCGGAAGCCTGTCTTTCTTTTGTTCCCCTGGGAACTGGCGGGGATTTCGCCCGCATGTTTAATATGAATCGTGATATCGATACCATATTTCGCCTGTTTACTGACCCGCAGGTGTGCCGCTGTGATCTAGTGTTGGCCACCTATACCGGCTGGCAGGAGATGGAGGAACGACGCTTCTATATTAATGAAGCTGATGTGGGTCTAGGCAGCGCTACCGTTTACCGGGTAAACAACAACAGCAAAGCATTGGGAGGTTTCCTGTCATTTTTGTTAGCATTTTTATACACCATTTTCACTTACCAGAACCTGGACCTGGTCATTAAGGTGGATGGAGAAACCAGATACGAGGGCAAAACAGGCATCATAGTGGTTGGTAACGGCAGTTATTTCGGCGGCGGCGTGAAAGTTGCTCCCCAGGCCCGGATTGACGATGGGCTTTTGGAAATAATACTTGCCAAGGACCTAAGAAAACGAGATTTGCTAGCTAATCTAACTAATATGTACAAAGGCACACACATGAAGCATCCCCTGGTGGAAAGAATGGCCGGCCACCAGGTACAAATCATGTCAGCTAACGACATCCTGTTTGAAATGGATGGAGAGACTCCGGGACATGGTAACCAAGTCACTTTTGAAATAGTTCCGGCAGCTATGAAACTGCTGGTTTAAAAGAGAGGATTTGATGTGACTCCCTCATCAACCCCCATTTACTCCGCCCTTAACCGCTACATACAAGAAAATATATTGCGATTGCATATGCCTGGCCACGCTGGAATAGCCCCAGCTCTTCCCCATGCGTGGCAGAATCTGGCCTTATTTGATGTTACCGAGATACCTGGATTGGACGACCTGCATCTTCCCATTGGTATTATTGAACACGCAGAACGCTTGTTGGCTGAAGCTTTTGGAGCCCAGGAAAGTTTTTTTCTGGTTAATGGAGCTACTTCGGGCATACATGCTCTTTTCCTCAGTCTCCCTTCTCCGGCTAAGGTCCTCATTCCCCGCCATGCCCACCGTTCCTTCTTCGGGGGGCTGGTTCTGTCGGGGGCTCATCCGGTATACCTGCCAGCCGAGATAGATAACGAGACCGGCCTGTCCCTGGCTACCAGTGTTACAGCAGTTGAAGACCTGCTCGCCCGTCAGGAGGTCCAGGCGGTCTTTTTGACCAGCCCTACTTTTTACGGAACTACCAGCAATATTCGTGAAATAGCCGCAGCAGCTCATCGTCGCAACATTCCGGTTTTTATTGATGAAGCCCATGGGGCCCATTTCTATTTTCATCCCCGCTATCCCGATCCGGCGCTGTCATCAGGAGCAGATTCGGTGGTTCATGGAATGCATAAAACCCTGCCGGTCTTTAACCAGGGCGGAGCCTTGCACCTGGGACATGGTTTCCGGTTTGCAGATAGGGTAAAGAACGCTTTTAGCCTTCTTACTACTACCAGTCCCTCCTATCCCTTGCTAGCTTCGATGGATCTAGCCCGTCATTTTATGCAGCAGCACGGGCAGGAGCTATTAGATAAAGGTCTTCAATTAGCCGGTGAGTATCGCTGTAAAATCGATCAACTGCCAGGATTTAGCTGCCCAGGAAGACGGTTAATCAAAAACGGGGTAACCGGAGCTGATCCTTTAAAAATTTTGGTTTTAACCGATAAAATGAATATCAGCGGTTTCGAAATAGGACGTATCCTGCGCCAGCATTATAATATTCAAGTAGAGATAGAAGGGGATCACTATATACTGGCTATGATGTCCATGTTTCACCAACCCAGTGACTGGGAAAGATTTTACCGGGCCTTACAAGCTATCGCCAAGGATCAACAGAGCCATACTGCGAATAGTAGATATATAAGACCGGTAGTGCCGCCTGCACCGTTAGTAGTAAAATCGCCCCGGGAGGCATTTCAAAGTGCCAGCAGACGTATACCCCTGGCCCAGGCAAGAAATCGGGTATCCGCAGAAATAGTGGCAGCCTACCCGCCCGGCATTCCTGCTTTACTGCCTGGAGAGATGATTACCGGGGAAATATATGATTATCTTAGCTATATACGCCAAATAGGAGTTAGGGTACAGGGACCGCTGGATCACACCCTGGACACTATTGCCGTGCTGGAGATTTAGGAGGAAACTGGATGCTAAAAGGCATATTTATTAGTCTGGAAGGGGTAGACGGTTCTGGTAAAACAAGCTTAAAAGAAGAACTGCTAGGTCACTTAGCTGTTTTTGATCCTCTTAGCCTGCGCGAACCTGGTGGAACGCCTATTTCTGAGAAGATTAGAAACTTGTTGTTGGATACTTCCAATGAGGATATGCAGGCGCGCACCGAAGCGTTTCTCTATGCGTCGGCACGCTGTCAACTGGTGGAAACAGTGATCCGACCTGCACTGCAGCAGGGGAAAATGGTTATAGCCGACCGCTACATAGATTCGACTTTGGCCTATCAGGGTTTCGGACGGGGCTTACCGCTGGATTTTCTGGAACAGTTGAACCAACTGTCTACCGGAGGATTAAGACCCGACTTAACCCTGCTGCTGGATTTAGATCCCACCGAAGGTGCCCGCCGGCGGGCCCAAGATGCCCCAGACCGCCTGGAAAAAGCCGGTTTGTTATTTCAAAACCGGGTTCGACAAGGATATTTACAGATAGCCCGGCAGGAACCCCAGCGCATATGCGTGATTGATGCCCATCAACCACTGGAGATGGTAGTCAAGAATGCCCTGCAGGAAATTCAGCAGCTTTTGACAAAAAGAGGTTGGTATCATCCAAGAGCGTGAAGGGGACAAAAGGAGGGCGTTGGCATGAAAATTAACCGGGATAAAAAAGAATGGACTAAATTTACAACCGTGAGCAGCAAAGCCAGCCGCGAGGTCCAGCGCCGTCCCGGTGCCAGTTTTGAGCAGGAGTTGTCCCAGCATCACCAGAGTCAAGGGCGTCTAAAAATGCAGGAGATTATGCAGCAGCTGGATCAGGTATCTGACCGCCTGAAGCGGAGTTTAAACATTAGCGATCTGATGCTCTACAAACGTCTGGTCAAGGATTTTCTCCAGGAGGCAGCCTCTCAAGCTTACCTATTAAAACAGGAGCATGGCCGGAGTAGAAGGGGCCGAGCTTTATTGGTGACTATTCAAACCGTTGATAAAGAGATAGAGCAAATGCTGGATGATTTTACCAGGCGTACCCCAGAACCACTGGAGGTTTTAGAAACTTTGGACAAGATCAGAGGTATGCTGATTGACTTAATGGTATAGTAATATGAAGGAGGATTACATGGCTGACTTTTCTTCCATAATAGGACAAGATCAAGCCGTCGCTTTGCTGCAGAGCAGTTTGGACAGCGGAATAATAAGTCATGCCTATTTGTTTATGGGACCTCCCGGAGTGGGCAAGGAAAAAACAGCCCGAACCTTTGCTCACTTACTTTTGCAGCAGGAAGATCCTGCTGCTGAAATATACCTGCGGGAAGGAATCCATCCGGATCTAATGGAAATAAGTCTTCCCGAAAACCGGACCCGTATCAGTAAGGAACAGGTTAGCCAGGAAATGATCCCCTGGCTGGCTATGAAACCTTACCGGGCCGTGCATCGTTTGGTGCTGATTCACGACAGCCACTTAATGAGCCTGGAAGCGGCCAATGCTTTGCTAAAAACCCTGGAGGAACCGCCTGAGTACGCTCTGATCATTTTGCTCAGTGATACTTCAGAAATACTGGAAACCATAGTATCGCGCTGTCAGCTGTTGCACTTCTATCCTTTGGGAGTACCAGAAATTGAATCGGTTTTACTGAGCCGGGGTGTTGAGCCGGAGTTGGCTTCACGGGCTGCCCGGATCAGTCAGGGGAGCCTGGGAGAAGCTTTGCAATTCTGTGAGGAAAAAGACTGGCCTGGCCGCTGGCAGAAAGCCTTGACTTTACTGCAGGGCCTGAGCAGTGGAGAACCGGTCAAAGTGTTGGAAGCAGCCTCCCTGATGGAAGAAGATTTGGAGTTGAACGTCCGACTGGTGGAGACTATAATAAGGGATCGACTAATTCTACAATACAGTGATCAAGATAATGTACTTCTGTTTCCGGAAAGTAAGGACATTTACCGGCAGTTGCCCCGCTTGCATCCGCAACAGGTGCTGAGGGGCTGGGAACGAATCAATAGACTAAAGCGCTATAGCCGCTATCATGTAAATCGTTCCCTGATTGCCATTAATATAGCCTATGAATGGCTGCATTTGCTGCAGCCTCATGTGTCCCCCAGCCAGGGGACACGCACACAAAGGAGGTAAGATAGTGGCCTGGGTTGCAGGAATACGCTTCAAACCAGCTGGGAAAATATATTATTTTGAATGTGAAAATATCGATTTGAACACTGGGGACGGAGTAATTGTAGAGACTATCCGTGGAATAGAATATGGCACTGTGGCTATCGGTAAAAGGCAGCTTCCTGATGAGGAACTGGTGTTACCCCTAAAACCAGTAATTCGTAAAGCTACCCCGGAAGATACCCAAATCCACCATAGCAACCGTGCCAAAGAAAAAGAAGCTCTCGAAATATGCAAGAAGAAGATTCGCGAGCATAACCTGCCCATGCGCTTGATTGATGTGGAATATACTTTTGATATGGGTAAGATAATATTTTATTTTACTGCTGAAGGCCGGGTAGATTTCCGGGAATTGGTCAAAGATCTGGCTGCCATTTTTAAGACTCGTATCGAGCTGCGTCAGATCGGGGTGCGGGATGAAGCCAAAATGTTAGGAGGAATAGGAACTTGTGGCCGAGTTTTGTGCTGCCATAACTTCCTGGGAGAATTTGAACCAGTTTCTATACGGATGGCTAAAGAACAGAATTTGTCCCTCAATCCCACTAAAATATCAGGAATATGCTGCCGGCTGATGTGCTGCCTGAAGTACGAATCAGAATTGTACGATACCAAGGGGCAGGAGGGTTGTAAGTGTGGAGAAGACTGTCCGCGAGTTGAAGAACTTATTGAGGGAGATGATTATTGAACTAGGTGAATTAAAAGAGCGGGTTACTTCTCTGGAGAAAGATGTAGCCCGGCTACACAACCCTGCTCCGGAAATTGACCGGGAAGCCCAAATCGGTATTCAGGGCGAAGGCTATGAGAACTTGGGTCGCCTATACCGGGAAGGTTATCATATTTGTGCTTTCTCCTTTGGTCAGCAGCGTCAGGAAGATTGTTTGTTCTGCCTGGCCCAACTAGAAAAGGAGTGACCTGAAGCTGGAACAGTTGCCCGATTTGCCTGGCGACGAAAGCTGGGATGATTTAATTTTAGGAGGATTAAAAATCATTCAGCCCCGCTCGGGTTACCGCTTTTCTATTGATGCCGTCCTGTTAGCCCATTTCCCCGATCTATATGATGGTATGCAGGTATTCGATTTGGGAACCGGCAGCGGAGTTATAGCTCTGCTGCTGGCTTATCGTCATAAGGGGATTCATATCACTGGACTGGACATCCAGGAGCAAATGGTGGACAGGGCCCGGCGCAGTGTGCAGTACAATAAGCTGGAGAAGAGAATAACCATTATAAAAGCTGATATAAATCAGGTTACCGGGTATTGGCCACCAGCTCAAGCGGATTTGGTAGTGTGCAATCCGCCTTTTTGGAAAAAGGGACAGGGTAAAGTCAGCCTTGATCCAGAACAGGCAGTGGCCCGTCATGAACTAAAGGTTACCCTGCCAGCCATTTTGCAGGCCGGCGCTCACTTATTGAAAACAGGCGGGCGTCTGGCCATGGTTTTACCAGCCCGCCGCTTAACTGAACTATTTTCTGAGCTTGCACCAGTAGGACTGAAACCGGTGCGCTTACGTATGATTCATCCCACCATTGACCGGGAAGCTGGGCACTTCTTGATTGAAGCCGGCAAGGGCACCCGGGGGGAAATGACCATAATGCCTCCTTTGATTATCTACGAGAGAGCAGGGGTGTACACCCAGGAAATACAACATCTTTATGAACGATCCCCCGGAGAGGAAAGGAGTCAAGATGGCTGAAACCGGTATACTCTATATTTGTGCTACGCCTATAGGCAACCTGGAAGATGTAAGCATCCGCTTGCTCAAAACCTTGCGCCAGGCAGATCTGATTGCCTGTGAAGATACCCGCCATACCATAAAGCTGCTGAACCGCTACAAAATTCATAAACCACTGACCAGCTACCACCAGCACAGCCACCTGGCCAAAGAAGATTTGATTCTGCAGGAACTGGCCGCAGGCAAACGGGTGGCTCTGGTCTCCGATGCTGGAATGCCAGCCATCTCTGATCCTGGAGCTGATCTGGTCCTGAGGGCTTTAGAAGCAGGGATCAAGGTAGAGGCTATCCCAGGGCCCTCGGCTCTGATTACAGCCTTAGCATTGTCAGGACTGGATACCCAGAGTTTTATTTTTATCGGTTTTTTACCAGCCAAGAGCGGGCAGCGCCGGGAATTATTAAGCAGCCTGGCTGATCAACCCCGCACCATGATTTTCTACGAAGCTCCGCACCGGTTGCTTAAGACTCTGGCTGATATGGAGGAACTGCTGGGAGCAGAACGCCCCATTGCTGTGGCCCGGGAATTAACCAAAGCATACGAGGAAATAAGGCGGGGCAGTATCAGAGAAGTAGCCGCATATTTTCGGGAACATGAACCCCGGGGTGAGTTCACCCTGGTATTGGCAGGCAAGCAACCTGAAGCGCCCACAGCTGATATGGAACAAATCGCCCGGGAGGTTCAGCAATTGATTGCTAACGGTATGGATAAAAAAGAGGCCTTCAAAACGAAGGCCCGCGAATACGGAATACGTA
Organism: Bacillota bacterium; assembly: GCA_029550685.1. Classification (GTDB taxonomy): domain Bacteria; phylum Bacillota; class Syntrophomonadia; order Syntrophomonadales; family Syntrophomonadaceae; genus DTU018. Next base: position 7,409 of record JAKPGY010000066.1, read on the forward strand.
AGTCCGAAATATATAATTATTACTTAAAATACCATGATCAATTTAAAGACTAACCTACTTGCTTTCCGAGTTCCGTCAGGCAGCTTCTGCAGATATTCTTACCCTTATAATTGAAGACTTCTTCAGCGTTGCCGCAGAATATACAAGCTGGTTCGTATTTGCGCAGGATAATCTTTTCATTATCCACATAGATTTCCAGGGCGTCTTTCTCTTCTATCCCCATGGTTCGTCTTAATTCGATAGGAATTACAATACGCCCCAACTCATCAACCTTTCTTACTACACCAGTCGACTTCATCATTTGCTACAGTCCTCCTTTGTTTATAAAAAATGCCATTTCTCACAACAAACTATACCAGGGCTGGTAGAAATAGTCAAGTAATTTTCAACATATAAAGACAAAAATTTGGTTACTAATGGTTAATCAGTTCGATTAAAAGACTTGGTTCAGCAAATAACGAGTCCTGAAAACCATTTTAGGCAGAAAAACCCAGTTCCAGCAATTGGTGGGGCCAGAAGCTTTTGCCTATGAAAAAAGGATATCCAGGGTAAGATGTGGTAAACTATACCTGTTACACCGACAGCCCGAAGTCCTGGGCTGAATACTAAAGGATACGGTACTGATTCTCAAGGAGGGCATTTTTATGAACCAGTCCAAGACTTATTACATTACTACTCCGATTTATTATCCCAGTGACAATCTTCATATCGGGCATGCCTATACTACAGTAGCCGCCGATTGTCTGGCCCGGTTTAAGCGAATGCAGGGTTATGACGTGTTCTATTTAACCGGCACTGATGAACACGGGCAGAAAATTGAAAAGGTAGCCCGGGAAAACAATAAAGAGCCGTTGTCCTATGTGGACGCTATCGTGGAGAACATCAAAGATCTGTGGAAGACTATGCTGATCACCAACAATGATTTTATCCGCACTACCGAACCGCGCCATGAAAAAGTGGTGCAGGCGCTATTTCAAAAGGTTTTCGACAAAGGAGACATATATTTGTCCCAGTATGAAGGTTGGTATTGCACCCCTTGCGAAACCTTTTTTACTGAAAGGCAGCTGGTAGAGGGTAAATGTCCTGACTGTGGGCGTGAGGTAGAGTTGCTCCAGGAAGAAAGTTATTTCTTCAAAATGGGTAAATATGCGCCCCGTTTGCTGGAACATATTGAAACTCACCCTGATTTTATTCAACCGGAGTCCCGCCGCAATGAGGTAATCAATTTTATCAAATCGGGACTGGAAGACCTGTGTGTGTCACGGACCACTTTCCAATGGGGAATACCCGTACCCATGAACAAACGGCACGTGGTCTACGTCTGGTTTGATGCCTTAATAAATTACCTGAGTGCTATCGGCTATCTGGATGATCCGGAACAATTTAACCGCTACTGGCCTGCCGACGTACACCTGATGGCCAAAGATATCCTGCGCTTTCATGCTATTATCTGGCCGGCTATGCTGATGGCTATGGATCTGCCCTTGCCGAAAAAAGTCTTCGCTCACGGCTGGATTATGCTGGAAGGCGGCAAAATGTCCAAATCCAAGGGAAATGTAATTGATCCCCGGGTGCTAGTTAATAAATATGGAGTAGATGCCATACGTTATTATTTGGTCAAAGAGCTAAATTTTGGCCAGGATGGATTGTATTCGGAAGAAGCCCTGGTCAACCGCATTAATTATGATCTAGCCAATGATCTGGGCAACCTAATCAGCCGTACCGCAGCCATGATTTTACGCTACTTTAATGGACAAATACCTGCCGTAGGGGAGAAAGCTGAAGTGGATGAGGAGCTCAAACAGGCAGCGCTCAAGGCTTATGAAGAGGCCACCCACCAACTGGACCGGTTGGACTTTAATGCCTACATCAATGCGGTGATGCGTCTGGTGAGCCGGGCTAACAAGTATATTGATGAAACCCAGCCCTGGGTACTGGCCAAAGATCCCCAGCAGAACCACCGCTTGGCCACGGTTATGTATAATCTGGCGGAATGTATACGTATAGCGGTAATTATGCTGGCTCCCACTATGCCTACCCTGGCTCAGAGGGTAAATGAGCAGATCAAGTTCTGGGAAGATGTATCAGCCTTGACCTGGGAAGAAGCTGGCCAGTGGGGCCAGGTTCGTCCTGGTTCTCCGGTGCAGAAAGGCGAGGTTTTATTCCCGCGAATTGACATGAAAAAGGAGGACACTGCAGTGAATGAATCAGTGCATAATGAACCAGTGAATCCAGAAAAACCAGCTGTTGAAGAGAAAAAAGAGGATCAATATATTACTATAGATGAATTTGCCCGCATGGATTTGCGAGTAGCGGAAGTAATAGCCTGTGAGAAAATGCCCAAAGCCGACAAGCTGCTTATACTCCGGTTAAAAGTAGGGGACAGCGAACGCACCGTAGTGTCAGGTATAGCCCAGTACTACCAGCCGGAAGATTTAATCGGCAAAAAGGTGGTAGTAGTTGCTAACCTGAAACCCACCAAGCTACGGGGCACCCTATCCGAAGGCATGATACTGGCTGCTTCTGACGATGAACGGGTGGAAGTTCTGATGGTTAATTCTGAAATCGAGTCTGGCAGCCGGGTTAAATAAGCCGCTTTAACCAGGAGGAAAGTTATGTATACTGATACCCATGCTCATTTGCAGGAAGAATCCCTAAATGACAGCCTGGATAAAGTCCTGGCCAGAGCCCAGGCTGCTCAGGTATCCACCATTATGTGCATAGGCTATGATCGTGATTCTTCCCAGGAAGCGGTTCAACTTGCGCGCAAGTATCCGCAGATCTATGCGGTAGTAGGCATACATCCCCATGATGCCAAAGAGTTGGATCAGGATACCTTGGCGTTACTATATAAACTGGCTCAAGATCCTAAAGTGGTGGCCATTGGTGAAATCGGCCTGGATTTTTACCGGGATTTATCACCCCGGGATCAGCAACGGAAAGCCTTTGTCGAGCAGATCAAACTGGCGCAGGAATTAGGTAAACCAATAGTTATTCACGACCGTGATGCGCATCAAGAGGTATTGGACACTATTCGCCGGGAAAAGGCCGGGATTAATGGAGGTATAATGCATTGCTATTCCGGCCACCTGCCCCTGGCTATTGATCTGATGAAGGAAGGCTTCCATATTTCCTTTGCCGGGCCGGTCAGTTTTAAAAATGCTCGCAAAACCAAAGAGGTAGCTGCTCACATCCCCTTAGATCGTATATTGATTGAAACCGATTGTCCTTATCTTGCTCCCGAACCCCTGCGGGGTAAGCCCAATGAACCGGCCAATGTAGTTTACGTAGCGCAAGCGCTGGCTGAGCTCAGGCGCAAACCCGTGGAGGAAATAGCTTATCTGACCAGCCGAAATGCTGCTCAAGTCTACCGCCTGCAGTGAGTTAAACCAATTTAAGGCGGAATTATTTTGTGGTATTCTTTGCTAATTAAGCAATCTTTTTACTCCTTCCCGAATAAGATAATTACAAGATGGCCATAATTAAACTAGACGAGGTTGAATTTGTTGCCATTATTAGTAATTAACGCCCATAATTGGCAATAAATTTGACTTGTTCCTAAGGTTTTGTCTAGAATGGAAATGCCCTTGATATCCATAAGTAATTTCTAATACCAAGGGGAGAAAGGAAGGAGAAAAATGGGTATTGTACGGCCTAGAAAAGGCCCCCTGGCAGCTACCCTGGTTTTTATGGTGGTTCTGCTGGTTAGCCTGTTCTTTGCCCTGCAAAAACCAGTTATACTTGCCGTTGATGGCCAGGAAATTCAAACTCGCGTGTTTTTTAGCAGCACCGTAGGGGATGTTTTACAAAGTCAGAAGGTTTCTTTAGGCGAGTATGATCGCGTTGAACCATCCTTGAACAGCAAGGTCAAGAAAAATCAGCAGATAGTTGTCACCCGAGCCTTCAAGGTTAAGGTGATTGCCGATGGTAATAGCAGGGAAATCATAACCCCTCCAATCCCTGTTAAAGAAGCGATCAGTTTAGCAGGAGTAGAGTTGGGGGCTATGGATATTGTTAAGACTATGCCCACGGAGGTAACCGTACCCAATCAGGAAATTGAGATTATACGCGTATCTCAAGAGGAAAAGGTAATCGAGGAAGCTACTCCTTTTCAGGTAGAGCGGACCGAGGACCATACCCTGGAGAGAGGATTGACGCGTACCATCAAGCCAGGAGTTGAAGGACTGGCACGTAACACTGTCAGGATAACCTACCATAATGGTCAGGAAGTCAAACGGGAGATTGTTAAAAGTGAAGTGGTTAAAGAACCTCAAAACAAAGTAATTGCTATGGGGACTATCACTTCTGTTTCCCGCGGCGGGGAAAACCTGAACTTCAGGGAGGCCAGGTACATGACGGCTTCAGCCTACACCTATACCGGGCGCCGCACCGCCACCGGACAGCAACCTGCCGTAGGGATGGTCGCGGTAGATCCCACAGTGATTCCGTTGGGTACCCGCATGTATGTGGAAGGATATGGATATGCGGTAGCCGCCGATACCGGCGGATCGATCCGTGGAAATCAATTGGATTTGTTTATGGAAGAAAGATCCCAATGTATAAATTGGGGACGCCGTACCGTAAAAGTGTACATATTAAATTAAAAACCGAATAATACCAGCACCCTCTGCTAAAAGGAGGGTGCTTCAGACTGTCAAAGAAGTCTATTAAAGGTTAGAAGTTCGAGATTGCCACGCCCCTCTGGGGCTCGCAATGACACATAAGATGGCCTTCTGGTATGTCATCGGCCGTTCCGGCACTACCGATGTTCACTATCGTTCACGGCTAATGTTGCGAGGAGCGTAGCGACCTCTTTTTAGCAACTTTTTTGACACTCTCCAGCACCCTCTGCTCAAAGGAGGGTGCTTTTTTACGTTAATTTATGGTTTCTAATCTGATGCCATCTTTTCCCTTGTTAGAAATGATAAATCCGGAAAAAACTAATCCAGACAAGGGAAAAGGAGGTGAAGCAGTTGCAGAAAAAACTGGTGTTATTGATATGTTTAACATTAATACTAACCAGTCTGGCCTTGGGATGTAATAATGCAGCCCAGAGACCGGATTTACCCCAGCAAAATCGGGAAGACAAAACTGATAGAGCTGATGATGAGTTGACAGCCAGCGAGCGGAGAGTGTTGGCCAGCCGGCTATCCAACCTGGCAGAGGAGGTTGAGGGAGTAGACGATGCAACCGTGGTGGTATCCAGTGTAGGAATGACCAACAACCTGGGCACCAATGCCGGCAAAGACATACAGCCTGGTATTAATGCCGACGATGCAACCCCTCAATTAAACAATAACCAGGGCGGAGTAAACAATAACCGCACTAATAACAATCAGGCCGCCAACAACGCCAATCCCAATACCGTACAAAATCCACCCCCCGGTACTAATGTATCGGGATTAATGGTGATGGTGGGACTCGAGCTGGAAGACGGAATGAACACTGCGGAAAAAGCCAATGAGATTAAAAAAACGGTAGCCAATAAGCTTAAAGCCAGCGACAAGAGGATATCTCAGGTGCTGGTAACCACAGATCCCAGTCTGGTGCAGAGGTTAAGTGATGTAGCCGCTGGGATTATTCAAGGAAGACCCATCCAGGGATACCAGGAGGATATTAACGAATTGACCCGCCGCATGCGTCAACAACAGCCTGCTTTTTAACACTGCTGAACCCGGGCAAACCAGTTGGTTTCCCGGGTTAATTACATAATAGCTGCAATCATCACCTCTGTTGCAGGCGAGAGTCTTGGAGCGAGCCGGCTAATACTCCTGCATCCTGGCTAACATCCTGCGAAACCGTGATTAGCGCAGACCGGCATAGAGATCGCCACGCGCTACGCGCTCGCGATGACAGTCTTTTGCACTAACGCGGGGACCGTTTTCTCAGCAATGAAAAGGAGAGGACTATATTTCGAGGATACGGCACTTCTATGGTTGGGATGCAGTCATAGTATAATATATAATTAGTTAAATATAGTTACTAAGGAAGCGGTCAGGTGCAAACATCTTCACCTTCAGTATTGCGTAGTTTAATGGAACAATATGGGATCTATCCTAAGAAGCGCTGGGGACAAAACTTTCTGGTGGACAACAATATACTGCAGCGTATCTCTTCCTTGAGCGGTGCCCATCCCGGTTTGTATACCGTAGAGATCGGGCCGGGTATGGGGGCTTTAACCCAGCTGCTGGCCCAGCAGAGCCGTGGAGTACTGGCAATTGATATAGATGTAAGCTTACGAGCACCTCTGGAGCAAGTATTGGCACCTTTTAGCAATGTTAAGCTTCTTTTTGCTGATATTTTGAAAGTGAATGTAGAACAGGAACTAGTTCGACAGTTTAACCTGGACCAAATGCCAGAATATACAATTTGTGCCAATATACCTTATAATATTACTACACCTATAATTTTTCACTTGTTGGAAAACTGCCCCCATATGCAAGGGGCTACTTTGATGATGCAGAAGGAGGTCGCCCAGCGTATTATTGCTGCACCTGGCGGTAAGGATTATGGTTTGCTAACTCTGATGACCAGTTATTATGCAGATACCCGCTGGCTGATGACGGTATCGCGCAACTGCTTCTACCCCCGTCCCGATGTGGATTCGGCCGTAGTACAGTTTACGCCCTTGCCCCAGCCCCGGGTTCAAGTACAGGATGAGGAGGTTTTTAAAGCTTTTCTGAGAACTGCTTTCCAAATGAGGAGAAAAACTATCTTAAACAGCTGCGCTTCTTTTTTTAGTGTCAGTAAAGATTACGCCCAAACCAAGTTAGAGCATCTGGGAATCAAACCAAACCAAAGGCCGGAGGAACTGAGCTTGGAGGAATTGGCCAGCTTAGTTAATCGGTTTTTAGAGTAGAGGAGGTCCATCTAATGCAATTTATAAGCCCCAGCAAAGGCAGCATGACCTTGGAACAAGTGGTGGCCGATATTCTGGCTTATGTTAGTGAAGACCAGGATCGTCCTTATGCTCTGTTGGTGGGGACGGATTCCCAGCCTTACCACAAAGGAACTTGTTTTGTCAGTGCTATCATTATCCACCGGACCGGTAAAGGAGCGCGCTATTATTACAACAAATCCTTCGAAACCAAGATATACAGCCTGCGGCAGAGAATATTTTTCGAAGCTTCGCTGAGTCTGGCTCTGAGCGATCAGCTCTTTACCTGCCTGAAAGAGCAGGGTCATGAGGAGTTAAAGGTGGAGGTCCATCTGGATGTAGGTACCCACGGAGAAACCAAGGAACTAGTTAAAGAAGTAACCGGCATGATTGTGGGCAGTGGTTTTGATGCTCGTATCAAGCCGTATGCCTGTGCAGCTAGTAAAGTTGCTGACAAATATACGAAATAAATTCTTTTTTTCGTAACCATCTTATAGATTGCTCACCTATTTGCTGCAGGTTGACGAAGATTTTCCTAGCCTGACCGTTGACAAGCGCCTTCTTTTTATATATACTATTGTGCTCTCTTGACAGACCTCCTTTTTTATTATAAACTTATAAAGATTAATGAATAAAAGAAGGTGGTCTTGTGAGTTCTCCCAGGCTGATATCGGATATAAAGAAAGACCTGGAATCCTTTGTAGGAAGCAGGATCAGACTGAAGGCTAACCGGGGAAGAAACCGCATCATCGAGAGAGAAGGGATCCTCGAATCCATTTATCCGAATATATTCGTTGTTAAGCTCAACGAACGCAAAGTGGAGCGGAGGGTTTCATATAGCTACGCAGATGTGTTGACTGAGACAGTTGAACTGTTTATTTGCGATAGCCCCGACACAGAAATCAGAATAGCCGCCGCTAATCAATAAATAGCTAAGCACCTGTCAAACTGCATGGGAACATGCAGTTTTTCTTTTTCTGAACATGTTTCATACTTGGTCTGACCAGCTAATATACATGGAAATAACAGTGTGGTTGGGGGGGTAATGCTGTGGGTCAGGCACTGGCTATTTGGTCCCCGGTAGTTGTAAGTAAGCTGGACCAACCCTATCATCTGCAATCTCACTATAATTGTGCTCTGGATCAGCTATTCCGGTCCATTGAGGACCTAAAGATTAAAGTAAGAACTGCTGTGGTCAGGGCCCAGGGGCTGGCTGTAGAAACTTTACTGCGCTTGGATATTCTTTGCCTGGTAGAAGACATAAACGGGCAATTACATTTAATCAGCCGGGAGGAAACCGTGCGCAATCGTATTCCCCTGGCTGAGTTTTCTCCGGAAATTCGCCGGGAAAACGAATTAAAATATGTTTTGGATATTCATAATATTGACTGCCAGGGAGAACTTAGAAATCAGGAATTACACCTGGATTATTTCATCGATTATATGATTATCGCCACCCGGGATCAGCTGGTGCAGTTAACCGCCGCTGAAAGTACGGAAGGGCAGCATTCGCTGCGGGAGGCCTTGATGCAGCTGCAGGCTGAAGTCAGCCGGGTAGAAAATGAGAACCGGGAACTGCGCCGCCGCATCTATTTTTATGAAAGAGATATCAGCAGCCTTAAAAAAGGCATTCGCAAGGCCGAGATCTCCAACAGCCGGTTGCAGCAGGAGTTAAATCGCTATCAAGAGATGATCGAACAGCTGCAATCACTGGTACGGGATAAGGAACGCCGCCTGCAAAACCTGGAAAACCCCTATTATTCATCCGCCGCCAAAGCACACCGGGAGCAGGAATCCTCCCCAGAGGAAGAGCTGCCTCTGGGAACGCGAATCAAGAGGTTATTTGTAAATAACAGTTCCTAATAGTTTTGTAACCGAACCTAATCTGCTAATCATGCATACTCTATTATAAGTTGTTAGAGCATGAAAAGCAGGTGATAATGCATGAGAGTTTTATTTGCCAACACGGCCCCGATAGTTAAGTATGGTATCGGGCCAGCTTTGGCTGAATTGGGACACGAGGTCCGCTACGTCTTTTTGGACCAAGAGCCTTCCCTGGAGCCTTTTATCAATGAGTTTAAGCCGGATATAGTTTTCAATGACGGAGGCACCGGTCGTATGCCCAAGTTGTTTCCCCTGCTGGAACAGGTTGGTATTCCCCATGTCTATTGGGCTATAGAAGATCCCGTCTCTTTTGAGTATCTATCCCTGCCTTTTGCCCAAAAATCCGCTTTGGTATTTACTCCCTGTGAAGAAAGCCTGGCTGATTACCGCCAGCACGGGATTACCGCTCATCTTTTAATGTTTGCCTGTAATCCTAACTACCACCGGGAAGGAGCTCCGGATCCCCGCTTCAATCATGATATTATATTTACCGGCAACAATTATTCCTACCATCCCGCCCGGCAAAAGGGCGTGGCTACGGTCCTGCAGCCTTTAATTGAGCAGGGCTATGATGTGCGAGTTTTTGGGAATGAATGGTGGCTCGATCCAAACCAGGCATATACTGTACCGGCGGCTTATTACGGCGGGTATATGGCTAATGAAGACTTGCCGGCCGCCTGTGCCACTGCTCGCATAATTTTGGGGCTGCATTCCATAGATACGTCTCGTACCATGATGAGTATGCGAACTTTCGAGATACTGGGATGCGGGGGTTTTTATCTGACCCAGTGGACTCCGGCCATTGAAGAATTATTTATTAATCATTTCCATCTGGTGTGGAGTAAAAGCCAGGAGGAAACTCTGGATCTGGTGAAATACTACCTGCAGCATCCCGAACAGCGCCAGAGAATTGCTCGTCAGGGACAGGATGAAGTATATCGCAAGCACACCTACCAGCAACGGGTCCGGGAAATACTCCCTTACCTGCAGAGACTTTCTCCCCAAGCCTTTTTTTCTCCGCAAATACAAGTTACTGAGCCCACACCGGCAGTGGTCGCTTCTCCTCCTCCCGTAGTAGTTGTTCAGCAAGAAGCACCACCTGTATGGGCGCACATGGATAAGACTTCTCCGGCTCCCATAGTAATTGTTCAGCCGCCGCCGGTAAGACCAGCCCTACCTTCGGTGCGCATCGCAGCCCAGCAAGTTAAAACAACTTCCCCAGCTTCAGTTTATTCATCATTTTCTTCCCACCAGCCCATCCGGGGAGTGATTCGTTACAGCAGAAAACCAGTACGCATAAAATTATTCTAAGTACTGACACCAAAACGGCTATATTTTCATAGGCTAGCTGTGAATACAAAGTAGACATAGGTTAACGGGAGAGGAGGATAAAAATATGAGCAGACCCGTGCCTCTCTACAGGCAGGAGAACGTGCTTATTCATAACCGGGTCCAGCGCTATCAAGCTGTTCCCCTGCCTGCAGAGGAGGAAAATATTTTCAACGTCAGTACTGCCAAAAAGAGCCGGGTCGTCCCCCAGAGTGTCTGTTCAGCCTGCGGAACCCGGATGGCAAAGCAGCAGGCCAAGAGCTGCCCATTCTGTGAAGCCGAGCTGTGCCCTACCTGTTATCATCATACCCAGGAGCGTATGGAAGCGGAGAGCGAAGGAGATGAGTAACCTCATTTCAAGGTGAGTCACGGAAGCTTTCCGGACTCACCCTCTTCTTTTCTGAGCTTTTTGCCAATATTTTTCTCTGCCGGAGAGCCTTGGGAAGAGCACCCCTTGTGTGGACACGGCATACGATAATAAAGCAGTTACTAAAATCATAATGGTTAAGGGGGATCTTCATGTCGAATATCAGCGCCATTCTCTACCCACCTACCCTGGACTTCAATTACCTGGTGCAAAGACCCCAGCAATTAATGAAGGGCTTCGCTCAATTAGGGATTCCGGTATTTTTTTTGAACCGGCCTGGTCCTTATGGAGAGCAGCCCACCGGAGTTTCCGAACCCTACCCCAATTTTTATCTCTTTAACAATGTAGATCCGGCTCTCCACCAGAAGGGTATCCGCCCGGTAGTTTATTACAGTGCAGGTGCTCAGGTTAATGCCTTGCACCAGTATAATCCCAGTCTGATCGTTTTTGACAGTGTTGATGAACCCAGCGATGAATTTGAAGCCTGGCGGCCCTTTTACTATCAAGCAGTGGCCAGTGCCGATATAGTCATTGCTACTTCTGAAAAATTGTATTCCATGGCTATAGGAATGAACCCCAACACTTACCTGGTACCTAACGGCTGTGACTTTGATTACTTCTTCCAGGCCAGTACCAAATCTTTGCCGATCCCAGAGGACATTGCCAATATACCTAAGCCCATCATAGGTTATACTGGGGTAATAGCCAGCTGGCTCGATTTGGAACTGATTGACCGCTTAGCGGAAAAATTCTCTGATTGCAGTATTGTCATGGTGGGACCGCTTTACAATATATCGGATGTACCTCGCCGGGATAATATTCACTACCTGGGGTTCAAACCCTACGATCAGCTGGCCGCCTATGAGCAGGCTTTTGATGTAGGAATCGTACCATTTAAAGTCACCAGCATGGTGGAATCGGTAAATCCGATTAAAATGTGGGAGTATATGGCTGCCGGACTTCCCATTGTAACCACTAACATCCCGGAAGCCAGGAAATACTCGGATGTTATTATGTGGTCCCAGGATGAATCTGAATTCCTGAATAACGTGCACCGCGCTCTTTACGAGGATACCTCTGAGCGGAGGGAAAGGCGTCTGGCGGTAGCCCGGGAAAATTCCTGGTTGGTCAGAGCCCGGAGCATAATTGAAGTTATTGAAAAGCACCTGGCCGATAAAGGGTTTCCTCCCCAGGCTCCTCCGCTGCCACCCATCGAAACTATTCCCTTGCAGCCGGCTGTACTCGATTTAGAAGCCACTGCTATTGCCTTCAGCGATCCCTCGCCTACCCGGCATCTAACAGTTGGACGCAGTGCTGCAGCAGTGCATCCGGAAGGTGGTGTAACGGTAGCAGTGGGCGGTCCTCGGGTAGTATCCATCAGCCAGCTGAGTCCTACCCGCCGTTTAAGGGTAGGCCGCGGGGTAGCTTTCCGCTTTATTACCGGTTCGGCTGCACCCATACACGCGCGCTTTGGTAATGCCATTATCTCCCGGGGATCGATCCATACCCGGGTTAGATCCAGCCGTTCTGCTTTCCGTCTAAAAACCTATCGCTGCATTATGGCAGGAGGATAAAACCTGTGCAGGTGATGATCGGCTGTCCTGTTCGTAACCGGGCCTGGATACTGCCCCTGTATCTGCAGCACCTGACCGCACTTAGCTACCCGCCTGATCAGGTAGAATACTGTTTTGTCATTAATGATTCCCAGGATGAAACGGAACTAATTTTGCAGGAATTTGCCCGCCTTTTTCCGGTACGACTGCTGTATGACAACAGCAGTCGGCCGGGAGGATGGCAGCGTGGTTTCTACCAGTTTAGCCGGCTGGCGCAGCTGCGCAACCGCCTGCTGGACGCCTTTCTTCAATCGGACTGTCATTATTTGTTTTCTGTGGACAGTGATATTTTGGTTCCGCCCCATGCTTTGCAACAGTTGCTTCAGGCAGGCAAGGATATGGTGTCGGCCCTGGTCTGCAATGGAGCAGAAATTGGGGATGACCAGTTTTACAACATATTTAATTGGGAAAATGACCGCCTGCTGCCCATCCGCAATTTCCCTCGAAACCAGGTTTTCCCGGTGGACTGTACCGGGGCTGCCTGCCTGATAAAACGCCGGGTGATAGAGGCAGGGGTAAGATACAACAGCAGCTGGGGGCCGGAGGATATCGGGTTTTGCCGGGAAGTCAAAAAACATGGATTTGCCATATTTTGTCATGGGTCTATAGAATGTGTTCATGTTATGAAACCTGCCCCAAATAACGGTTTTACCAACCAGTATTCCTTAGGATAGAAGCAATCACATTTTGTAACCAGGGTTCATAGTATATCCTAGAAATTTAACCATAGAGAAACAGACCTGATAAATCAGGTCGTTAGAGACAAAGAGGAGGGAAAGTAATTAATGGCTGAGCTGAAGTGTGAATTTCCGGAGGGTTGTAGGCTAGACTTATTTGCCAAAGTTATCAAAGCCAAATTCATCGCCAAACAGGTCAAGATTCTGGATACCATGTTCTGTGTCCCCGATGAGCAGGTAGGCGGGAAAATTACTAATGTGGAAGATATCAAGGTCAAGATCTTAAACACTTTTGAGGATTTGGCATTCAATCGCGTCAAAATATTCATTGATTATGAAGTAATCCTGTTTGTTTTGGTGGAAGGCGAGTACCAGATTATCACTGTAACTGACCGGTTTGACAAAACCATTGAACTGGATGAGTTCGACCCGCCGCTGACTATTGAGGAATTCCGGGCTGAAATTGAACAGTCCGAAATCATCCTGAAGAATTTTTCTTTCGATTTCGAGATCCGGGGCAACTGTGAAGATCCCAGCAACCCCTGTAACCTGACTACACCTATAAGAGGAACCTGCATAGGTCTGAGAGTATTTGTGGATATTATTGACAAACTGGGCAAGATGCATGATGTTATCGTCTTTGGGGAACTGGATCCGGAAACTGACTGCTAATTTAATTAGGAAGTAAAATATTGCCTGGCCGTTGCCGGGCATTTTTCTTACTGGTTTGGAGGTGATTTGGTGAGCCAGACTGCTCCCGTACGTGATATAAGGGTCAGCCGCCAGCAGAAAAATCAGATGCGCGCCCAGTTGGAAGATATACTTCAGGTCCATAAGATGCTGAGCAGCCGCATTGAGGACTACCAACAGCAAACCGAGCATCCTGAGTACCGTCGCTTTTGGGAGGAAATGAAACAGCGCAACCAGCAGAACATACAGGTTGTGTCCCGCTATATGGTTATGAAATGCAACCGCTGAATTTAATCCCCCGCCAGCCGTGGGCTGACAGTAAATACAGACCAAGATAACAGCCATTTATTAAAGACGCAGATTAACGCTGATAAATCTAAAAGACGCAGATGTACGCAGATTTTATTTATAAATTCATAGAATCATAATAATCAGCGTAGATCTGCGTCTATAAAAAATCATATAGAATCTGCGTAAATCTGCGTCGAAAAAACTTGTTTCCTAACTTGGGAGGGGTAGGAATGGAAGAAGGCTGCAAAACGCTAGGAGTAGCTTTAGGAGGGGGAGGATTAAGAGGCTTTGCCCATATTGGAGTTTTACAGGTATTGGAGGATAATCACATACCGGTAAGTTATTTATCAGGTACCAGTGCGGGAGCTCTAGTAGCCGCCCTGTATGCCAGCGGTCTTTCTGCCTACCAGATCGAAGAACTGTCCCGCTCCCTGCAGCCTTCCGATTATTTAGACTATAATATCAGCGGGCTTGTCCGTTATATCCTGTCCCGCTACCTGCCCGGATTCGATACACCCTTACAGGGGATTATCAAGGGAGATAAAATACAGAATATTATTCACAAGTGGACCGGTGGCAAGACCCTTAAAGACTGCTCCCTGCCCCTTACCATCATTGCCTGCGACATTGACAGCGGGCGGGAAGTCATATTTACCAATCAAGACCTGGAGTGGAAAACCGGACCAACGGTAGTTGTACAGGATGCACTTCTCAGCGAAGCCGTACGAGCCAGTATAGCAATTCCTGCCACCTTCGTGCCCCTGGAATTTGAGGGAATGCAGTTGGTAGACGGGGGCTTAAAAAGCATAGTGCCGGTAACGGCCCAAAAAGTGATGGGAGCCGGCTATATAATGGCTGTAAACCTGGGCACGGCCTATTACCGGGAAAAGGTTGCCGGTATACCCTCTATAATCAGCCGTTCTATCAGCATACTGACTTATGAGACATCGGAAACGGAACAACACCTTTTCGCCGACCTGGTAATTAGACCGCGGGTACAATCAGTAGGTCTGGATGATTGGGAGAAAGCACTGGATTTTGTCCGGGCGGGTCGGCGGGCTATGCAAAAGCAGGTGGAAAAGTTGGAAAAAGATCTGTATAGCGGACCATACTGTAACAGAAAAACTGCTGAACACATATACTATCGACAAAGCAATAAATGCCAACAATCTCTCAGGCGGCGGGGAGGGGGTTAAAATGGCAACCGACAAGTTCGAACATGCAACTTTTTATTTAACACGCAAACAGGTGGAAGATATCAAGCGACTGGCCAGAGATCAGCAGATTTCCCGTAGTGCCCTGGTCAGAATGATAATACGTGAGTACCTGGCCCGCGAGGAGGAACAAAAAAACGGTTAATACGCAATAGAGGCACCTCGAATCGGGGTGTCCTCTTAGTTTATAGGATTCGGACAAGCTCATTTATTGTCGGGCAGGCGACCGGATGCAATTTGACATAAATGCAAATTTAGTCACATAATAGGGATAACTAACAAAATTGTCTCCGAGACTAGGAACCTAAGGCGCCTATCGCTATGGTCATAGTCCGATAGGGTGTATCCGGAAACGGATATGCCTCCCGTTCGGAAAGGAGATGAGGCTGAAGAAAATAAACCAATACGGTTGCTGGTTTGCTTGGGACAGGCGAACAGGAACCCTTTTTTTACCTATTTTTAGAAGTTCATTTTAATTGGGGGAGGCTTAGAGATGAATCATCTGAGAAAAAGTAAACTGGGAATACTGGTTGCCCTGCTATCTATATTATTACTCGTAACCTTAGCTGGATGTGCGCAAAAGGAAAGTCCTGCTCCGGCTGAGAACCAACCGGCTGAAACCAAAGTACTGAAGCTGGCTACTACCACCAGTACAGAAGATACCGGATTATTGGATTACCTGCTTCCTGAGTTTACCAAAGACACTGGTTATGAGGTTCAAGTTATTGCCGTAGGTACTGGACAAGCCATTGAAATGGGCGAAGCCGGAGATGTTGATGTAATCCTGGTTCACTCCCGGGCTGCAGAAGATAAATTTGTGGAGGAAGGTTACGGTGTGGACCGGCGGGATGTCATGTACAACGATTTCCTTATCATTGGTCCTGCAGATGATCCAGCCGGCATCAAGGGTGAACCCGATGTACTAAAAGCCTTTGCGGCTATAAAAGAAAAACAAGCTCCTTTTGTATCCCGGGGAGATGATTCCGGCACTGACAAGAAGGAAAAAGGGATCTGGCAAAAAGCCAATATCACTCCGGAAGGTGACTGGTATATAGAAGTAGGTCAGGGAATGGGAGATACTTTCCGCATGGCCGATGAAAAGAAAGCCTACACTTTGATTGACCGGGGTACTTACCTGGCATTAAAGGACAACTACCAACTGGAGCCCATGGTAGAAGGCAGCCCTGATCTGTTGAATCCATATGGCGTAATTCCGGTCAACCCGGAAAAACATCCTAACGTTGATTTTGAAGGAGCTACTGCTTTTGCCGAATGGCTGACTTCAGAAAAGGGACAAAAGATGATCGGAGAATTCGGCGTGGACAAATTCGGTCAGCAGTTGTTTGTACCCGATGCTAAATAGCTTGCAGTAATAAGCAGGAGGATCAATGTGGAGATTATTATCCAGGGTCTAAAGGAAGGGTTTCAGCTTATCTGGCAATTGGACGCAGAAATAGTAAATGTCACCTTACTATCTCTGCAGGTGTCTTTGACCGCCTTAGTCCTGGCAGCTTTAATAGGAATACCTCTGGGAGCAGTCCTGGCCTTGAGAAATTTCCGGGGCAAACACATTATCCTCAACACCATCTATACACTAATGGGCCTGCCGCCAGTCCTGGCAGGTCTGTTAGTGTATTTATTTCTGACCAGCCGCGGGCCCTTAGGCCAATATGAGCTTTTATTTACCCCGGCAGCTATGGTTATTGCCCAGGTGCTCCTGGCAGCTCCTATTGTCTGCGGTCTGACAGCCCGGGCGGTCATGGCTCTGAGTCAGGAGGTATATGACACCGCTGCCACCCTGGGAGCCTCTCGCCACCAGGCTACCCTTACTATGATGCGGGAGGCCCGCATGGGCATAGTGGCGGCTCTGACTACCGCCTTGGGTCGGGTTATTGCTGAGGTTGGAGCGGTAATGCTGGTAGGAGGTAATATTCGCTGGCACACCCGGGTACTGACTACCTCCATAGTCCTGGAAACCCGGATGGGTAATTTCAGTACGGCTATTGCCATCGGTATTATTCTGCTGGTTATATCTTTTGCCATTAATATGTTGATTCTTGCCCTGGAAAAGAGGACTTTCCGCTATGAAAACACCATTCAAATTACATAATATTATCAAGCGTTACGGAGAAAGAGAAGTTCTCCATATTGACCAGCTCAGTATTCCCGCTGGGAAGATTTATACTATTTTAGGCCCCAATGGCTCCGGGAAAAGTACCCTGCTGCGAATAATGGCGTTGCTGCTGGTCAATGATGAAGGCCAGTTGGAAGTGCTGGGTGAAAAGGTAACCTGGGAGAAAAGGCAGTTGTTGAAACTGCGCCGGCAAATGTCCATGGTGACCCAGACATCTTTTATGTTTCAAGGTTCAGTATATTATAATGTTGCCTATGGCATGAGGGTGCGCAAAATCAGCAGCAGAAAAACCCGCAGCCGGGTCGGAGAATTGTTGGAAATGGTAGGGATGAGTGCATACCGGGATGCGGATGCCCGGACACTTTCTGGAGGGGAAAGGCAAAAAGTAGCTCTGGCAAGGGCATTAGCCGTCAATCCCCGGGTGCTGTTTTTGGATGAACCTACTTCCAACATTGATGTAGCCAGTGCTGCGGAAATCGAGAAATATATTCGCCATATAAACCAAGAGCAGCAGACCACCATTATCATGGTCACCCACAACCTTTTTCAAGCCCGCCGGCTGGCCGATGAGATCTTGTTTATCAATGAGGGCCGCATTATTGAACAGGGTCCGGGAGATTCACTATTTACCCAGCCACAGGATGAACGCACCGCTGCATTCCTGCGCGGTGAAACCGTATATTAGCAGGGGGCGACGACGCCGTCATCCCGCGCGATACCCACATGTTCCCGTAACAGGTTAGGGGGACGTTTACCTTGTCCTTTTCCAGGTGCTGGCTTTAGCGAGGAAGGCGAGATTAACGTCCCCCTGTCTTCTTCACCTCAGTAAAATGACAGGGGGCGATGCCCACATCGCCCCGCACGTTATTGAATCATAAAAACAAGGGAGAAAGCTGTTTTTCTAAAAAGGAATCCGGTTGGTTCTGGTCCAGATCTTCATTTCTTTGGCAGCATTCAGCAGTTCGTCTCGGAAATCAGGATGAGCCAAGTTAATTAGGGCTTCGGCCCGGCCCCACACTGACATGGCTTTCATATTGACTATGCCGTATTCAGTGACCAGGTAATGAACCTGGGTGCGAGGAACGGTAACCACCGCTCCAGGAGTCAGCAGCGGCTTGATGCGGGAATGTACTTTGCCTTCTTTGTCTTTGAAAGTGGAGGTAAAGGCTAGAATACCTTTGCCGCCCTTGGAATGGAAAGCACCGATAACGAAGTCCAGCTGTCCGCCGGTACCCGATATTTGCCGCAGGCCATGGGTTTCGGAACAGACCTGGCTTAATAAATCGATCTCCAATATATTATTAATAGCAATCATGTTGTCCTGCAGGGCGACCCGTGCCGGATCGTTGGTATACTGCACAGTGGTAGATGCACAGCGGGGGTTTTTATCCAGGAAATCATAGGTATCCTGGGTTCCCAGGCAGAACGAATAGGTGCTCTTATTTATATCGTAGTTTTTCTTGGCATTAGTTATTTTGCCTTTTTCGTACAGAGTCACAAAGGCATCGCAGAACATTTCACTTTGGATACCCAGATCTTTAAGATCCGAATCGGCTAACATGTGACCGATTAAATTAGGGAGGGCACCAATTCCTAACTGCAGGCAGGCGCCGTTTGGTATTTCCTTGAGAATATATTCAGCGATCTTTCTTTCCTCGGGAGTTGCTTCCGGGGCAGGCGGGGTGGTAAAGATGGGAGTATTGGAGCCTTCAATTATATAGTCAATCTCACTTATGTGTACATATTCGTCATTACCTCCCAGGCAGACCGGCATATTTTCGTTAACTTCAACAATGGCTATTTTTGCTTTTAAAGCCAGGCCCCGGTTATGGGAATTACCCAGACCAAAATTAAAGCAGCCGTGCTTATCCATGGGAGAAACTTGGGCACACCAAACCTGTGGATATAAATGTTCGAATTGTCCCTCACTATAGGCTAACATGGTAGCCTCGTGATAATTGAAAGGATTATGTGCAGCCAGCCCTAAATCAGCCGCCTTACGATCCAGCATGGTGAAGTACCAGGAGAAGTATTGGAAGGTTTTTTGCTGCGGGTCATTTTTTATTACTTCCGGAATCGGCAGCACTGACCCGGTACCGCGAATGGCCACATTCTCCAGACCATCACCGGCTCGTTTACCCAGGGCTGCATCAAAATCTACCGGTTTAGTGGCAAACATGCCGTAATCCACAATAGAATTGGATTCTACTAATTGAGCCGCCTGCTCAGCGGTGATTAGTTTGCGTTTGTACTCTTCCAGATATGATTTCATAGCTAAAAGTCCCCCTTATATTGTCTGCATTGTTTTCTAAACAGAAATCTAGAAAAAACCCTTTACTTTCCGGTAAAGTTTGGTTTTCTTCCCTCCAGGAAAGCGGTCATTCCCTCGGTTTTATCCTGGCTGGCAAACAGTACCGCGAATTTCTCACGTTCCAATTTAGTACCTACATAGGGATCCAGGTGCTGGCTGAGGTCGAGTAACTCCTTGACCATTTGCACGGCCATAGGAGGTTTGCGACTGAGCTTGCGAGCCATCTTCATAGTAGCTTCCTCCAGATTCTCCAGCGGTACCACTTTATTAACCAGGGCGTACTGCATAGCCAGATTACTGTCGATGATATCTCCAGTAAGAATTAACTCGCGAGCCCGGGAACAGCCCACCAGGCGAGCTAATCTCTGGGTGCCGCCTCCCGCCGGGAATATTCCCAAATTAATTTCCGGAAATCCTAGTTTGGCATTGTCAGCAGCTATACGCAGATCACAGGTCATGGCCATTTCACAGCCGCCTCCCAGGGCAAATCCTGCGATGGAGGCAATGGTCGGCTTCGGTAGGCTGAACAATTTGTAACCGATTTGGTGGGCTTTTTCGATATACTCCCGCACTTCTAAAGGGCCGTAGTCCACAAAATCACGCACATCCGCTCCTACCGAGAAAACCCCATCATTGCCTTTCAGAACCACTGCTCTGATCGTGTCGTCGGCGGTTATTACTTTCATAACCTCATCCATTTCGTCGAGCATTTCCATATTGAAGGCATTCATGGCTTGCGGACGGTTAAATTGCACTATGGCTACAGCATCTTCCTGGGAATAAAGAATATTTTTCCAAGCCAAACAATTCTCCCCCCTTATTAATCCTTATATATAAGTCGGCTTCTCAAATATTCATTCTATCTGGGAAGTGCTTAATCCTGCCAATATTCCAAAAAATATGAATATTACAAAGATTCCGCCTACCAGCCCTGACAAAGTATACAGTATTAAACAGCTTAGCTTATTGCATCCTATTGTGGAGATGTTAAACTAATAACCATGAAAACCAATAAATTGATGGGCAATGAGGCCTGAGAAAGTAGATACTTTCTTGGGCCTCTTTTGTTGCCTGTTAAGCAGTACGTCCATGACGGAGGAGAGGAATATGACTCTAACAAGTGGCTATCTGGTGTTGGAAAACGGCGCCGTTTTCCAGGGTAAACTAAGCGGGGCCGCGCCCGCCATAGGGGAAGTGGTGTTTAATACCAGTATGGTTGGCTATGATCAAATCATTAGTGATCCCTCCTACACCGGGCAAATCGTGGTGCTGACTTATCCGCTGGTGGGCAATTATGGTTTCAACCGGGCGGTAATGGAATCAGACCATTACTGCGTGCGGGGTTTGGTGATAAAAGAACTAAACAACGGAGCCAATCATTATCAGCAGGAAAAGCTGTTTGGCGACTACCTGGCCGAAAACAACCTGCCTTGCTTATCGGGTATAGACACCCGGGCCTTGACCAGAGTGATTAGAACCCATGGCACCATGGGAGGAGTAATTACTGATAGTATAGATAACCTCCCCCAGTTGGTAGAGCAGGCAGCTGGGTATAAACCACCCGTCGAAGGATATGTCCGCCAGGCAACCTGTAAGGAGATCACCTGCCTGGGCAAGGGAGAGCTGCGCATAGTAGTCATTGATTTTGGGGTAAAAAAGGCCATCACCAAGTCACTTGTCAACCGGAACTGTCAGGTTATTCTGGTACCGGCTACTACCAGTGCAGAGCTCATCATGGAATTGGAGCCCGACGGTATCGTACTTTCCAATGGACCTGGTGATCCTGCAGATTGTGATTATGCCATACCGGTTATTCGCCAATTAATGGGATATAAGCCTATGTTAGGTATTTGCCTGGGACATCAACTAATAGCTCTGGCTTGGGGCGGCAAAACCAGCAAAATGGTATTTGGTCACCGGGGAGCTAATCAACCGGTAAAGGACTTGCGCTCCGGCCGGATCTATATAACCTCCCAGAACCATGGTTACATGGTGAACGAGGAGTCTTTATCCCTTCTGCCTGTAGAAGTGACCTTCCGCAATCTCAATGATGGTACCGTAGAAGGGCTGCAGCATAAGATGTTGCCAATTATGTCAGTACAATTCCACCCGGAGGCTGCTCCCGGACCATTGGACAGCGGGTTTCTGATGGATGAATTTTTACAGATGGTAAAGGATTTTCGGTCCAAAGAACGGATGGAGTTGCAGAGTAATGCAGGATAAACTAAGTTAATGGACAGTGAGCCCGGTCTATTACTAGGGACCGAGGCCTTAAAATAGAAAAATATCAAGTACCAGTAAAGGCACTGGACTAACCCTTGCGGTTATGCCAGTGCCATTTTTTTGAAAGGAGGTGATGGGTATGAAGAAAATAGAGGCGGTCATTAGGCCTACCATATTGGAAGAACTGAAAAAAGTTTTGAATGATATGGAAGTACGTGGTTTAACAGTTTACAACGTTATGGGGCGCGGACTGCAGCAAGATATCAAACACTACTACCGTGGGCAGGAAGTATCCAATGACCTTTTTGCCAAAGTAAAAGTGGAGATAGTCTGTCCTGACCAGTGGCAGGAACGCATCGTAGATGCCATTGTTAAAACCTGCCAGACCGGTGCTATTGGGGATGGAAAAATTTTTGTTTATCCCGTGGAAGATGTTATCCGTATCAGCACTGGAGAACGGGGAGATGCAGCTCTGTAGAGCACCAGCCGGTCAGAGCCGGCTGACAATTGCAATGCTTGCTTGAGAAGGAGGTTTAGTTATGAGGCCATTATTTTTGATGGTGGGGGGAGCAGTGCTTTCCACCCTGCTAATTACAGAAACCGTTCTGGCAGCTGAGGAAGCAGCTGTCCTCAACACGGGCGATACTGCCTTTATATTGCTCTGCGCCGCACTGGTAATGCTGATGACTCCCGGTTTGGCCATGTTTTATGGTGGTATGGTCCGCGATAAAAACGTACTCAGCATACTGATGCAGTGCCTGGCGGTTATGGCCCTAGTATCAGTACAGTGGGTGCTGCTGGGTTACACGTTAGCATTTGGTCCTGATCATGGCCTGGTGATCGGTGGTCTGGATTTCCTGGGCCTTAAAGGAGTTGGCATGGAACCGGTTTCCGACACCGTAAGAGTTCCCCAGGCCGCTTTTGCTGCTTTTCAGCTTATGTTTGCCATGATAACCGCTGCCCTTATAGCAGGATCAGTAGCAGAACGCATGAGGTTTTCAGCCTTTGTAGCTTTTACCGTCTTATGGACCACCTTGGTCTATGACCCTCTGGCTCACTGGGTATGGGGCGGAGGCTGGATGGCCCAGCTGGGTATTATGGACTTCGCCGGCGGTACGGTAGTGCATATCAGTTCCGGCGTCTCCGGACTGGTAGCTGCTCTGGTTTTGGGAAAACGGCTAGGAAAAGACAAGGAGGTAATTCGTCCCCATCACCTGCCCATGACTATGTTAGGGGCAGGACTGCTGTGGTTTGGCTGGTTTGGTTTCAATGCCGGCAGTGCCTTGGCGGCGGATGGGATTGCCGCCCAAGCTTTTCTGGTTACTAACCTGTGTGCGGCAGCTGGTGTGCTTTCCTGGGTCAGTGTGGAGTGGATCCACCACGGCAAACCCACCTTGTTTGGTGCGGCCAGTGGAGCTATTGCCGGCCTGGTGTGCATAACCCCGGCGGCGGGTTTCGTCAGTCCCCTAAGTGCAGTGATCATGGGTCTGCTGGTAGGCCCCCTTTGCTATCTGGCGGTCAGCAAGGTGAAAGAAAAATTTGGCTACGACGATTCCCTGGATGCCTTTGGCATTCATGGAGTAGGAGGTACTTTAGGGGCTTTGCTCACTGGCGTATTTGCTTCCACTGTTGTGAATCCCGCCGGTTTTGATGGCTGGCTGGCCGGGAATCCAGGCCAGTTTATGCTCCAAGCCCTGGGAGTGATAGCCACCTACCTGTACGCCGGGGTGGGCACCTACCTTATTCTGACTGTGATTAGCAAATTTACGCATCTGAGGGTTTCAGCCGCTGAGGAAGAGTACGGACTGGACCAGTCCCTGCATGGTGAAGCTGCTTATGTGAATACTGACCTGAGCAGCACCGCCCAGGCCAGTTGATGCAAAGCCGGAAGTATACAATATATCCGGGTTAAACCTATTGTAAAGCCAGCTGACCGGGTTTACAATGACAGCGTAGAAAAAACGACTTTTAGGTTTAGGCATAATTGTATAGTGATATGGACAATGGCGTCCCAGGTATGTACAGCACATCAGATGCACCCATATCTTGCGGCGTTTTTTTATGCCCAAAATCTGGTGGTAAATAGAGGCAGGTGGTGCGATTGGGAGGCAAGATTATTTTAGCCAGTATGGTTCCAGCCGAAAGAAAGCTGATGAGCAGTATTCTACAGCGGGCGGGATACCAGATAACTGCAGAAACCGACAGTATCAGGCAAGCCCTGAGAAAGGTCCGCTCTCTGTACTGTGATCTGCTTATTATTGACAGCGGATTAGATGGGGGTAAGGGCTATAAGCTGGCGGAGATAGCAGACCAGGACCGGCTGGCCGCGGTGCTGATGGTAACCGACACGGATGTTGCCTACTTTCACCAGGAGTTTGCCTATATTATCAAACCGATCAGCAGAGAAAACCTGATACCGGCAACAAAATCTGTTCTCTGGAATTGGCGCCGGGAAGAAGAATTAAGGCAGAGGATCAGCCATCTGGAGAATAAGCTGGAAACCAGAATTATTGTGGATAAAGCCAAAGGAATACTCATGGATGTCCAAGGATGGACGGAAGAACAGGCTCACCGCTATATACAAAAAGAAGCTATGAACCAAGGTATTACCGCCCGGCAAATGGCGACCTTGATTGTGGAAAAGTTGGGAAAAAACCGAGCATTGTTAAAGAAAGAGGAGGAATGACCATATGAAAGAGGCCCAAATAATGGAGGTTTTGGAAAAAGTCAAGACTCATGGAGTGCGGTTTATCCGCTTGCAATTTACAGATGTTAATGGGGTGCTCAAGAACGTAGCCATCCCAGCCAGTCAGGTAGAAAAGGCTTTAGAAGGGGACCTGATGTTTGACGGGTCATCTATTGAAGGTTTTGCCCGCATTGAAGAATCGGATATGTATCTGATTCCCGACCCCAGCACCTTTACCATTATGCCCTGGCGCCCTTCCAGCGGAGCAGTGGCCAGAATGATATGCGATGTATACAGCCCGTCACCCAAAGCTCCCTTTATCGGTGACCCGCGCACCAATCTAAAAAGAATAATTAAACAGGCGGAAGACATGGGTTTTGTAATGAATGCCGGCCCCGAATGTGAGTTCTTTTTGTTCAACCTTGATGAAGAAGGTGTTCCCATAATTCACACCCATGATCAGGCCGGGTATTTTGACCTGGCTCCGGTTGATCTGGGAGAGGATGCCCGCCGGGATATGGTATGCACCTTGGAGGATATGGGGTTTGAGATAGAAGCCTCTCATCATGAGGTAGCCCCGGGGCAGCATGAAATAGATTTTAAGTACGGGCCGGCCTTACAGGTAGCTGACGACATCGTTACCTTTAAACTAGTAGTTCGCACCATAGCTCAGCGTCACGGCTTGCATGCTACCTTCATGCCCAAACCTATTGTCGGTATTAACGGATCTGGTATGCATACCCACCAGTCCCTGGCCAGCCTGGATGGTACCAACCTGTTCTATGATCCTGACACCCCGGACCAGCTGAGTGATATAGCTCGCTGGTACATGGGAGGAATTATCAAACATGCCCGGGGACTAACTGCTATTACCAATCCCACGGTGAACTCCTACAAGCGTTTGGTACCTGGGTACGAAGCTCCTGTATATGTGGCCTGGTCCGAACAAAACCGCAGCTGCTTAATCCGGGTGCCGGCCAAACGTGGTGCTTCCACCCGCATAGAAGTACGGCATCCCGACCCTAGCTGTAATCCCTACCTGGCCATGGCCGTGATGCTGGCAGCTGGTTTGGACGGCATAAAAAACAAAATTGAACCGCCGGCTCCTGTAGATGCCAATATCTATCATTTGAGCCAAGCAGAACGTGATAGTATGGGAATTCCCAGCCTGCCAGGTTCCCTGGCTGAAGCATTGCTGGCTCTGGAAGAGGATCAGCTTATTAAAGACGCCTTAGGACCACATATTTACAAAAAGTTTACGGAAGTCAAATGGGCTGAATGGGAACGGTACTGCCGGGAAGTTCACCCCTGGGAAATCCAGGAGTATCTGCGCAAGTTTTAAATTAAGCGCCAGGGGAGGGATTATCCATGCTGCGGCGAGAGGGAGAAATTAGAATACCCAGCGGTTGCGCTATCGCAGGTATTATCAACCGTCAGGGTGAACGGTTCGGTGGCAGCGATATCATAGCCAGTATAGCAAATATGCACCAGCGCTCCAATGGGCTGGGAGGAGGGTTTGCAGCCTATGGGATTTACCCGGAATACCAGGACTATTATGCTTTGCATATTTACTATGATGATGAAACCGCCCGGCAGCTTACCGAAAATTATTTGAACCAGAATTTTCGCATAGTGGTTAATGAAATGCTGCCCCTGCGCCCGCTGCGCAGGATTGTTGATGCTCCTCTGATCTGGCGATATTTCGTTAGGCCCCGGGAAGAAAAACTGATGCTCACCCATATGGGTGAAGATGATTTTATCTTTCAAGCAGTAATGTGGATCAATGACTGCTTGCGGGGAGCTTTCGTGGCTTCCAGCGGTAAAAATATGGGGGCATTCAAAGGAGTAGGGTATCCCGAGGACCTGGGTGAGTTCTTCCGCCTGGAGGAGTACCATGCTTATCTCTGGACTGCTCATGGGCGCTTTCCCACTAATACCCCAGGATGGTGGGGCGGGGCCCACCCCTTCACTCTTCTCAACTGGTCGGTGGTGCATAATGGGGAGATTTCATCCTACAGTACCAATCGCCGGTTTCTCGAGATGTATGGATATAAATGTTCCTTGCAGACCGATACGGAAGTCATTGCTTACACTTTTGATTTTTTGATGCGCAAACAGCAGCTGTCTTTGGAGGAAACCCTGGATGTAATAGCCGCCCCCTTCTGGACCAGCATACAGAAAGATGCCCAGGCTCGCCTGCGTCGCCGGTATGCAGCCCTGCTCCTAAATGGGCCCTTTTCTATAATAGTTGCCACCGGCAATGGACTCGTAGCCGTTAATGATCGCATCAAATTGCGGCCCCTGGTGGCTGGCACCCGGGGTAATTACCTGTACGTAGCCAGCGAGGAGTCAGCCATCAGGGTAGTTGCGCCGGTTTTGGAAAAGATATGGACCCCGGGTGGAGGAGAACCGGTAGTCGGGTTATTAAACGATATGGAAGGGCTGACGGCAGTGCCCGATCAGCAGAGCAGGTCAGCCTAAACTGGAGGAGAACCGCCATGACCATGAAGATGTTAACTCCCGCATTTGCCGTGCAGCGGGATACAGACCGCTGCATACGCTGCAGAGTATGTGTAAATCAATGCGCCAATGAGGTCCACTATATGGACGAAGATGGCTGGATGTGGGTGGATGAAGATCGCTGTGTAGGATGCCAGCGTTGTGGGGTGCTGTGTCCCACTCATGCTTTAAGTATTACCGAATTTCCTATGCAGTTTCGCAGCAACCGTTACTGGACACCCTCCCACATCCGGGAAATCTATGCCCAGGCCCAAACCGGAGGGGTATTACTTACCGGGATGGGTAATCCCCGGTTATATCGCAGCTTCTTCGATCACCTGTTGCTTAATGCCAGTCAGGTGACCAATCCTTCCATTGATCCTTTGCGGGAGCCTATGGAATTAACCACTTATCTGGGCAATAAAGACATGGATAAGCCGGATCAGGAAAAACCCCAATTAAGGTTAAAGGTGCCGGTAATGTTCGCTGCTATGTCCTATGGTGCAGTTAGTCTTAATGTTCAAAAGTCACTGGCCATGGCTGCCCGGGAAATGGGAACTATGTGGAATACAGGCGAAGGTGGGCTGCACGCCGATTTACGGGAATACTCTCCCAACACCATAGTGCAGGTGGCTTCAGGGAGATTTGGAGTAAATCCTGATTATTTGCAGGCAGCCGCTGCGGTAGAGATAAAAATTGGTCAGGGAGCCAAGCCCGGTATAGGGGGACACTTACCGGGAGAAAAGGTAACCCCGGACGTAGCACAAACCCGTATGATACCAACCTGGTCCGATGCCATCTCCCCGGCTCCCCACCACGACATTTATTCTATTGAGGACCTGGCTCAGCTGGTAGAGACACTCAAGGTAGCCACCGGCTATACCAAACCCATCGCGGTCAAGGTAGCAGCCGTGCATAATATAGCAGCCATTGCCTCTGGTATCGTCAGGGCGGGAGCAGACATAGTGGTTATTGACGGATTTCGAGGAGCTACCGGAGCAGCACCACTGCGTATCCGTGATAACACCGGGATTCCTATTGAAGTAGCCCTGGCTCAGGTTCACCAGCGTTTGCTGGATGAGGGTATTCGCCAGCGGGCTTCTCTGGTAGTCTCCGGAGGCATCCGCAGCAGTGCCGATGTAATCAAGGCCATTATCCTGGGAGCAGATGCCGTTTATATCGGTACCGCAGCTTTGATTGCTCTGGGATGTCATATGTGCCAGTGCTGCTTTACCGGTCGCTGCAACTGGGGCATAGCTACTACCGATCCCCACTTAAGCAAGCGCTTAAATCCACATCTGGGTGCGGAAATGGCCGCTAATCTGCTCCGTGCCTGGGAGCATGAGATCAAAGAAATGATGGGCGGTATGGGAATAAACTCGGTAGACAGCCTGCGGGGCAACCGCCTTATGCTCCGGGGAATAGGCTTGGAACGGCATGAACTGGAACTGCTGGGCGTTCTGGCTGCCGGAGAATAGGGGGGATCACCATGAAAGTAGTAAGTTCAGCTGAATACTGTCTGGGCTGCGGTTTATGTCGAATTCACTGTGCCGCTGGACATGATGGTTATAATGGCAGCATATTGAAAGCGTATAAAAGAGGGACTCCCCGACCCCGGGCAGATTTGATAGTAGATCAGGATCAGTCCTGGCTTAATACCTGCCAGCACTGCCCGGATGCTCCCTGTGTAAATGGCTGTATTACCGGAGCTTTGCAGAGGGATGAACGAGGAGTAGTTTATATAGAAGAAGAGATCTGTGTTTCTTGCTATACCTGCATAATGGTCTGTCCTTACGGACATATTCTTCCTGGGGAGCAGGCAGTGCTCAAGTGTGACCTGTGCCGGGATCGTTCGGGGCAGCCTGCCTGTGTTGCAGCTTGCCCAAATGGGGCTTTGCGGCTGGTTAATGAGGGGGAGATAGCATGAAGTATGTAATAATCGGCAATGGGATCGCCGCCGCAGGAGCGGTGGAAGGTATTCGCAGCCGGGATAGGAATGGAGCCATTGCGGTCATAGACGGTGAACAGCGAGGTTCATACAGCCGGCCTTTAATTACCTATTACCTGGCTGGAAAGAGAAAAGCAGAACAGATGCGCTATCGCTCCCCGGCCTTTTTTCATCAACACGGGGTAACCGTAATTCCTGATCGGGCTGTGAAAATTGATAATCAAGCCAGGCAGGTGATACTGCAATCCGGACAGGCGGTAGAGTATGATCGATTGCTGCTGGCTAACGGGGCTAGTCCAATTATTCCGGAGATTCCCGGAATAGCCCTGGGTGACTGGGTAA
This sequence comes from Bacillota bacterium, assembly GCA_029550685.1. Lineage (GTDB taxonomy): Bacteria > Bacillota > Syntrophomonadia > Syntrophomonadales > Syntrophomonadaceae > DTU018. Next base: position 36,494 of record JAKPGY010000066.1, read on the forward strand.
AGACCCTCTATACCTGGCAGGATGCAGAACAGTTAGACCTGCTGGTAACCCCCGGCCACAAGGCAGTAGTAATGGGAAGCGGTCTGATTGGGCTTAAGGCGGCTGAAGCTTTGTGCCAGCGGGGCATGAAGGTAACCGTTGTTGAAAAACAATCCCAGATCTTGCCCCGCTTGCTGAGCAGAACCAGTGCTGATCTGGTAAGCAACCACCTGCAGGATAGAGGAATGGAAATAATAACCGGCCAGGAGGTTACCAGGATCAATGAGTATCATCAAGTTGAACTTGATAATGACAGGAGAATAGAAGCCCAGCTGGTTATTGTTGCCATTGGCACCAAGCCAAATCTTTCTTTGGCTGCAGCTTGCGGGTTAGCGGTGGATCGAGGTATTTTGGTTGACAGTTACCTGCGTACTTCAGATACCAATATATATGCAGCAGGAGATGTCATCGAAACCACCGATATTTTAACCGGCTTTCCGTCTGTTATGGCTCTCTTGCCATTAGCCCACCAAGAGGGTTTAATAGCGGGGCAGAATATGGCCGGCGCTGCTTGTTCCTATCCCGGAGGCCTATTTATAAATTCGGTCAACCTGCTGGGTATGAATATTATAGCAGCCGGAAGTCCGCAGATCCCCGGCCAGACTTGGCTATGGCAGCAACGGGAACAGTATTTGGAGTTGGTTACCGAATGCGGTCGTCTGGTACGCTATATAGCCTTAAATATGCCTCAAATAACCGGACCTTTAATCAGCTTAATCGAACAGCAACTGAAGTTTCCGGAATCATTTTGGCAGGAGTTTGCCAGTCAGCCAGGTTTGAACCGACTGCCCAAGCTATACTGGGAAGCGCTTAAGGAGGTGCAGGAAAATGACGGTTGTAGATGCGGGGCAATATGATCAGGCTTCTCTGTTAGAAACCCTGGAAAAGATCAGCGATCCGGAAATAGAAGTTGTGCAAGTTAACGGCCAGCGTTATCTGGGATGTGGCTGGAAGAATCGCAAGAAGTTAATTCTTCGGGGAACTGCCGGAAATAACCTGGGAGCCTTTGCTGATGGTCCTCATATTCTTCTTTATGGAAACGGACAAGAAGGGGTAGGCAACACCATGAGCGAGGGGTTGATTGTGGTCCATGGTCGGGTAGGAGATATTGCCGGTTACGGAATGCGCGGCGGCGAGTTGTATATCCGGGATAATGCCGGTTACCGGCTGGGGATACACATGAAAGCCTATATACAAAAACAACCGGTGATTGTAGTGGGAGGCCGGGCAGGAGCCTTTGCTGGAGAATATATGGCAGGAGGAACCATAATAATTTTGGGAATGACTGATGACAGCTGGCCGCTGGTGGGATCCTGGTGTGGTACCGGCATGTATGGCGGAGCCATTTACCTGCGGGGAGAAGTGCCGTATCAAAATCTGGCCCCGAATACTACTTGCCAGGTTTTGCAGGAAGAAAAAGAGCTGGAACCTATCCGACCGTATCTGCAGCGCTATGCCGATTACTTTAATTATGATATCGGGGAAATACTAAGCCAGCCCTTTACCCGGGTAACCCCGGTAAACCAGCGTCTCTATAAGCACATGTATACCGGCTTTGTAAGTTAGTGGTTATGAAAGGGCAAACTACCGGCACCGATAGAAGACTCACGATGATATGCAAAGAATTAGTTTATATGTCATTGCTGTGAAAATGACTTCATAATGTGTCATTGCGAGGAGCGCAGCGACGAAGCAATCTCAAACCGGGATTGCAGGTATTTGAATGAGATCGCCACGGCACTTGGTGCCTCGCGATGACATAGTGTAGGCTTGGTTCAAGAAGCTATCACGCGTGTCATTGCGTAGCGAAGCAATCTCAAACAGGGATTACAGGTATTTGAATGAGATCGCCACGGCACTTGGTGCCTCGCGATGACATAGTGCGGGTTTGGTTCAAAGAAGCTATCTCACGTGTCATTGCGAGCGTAGCGAAGCAATCTCAAACGGGGACCGTAGGTATGGAAAAGACCTATTATGTTTACATACTTACCAATAAGACCAATAAAGTTTTATATACTGGTGTAACTAGTGATTTGAAAAGAAGGGTTTACGAACACAAGCACAAACTGGTTGAGGGTTTCACGAAAAAATACAATGTAAACAGACTGGTTTATTATGAGGTTACCAATGATGTCTATGCAGCTATATCTCGCGAGAAACAGATTAAAGGTGGTCCCAGGCAACGAAAAGTTGACTTGATCAACTCTGTTAATAAGGAATGGCGAGA
>JAKPGY010000067.1 GCA_029550685.1 Bacillota bacterium
GTCATGGTGTGCCCAAAAAAGGTATTCGAGCTAAGAGCCCCCGATGGGAAGAGTGTCCCCGTCAGAGAAGAGGATTGCATCGGGTGCACCCAGTGTTTTAACATTTGTCCTGATTTTGCAATAACGGTCTTCAAGAAAGAGGGTGTTCAAGCTTGAGCAGAATAGTCATGGGCGACGTGGCGTGCGCCAAGGGTGCCATTGATGCAGGGCTTAAATTCTATGCAGGATACCCCATTACACCATCTTCTGAAATAGCAGAAACATTTTCGGAGCTGTTGCCCAAACACCGGGGGATCTATTTGCAGATGGAAGATGAAATAGGCAGTATTATGGCAGTAATAGGCGCTTCCTATGCTGGCTATCCTGCCATGACTGCTACCAGCGGGCCGGGGTTTTCTCTCATGCAGGAAGCCATCGGGTACGCTGCCATGGCTGAGATCCCCATAACCATTGTTGATGTCATGCGTGCTGGTCCTTCCACGGGCTTGGCTACCCAAATTGGTGAAGGAGATCTCATGCAAGCTATTTGGGGAACTCATGGGGACCACCCCGTGGTGGTGTTTTCTCCAGGTAATGTTAGAGAGTTTTACATTTATACGCAAAAAGCGCTGTACTGGGCTGAGAAACTTCGCATGCCAGCCATTGTTTTGGCTGATGAAGTAGTAGGCCACATGAGAGAGAACGTGGAATTCCTAGAGCCCATAAAGATTCCCGGGAGAACAGTACCTGAGGTACCTCCTGAAAAGTATTTGCCCTACGCTACCGCAAACGGAGACGCTGTGCCATTGCCGCCTTTGGGACAGGGTTATTTGTGGCACGTTACTGGCTCAGCCCATGGGGAAGATGGCTTTCCCACCATTAAGCCAGACAAAGTAAAAGCGTTACTGGATAGGTTAAATACCAAGGTTGAAAGACATCGCAAGGAGCTCATCGAATACGAAACATATGAGCTTGATGGAGCAGAAACACTAGTAATCAGTTTTGCTTCCATGGGTAGAGTGGCAAAAGGTGTCGTAGTGGAGCTTCGCAGCCAAGGTCACAAAGTTGGATTAATT
>JAKPGY010000083.1 GCA_029550685.1 Bacillota bacterium
CAGCACTTCTCTTAGCAACAGCGAAATTCCTTTATCGTCTCCGGAAATTAGGTGATGCAAAGTGTCTTCAGATAAGGTAAAATTAATACGGGTCATCGCTATCCCTCCAGTAATTGGTTGTTTAGTCACTTCCATTTTACCAGAGGGCGGTGGCCCTTTAAATTAAGGATCCACTTTTACAGACAATATCACACGTAACTACCTTGTTTCTCTTATATCAGAAAGTAGTTCTGTTATTTTACTTGGGTCTTCAGGATATAAATCTATTTTCATAGCCTCAAATAAAGCTATTTGGTCTTTTTTATCTAAATCAGTGAACTCTGCATAAAGGTCTTTCCACATAAATATCGCCTCCTAGAGCCTAATTATATCATTTATTTTAATTTCCCCCTAAAAGCAACAATATATCCGAAAACAGCCTTCTACAAAGACGACGTGCTAAGATCACAGCTCTACTTTTTTCGTGGTAAGCCAACATATTTCCCGGTAAATATACTTTTTCTCTCCCATTGTTTTTTTGGCCAACGGTGCTATAATAAAAACGACAACTGAATACCAGTGTCTTCAGGGCAGGGTGTAATTCCCGACCGGCGGTATAGTCCGCGAGCGCGCAAGCGTTGATTTGGTGAGATTCCAAAACCGACAGTATAGTCTGGATGGGAGAAGGCAAGGTAATTTCCGCTGATATTCACCTGGAAGGCACTGTCTTTCAGGTGTTAATTATTTCTGGGAGGGATTTTTATGCGTTTTAATACCAAAAAGCTTGTCACCCTGGCAATGCTCAGTGCCATTGCCTACATCGTCGTGGCCCTCGGGAGGATCCCCATAGTACTGTTTTTGGAATTCGAAGCCAAGGACGTAATCATCACTATTGGCGGCTTTATCTTTGGTCCCCTTTCTGCCTTCCTTATTTCCCTGGTCGTGTCCCTGGTGGAGATGGTTACGGTCAGTGATACCGGCATCATTGGTCTTCTAATGAATGTTATTTCCAGCTGTGCTTTTGCCTGCACCGCCGCCTTTGTCTACAAGCGCAATCGCACCCTGGCAGGGGCAGCAATTGGCCTCATCCTGGGCAGCCTGGCAATGACCTCCTCGATGCTGCTGTGGAATTACATTATTACCCCGGTATACATGAATCTACCCCGGGAACAAGTGGCAGAAATGTTGGCGCCTATCTTCCTGCCCTTTAACCTGATAAAGAGCGGCCTCAACGCTGCCCTGACCATGCTGTTGTATAAGCCGGTGGTTACTGCCCTCCGGAAGCGGAATTTGGTCCCGGAAAGGGAGACAGATGGCCGGAGATCCTTCTTTAATTTTGGCGTGGTGCTGACTTCGCTTTTTGTCATAATTACCTGCATCCTGTTTATCCTGGCCCTGCGCTAGTGTGCAAGCCGGGGAAGTAATGGTATAATTAAGCCAAGAATTTAGGAACACAGGAGGGCAACGTGAATAAGACAATTACCGTTACCGGGAATGGGAAGGTATCTGCCAGGCCGGACTATGTAAGACTTACCATGTCGTTGGAAGCAAAGGATAGTCAATACGACAAGGCAATGGAGATGGCTGCCAATAAGATAGAAAAGCTGGATGCCTGTCTGGTTGCCGTGGGCTTCGAAAAAAGTGCAATCAAGACCACTAGCTTTCAGGTAAGGACAGAGTATGACAACGTCAGGGACAAGTATGGCGGTTATAAACAAGTGTTCAAGGGATATGCGGTTGGGC
>JAKPGY010000099.1 GCA_029550685.1 Bacillota bacterium
TCTCGGATAACCAAGCGCGGATTGTGGGAGTAGCTATTGGGTTGCTGAAGAAAGAGGCTAATTTAAGCTGAGGATTGTATAGCCGGCGGCATTGTAGAAGGAGGAATGGAGTTGTTTTCATTATTCCAAAGGTCTTTCAAAGTTTCTGTCGATGCCGAAGTGTTCCAGATAGATACCGTAGTCGGGAAGGTAGAAGTCCGGTTTATATTGGCTATGGGTTTTTGTTGCTACATCCAGCTTGTATGGTCGCTCGTAGGCGTAGTCGATTTTGTTTATGTATAGGTAATTGGCGATTTCCATTTCCTCAAAGCTCTTTACCTTTTCACCTTTGAATGTCACTATTTGATTGTCCTGGAGGTAATCACAGTACTCTCCCTCAGTTACAAACTCCATGGGGCTGTGAAACAGCTTATAGTAGGAGAGGAAATAGGTTAACATTATATCCCTATATTTCTGCTCTTTACTTAGGGCTGAAAATTGCTCCTCGACAAACTGAGTTAAATCTATGTTGGTTACGGTAGGCTGTTTCCCTTCGACCTGGGCGATAATTTCTTTACCCAGTTTGTGAAAGGTCATGGCATCAATATCTTTGCCAGTCTCTTTCTTGATCCGCTCAGACATTTCTGCAGCCGAGGCATTGGTGAAGGACAAAACCAGCAGTTCATTGGGCTGGTAGGAATATCTATCTAACAGATATTTGACCTTGCCGACTATGGTCGTGGTCTTGCCACTACCGGCGCCGGCTATGACGAGATTGTTTATTTCATCCTTAATTATGCATTCCCTCTGTTGGTTATCCAGTGACCTTCCTTCGATATTAGCGAAGAGGGCGTCATAACGCTTTTTTTCCCTGGATCGCGTTGTATTTTTTGCAGATATCATTCAGGGTGGCGCATGTTTGTTTAAACTGGTCAATCTTGAGTTTGTTTCCCGGGGGTAGTTTGCGATACCGCCTGGTTTTTCTGATTCTTTCCTTCAACTCATGGACCGAGGATTTCCAGTCTGCTATGTTTTGTTGATCCATATACCTGGAATAGTCCATAATGCGGCCCAGTGCCTCGAGGGCATCTCGGCATTCCATGGCAATCTCATCCCAGGAACGAATTAGGTCGAGCTTTCGCTGTTTTCTTTTTTGTTTATAGGTGCTGTACCAGGAGGCAATTCTTCTGAACAATATACCCACCCCTGATTGGTAAATTGCATCTACATTCTATCACATTCTTTATTTTATAACCATTTGCCATAACACCTGGGTAGAGGGGGAGGGCAGACAGAATTGGGCAATATGGAAAGTCTGCACAAAGTGGTGCGAAAGGTTTTACTTTCCAGGCAGGACATTTTTTGAATACATTGAATAACATTAAAGAACCTTAATCTGGTAGGATTTTTCCTTAGAGTTATTTTGGGGTAGTTGCCCACTATTCGGGGCTAGCTTACAAGGGGCGTGCTTTGCCTAATACCTTGGGCATTTGCGCAGCAATAACAAAAGTTTATGTCAGGACTGTCTGATATTGTAATTACAGGGACTGGAGGGGGGATAGAATGTTTGGTAAGGCGGACAGGAATGGCCAGTTTATTGGTTGCGCTGGGTATCCCAAGTACAGGAATACTGCACAGGTAAAGTGAATCGCATGTTGCATATATTGTTATAAGTGTAAGTTTGGGGAAAGGGGAGGGAGCTTGTGGCAAGCACATTCAAGTCCAATGACGTACCTATCGCTGAGATTTTAAAGCAGATTGCGAAAGGGGAGACCCAGCTTCCAGATTTTCAACGGGGATGGGTATGGGATGAGGAGCGGATTATTGCTCTTATTGCCAGCATTTCTAATTCATATCCCGTAGGGGCTTTAATGTTCTTAGAGTATGGTGGGGATTCGGTCAGGTTTCACTACCGTAAATTTACGGGGGTAAAAGTGGATAATACTATCCCCAATATTTTAGTATTGGATGGCCAGCAGCGTCTCACATCGATTTACAGTGCGATGTATTCCAGGGATGCGGTTGTCACTCGTACAGATAAAAACAAAGAAATTCAAAGGTTTTTTTATCTTGATATCGAAAAATGCCTGGATACTTCCACTGATCGCGTTGATGCTATTATTTCAGTTCCGGAGGATAAAATAATCCGGTCAAATTTCGGGCGAGTTATCGATCTAGACGTAAGCACCAGGGATAAGGAGTTTGAAAACCACCTGTTTCCGCTGAATATAGTATTTGACTTCATTGAATGTGCTAAATGGCAGAATGAGTACCAGAAATATCACGGGTACTCGCCTGAAATATTGGATCGCTATGCGAGATTTAATGCTGAGATACTGGTGCCAATCCAGACTTATAATGTTCCTGTCATAACTTTGGGTAGGGGGACCCCTAAGGAAGCAGTGTGCCAAGTTTTCGAGAACGTTAATACCGGCGGGGTATCCTTGACAGTGTTTGAACTAGTAACTGCTATGTTTGCAGCAGATGATTTTCGGCTGAGGGATGACTGGGAAGAAAGAAAGGAACGCCTTGTTAATGAATCTGCGCTTTCAGTTTCCAACCTGGATGCAGCCGTATTATCTGTAGTGTCACCCACTGATTTCCTTGTGGCGGCTACCTTGCTTTCCAGATACTACATCAAAGCTCAGGGTGGAGAAGCCGTTAGTTGTAAGAAGAAGGACGTCCTGCGCCTCACGCTTGGTGAATATAAGAACTATAAAGAGCAACTAACTAACGGTTTTATCCAAGCTGCCAGTTTCCTTAAGGAGCAACGCATTTTTTCTGCAAGGGATTTACCATACAGCACACAGTTAATTCCCCTGGCAGTTATATTTACCATTCTGGGCAAGCAGGCTCATGATGTTTTTATTAAAGATAAGATTGCCCGTTGGTACTGGTGCGGCGTATTGGGCGAGATGTACGGTGGCGCCAACGAAACCAGGTATGCCACTGATGTGACTGGTATGATGGATTGGATAAATGGCGGCGAGGAACCGGATACAATTCAAAGAGCATATTTCCAGCCCACCCGGTTGCTTACCTTGCAGACCAGGCTCAGCGCAGCATATAAGGGGATAATGGCTCTGATTTTAAAAACAGGATGCTTGGATTTCATTAGCGGCAGCGCTATGGACTTCACTGTTTTCCTTGATGAAAGCACTGATATTCATCATATATTCCCGAGAGCATATTGCGAGAGCGTTGGGCTACCGAGATCGAGGTGGAATTCGATTGTTAATAAAACGCCGTTGTTCGCGAGGACTAATAGAATTATCGGGGGCAGTGCTCCCAGTGAATACTTGAAAAAAATTGAGAGAGATGGGCGTATCACTAAGGAGCAGCTAGACGATTATGTCGCTTCGCATCTTATCGACGTGTCATGCCTAAGGGAAGACGATTTTGACACTTACTTTATTAAACGGGCAAAAGCACTTTTGAAAGAAATCAGCTGCGCCATGGGCAAACCCATTGCCAATTTAGGTGGAAATGATGTAATAATCGGCTTTGGCAGCTCCTTGGAGTAAGCGAGAATGGGGCCAGGTCCGACCAAGGTTTTTACTCTGGTGAAGAAGAAAAGGTTTTATGGACGCTGTCGGGATACTTACCCCCTCGGGCGTCCATTTGTTTTTGCATGAAAACGGGGTAAATAGAAATGGTCATGGCCAATGTTGTGCAGCAATGGCTGAGGGAGTGGCAATCTTTAAGCCGGATCAGAATACCATACATCCTTGCACAAGATGTTAATTATATTGACATATGAACACATTTTCAATATATTAGTACGGAGAGGATAAGGGAAGGGAGGGAACTATATGAAGTTCGTTTTTCATCTTTTCCACGACTTACTGCAGTTTGCCCAAAGGAAGGCCTTGATATTTTTTGTATTGCTATTGGGCCTCACTGTAGGCTTCCTGGTCCTTACATACTTGCATGGTGAAAGCTTAGCCGGCTATAAGGAACTTGATAATATCCAGTGGACGCTACGTCGCTTTACTATGTATTTCAATAACTCCGATCTTGAAAATATTGCGGAGTATATCGATAACGAGCTCTGCAATAATGAATCTTTGCCGGGGATTTCCAGGCTATATGCCCACACTTATATCGGCGAAGGTGATTATGTCCTTACCGGATATTATGGCAATCATTTTGGCTATGCTCTGGAAACTGGGCAGGCTTCCATTCCGCCACCAATACCGATAGACCAATTATATTGGCAAGCTGTCTTCTTGATCCAGATAAACTTTTAAACATCAGTGAAGCACAATTTATTATTCAGGGGCAACCGTATGACGTAATCGGGATCGGAGCATTTTCAGTGTTGGCTTACGTTCAAGGTTCTCCGGATCTGTTTTATGAGAGGAATGCGATTGTACCCTGGGAAGAGTACAAAAAAATAGCCGGTTCTTGTGCGACAGTAGACCTCTATTTTGAATCTGCACTCACAGATAGCCAAAAGGAGCAAATACTTAATACTTTTTATTCTCACTTCCCGGGGGAGTTAATCGATAGCCCGACACCTAGTGCCAGGGGAAATTTGATGGAAACATACCTTTTCCTATCTCTAGTCATGTTAGGAATAGGGTTAAGTTTGGTTAATGTATTTTCATTTTATAAATATTGGACTGATTATAACGCAAAGAAGTACTACACCTATATGATCTGCGGGTGCACAAACATCTGGTTGTATTCCCACATTGTAATTCAAGCGATTGTGATTGCCTCACTTTCCTTTGGGTGTTTTTTGCAAGCCCTTTTTCCCTGTGTTTGCAAACTTCCCTTGCAACAACCCCGCCAGGGAATTTATGCGTAGCCTTTCATCAATGATTTCCTAATCCGGTAACTCTGTCCATCGAATAATAGCAGGTAGCTGTGGTGAACTAAGCGGTCGATCATGGCAGCCGTCATCTGCTCATCATAGAAGATGTTTACCCACTTGCTAAATTCAAGATTGGTAGTGATGATCACACTCCTTTGCTCGTAGCGGTCTGAAATTACCTGGAACAAGAGCTTGGAACCGTCTCGGTCCAGGGGCACATAGCCCCATTCATCGCAGATTAACAGATCAGCCTTTGCTAATTGTTTCAGAAGTTTATTGAGCTCGCCTTTTTTCTGTGCATCGCTGAGTTGGTTGACCAAGGCTGCTGTACGGAAGAACCGAACAGATAGACCTCTATTGCAGGCTTCAATCCCTATGGCCGTAGCCAAGTGGGTCTTGCCGGCGCCTATATTGCCGTAGAAGATGAGGTTCTTCTGTTGCCTGACGAAGT